>CAJUGP010000007.1 GCA_910586365.1 uncultured Christensenella sp. | reverse complement strand
AACGCGCCATGACAAGAGCCTGTCATTCCGAAAGTCTGTTTCTGTCATTCCGAGCTTGCCGAGGAATCTGAGATGGTTCGGCTTCGCTCACCATGACAAAAACGAGCGCATTGCGGAAACGTTTGCATAATTCCCCGCATAACGCACACGATAGTTGCGGAGGCGGATATGCGCGAGGAAAAATCGGCAAGAGAAATTGCCTGGGAGCTCTTCGAGAAAACGGGCAACGTCAGTTATTACATGCTCTATCAACAGTTAAAGGAAAGATAAATGCAATTCAAGTGCGACGCGCTCCTGCTGCGTTATGCGGATTTTAAGGAGAGCGACAGAATGATCACGCTGCTCACCGCGGAAGGGAAGCTTTCCGCCGCTATGAAAGGCGTGCGCAAACACGGCGCGCGCCTTGCGTTCGCCGCGCAGCCCTTTTTTTTCGGGGAATACGTGCTCAACCGCAGCGCGGGGCGCAATACGGTGATCGCCTGCGACCCGCACGAAAGTTTTTACGGCTTGCGCGAGGACGTGCACCGTTTTTATGCCGCCGCCGCCGTTACGGAAACGTGCGATAAACTCGTGTACGAGGATTCCGAAAGCGGCGCGTTTTTGTTATTGGCGGTAAATACGCTCCGCGAGCTGTGTTCTTGCGCGGGAAAAGAAACGGGCGAAACGCTCGTGCGTTTTTTTCTGCGGGCGCTGTCTTTGGCGGGTTACGCCGTCCGCGCCGACCGCTGCCCCGTTTGCGGGAAGCTCATGCAGGGGCTTTTGCGGTTCGATATGGAAGAGGGCGCGTTTTTCTGCGCCGAATGCGGCGAGGGGGTTCGGGCGAGCGAAAGTACGTACCGCGCCGTCCGCGCCGTTTTGCGCGGCGAGCATGCCGAGGACGCCGACGGTATCGCGCGTTCGCTTCGCTTGCTGAACGCCTATTTTACGAGCCGCACCGATACGGCGGTTTCCGCGCTCAAAGAGTATCTCGCTCTGCTTTGAATTACACCCGACAATTATTATAATTGCTTAAATCGCCGATTGATACATAAAAAGTGACAAACGGCGTTTTTTTATGTACAAAATAGACGAAGAAATGACAAAATGTGTTTGCATCTTTCTTTTCATTTAGATTGAAGTAAAAAAATTTCAAAAAAATCAAAACTTTTTTTAGAAAACATATTGACAGTGACAAAATTATATTGTAAAATCATTCTGCCGATTTCAAAGGCGTAAGATTAAAATTTCATTTGGGGGGAGGAAGAGCAGTTATGAAGAAACTGAAGGTGGTTTTGTTCGTTTTGTTTGCTACCGTTTTGGCAACCGCTTTTGCCGCTTGCAAAGGCAAGGGCGACACGAAGCGGGAAATTACCAAAATCAACGAGAGCAGACAAACGGTACTCAAGCTTACTGACAGCGACACGGCGGAAACGTTTTCCGCCAAACTCGACGATTATAAGGTGAACGTCGTTTACAAGGGCTCCAACAAAAACGAAACGATCAAGGGCAGCGCCTGCGAGGTGCTGTTCGGCGAGAACGTCGTTTACGGAACGGTGGGCAGTTATAACGTCGTTTTGAAACCGACGCAGGAAAATCCCAACGGCGTTTATACGCGCGTGCAGGTGGAAATCGGGCATAATTGGGGCGCGAAAGACGATACGGGCGTGAGCACCTGTTCGGTCTGCCATGCCACGCAGTCGGAAACGGCGCTCGAAACGCCCGAAACGCTCACGCTCGGCGATTTCCATAAAAACGACAAAGTGCTTGTCGGCGGAAACATTATAAAGCCGTTCGGGTCGGTCAACGTGGAAGGAAGAGGTCCCGTGGAAGTTTCTTCCTTTACGGTGGGCAGACTGACGAAGGGCGCGTCGATCACCGTAAAGGGACGGGCAAAAGCGCTCAGCGACGCGAAAGCCTACTATTTCCCCATTATCGGCATTGCCGACGCTACGCGCGGACAGTATAACGACGCAGGTCTTTATCAAGGCACGTCGGTGTTCGTGCGGAACGAAGGCTGGGTGCTGTTGAACGGCGTAGGCGATCAGCGCATGCTTGCCGCGCTTGCGGGCAGCGGAAGCGAGAGCTTCAACTACGGTTCGCTTTTCTCCGATACGGGCGACGAGATCAAAAACCGCCCCGAAGGATATAACGCTTGGAAGGACAATGCGGCGTACGCTTCGTATCCGCTTCTGAAAGAGAATATTCCGTTTGCGGCGGCGGATTATCAAGATTGGTCGGTATACACCGAAGGCACCATTCGCCGCACCACGCATTATTACGACGAAAGCGAGGGCGCGACGGGCTTGGGCGTCGAACTCACTTGGACGTACCGTTACGACGGCATCATCGAGCTGACGATCGCCAACCCCGAGCTTTCTTCGTCGCTCGTGGCGCGTTTGAGAGTACCCGATAACGCGCAGGGCTATTACGACACGCTCATTCACGGCGATTATATGTCGTACACCATCGACGGCGCGTCGTATATCACGCCCAAAACGCTGACGGGAATCAGCGCGACGGCGAACAAAGAATCGAAATATCTTGCGAACACCGCGCTCGATTATACGGACATCACCGTAAAAGCGACCTATCAGCAGACGGGCGAAACGGAAGAAACGGCGACGGGCTTCGACGTGTACGGCTTCGTGCCGAACGCGAACGGACCCGATACGCTCGGCGAAGCAAAGGGCACGTTCTACGATTTGAAAATGTACCCGCTGCAGACCGACATGACGCACTTTAAGGTTGTGCTCACCGTCGGACCGTACGCGCAGGAAGACGTGCTGTCGAAAGACGAGTTCGTCACCGTCGTTCCCAACGCGGTGAACGCCGTCGAATCGTACCCCGTCGCAATGGGTTCGGTGATCTTCGACGGTTCCGCGATAACGGGATACGAGCTTTCGCTCGGCGAGGGCGATACCGTCCGTCTTGCGATCGAAGGCGTCGCGGGCACGCTGAACGGGAAATTGGAAAACGTAACCGAAACGAAGTATCTTGCGATGCGTCTGCACGCGAACGAGCTGGGCGGCAGATTCAATAAAACGGGCGCGACGGGCGCCGCGTATATCAACGTGCCGGAGGGCGGCGCGTATGCCGATATCGTTATCGCGATCGGCGAAAGCAAAACGTACACCGTGACGGGCTTGCAGGAAAAGGATATCGTGATCGATCTTTCCGCAGTGCAGGGCGTCAAAGCCGATTCGGCGGTGCAATCGGATAATCTGTTCTTAAACGACGCGGGCGAAATCGTGCTCACCTATACGTTTGAAGCGGGCACGGTGACGAAAAACACCGTTATCGCCGTTACGGCGCCGACGGGAACGGGACGCCTTTATGTGGAAAAAGGCAGAAAAGCGGTCGGTCTGACGGTCAAGTCGGTTACCGACGGCACGAATGAAATCGAAAAAACCTTCACGGGCTGGGCGGATCTCACCAAACTCGTGGTAACGCTTACGAAAGAGGCGGTATCGCTCAATACGAACGGCAATTATTCGAGCTTCGGCTATACGCTCGACCTCACCGAAGGCAGCGAGATTTTGGCGCGCGACGTCGTTAAACTCACCCGTTCGTTCTCGAACGCGGAAGGGGCGGCGGGCGTCGTGCTCGGCGAGGACGGCAAAACGTACGCCGAAGTCAGCGGCGATAAGCTGCTTGTCGCGCGGATCGTCAGCGAAAACGGCAATCTTACGGCGTCGGCTGTTGCGGTAAGAGGGCTTACCCTCAACTTCAACGCGGGCAACAAAGAAGCGATTTCGCTTCTCAACCTCAACGGCAGCTATATCGACTATGCGGGCGAATTCGCGTTGGCGGACGGCGCGCTCACCGAGGACGGCATCGTCGTGCCGCACCTGTATGTGGACGGCACGGTGGATAACGCGCTCGACAGCGATTACGTCGCGCTCGTGATCTACGAGATCGATCTGAGCAAGATCTCTTCCGAAACGGTGAAATATTTCGACGTTGTGGGCGAGAGCAGCGGCAAGTATTACAAGATCGAAAACGGCGCGCTCACGGTCGTTTCCTACGACGCCGCGGCGTTCGAGGACGAAATCATCTCCGAGAGCACGGGCAACTGCTACGACGGCGCGCTAGTAGCCAAGGGCGTCAAAGACGGCGGCAACGTGGTGTTCTATGCTGGCGCGCGTTACGTGGGCGGCGAACACAAGGACGAGAACAACGATAAGAAGTGCGATCTTTGCGGCGCTTCCATTGCCGAGAAAGACGCGCCTACGACCTGGTACAAAGGCGATTACGTTGTAAACGATCTGAAAGACGGCGAATTTATTGAATTTGCAGGCAGATACAGCGAAAAATCGGGCGACAACGGCGGCGACGCGGCGAAGATGAACGCGTACAGCATCGTCGTGGAAGACACGGGCGTTGCGCAGTACGTGATGAACGGCGACGGTTACTTTGAAAGAAGAGCGTGGTCGTGGGGCGAAGCGACCTTCCCGACTTCCGACGCGAAGAACGAGGAGCTCGGCGTAGACTACGCTGCGGAAAACGAGGGCAAAATGGTCGAAGGCATGACCAACTCCCTTATCACGAACGAACACCCTTACAACACGATCAACGGCTGGAAGAACGGCAACGGCATCACGGTCGACGAAAGTAACTTCAACACGCTCAAAGCGGGCGGCGCGTACCGTTATACGATGACCTATCAAGACGGCGTGATCACGGTTCGTTTCCGCCTTTGGGAAGCGGGCGTGAACACCGTAAGCGGCATTCCCGCATACGATTACACGTACGCCATGCGTTTAACGCTCGGCTCGGACGACAAAATTATCTTCAACGGCTGTCCCGACGTGACGTACGGCAAAACGACGTTCAACGTGGTGCGCGGCAAGATCGTTCCGAGCGTGCTTTCCGAAGTGACGGCGGACGCCGTGACGGACGGTAGCAACACGTACGAAACGGGAGAACTTCACGCTACGATAAACGGCGCGAACGTGAAAGTAAACGGCATGGCGACCAAGGACGCTGCGGCGTTTGCGGATTACACCCATTACGTTGCGGCAACGCTTAAATTCTCGCAGCCGCTCGTCGGCACGACCAAAGTCGCGCTCGGCGGAAACGAGAACGCGATCGTGAAATTGGCGGCGGATAAACAGTCGCTCGGCGTCGTGATCCCGCTCAACGTTGATTCCGAAAAGGTATACACGCTTACGTTTACCAACCTCGAAGGCAGCACGGCGCAGGGCGCAATCACGCTCGACCTTTCCGACGTGGCGATCAGCGAACTGACGGCGCAAATCACGAACAACACGCTTAACTTGGCGGGCGGCTCGTTTACGCTCACCGTTTCGGGCGGCACGCTCGCGGGCGATAATAAGATCGTCATCGGCGACGCGGAACAAGCGTTCGCGGCGATCGACATGGGTACGAAGTTCGGCAACCTCGAAGTGACGGGAGTTGGCAGCAACAGCATAACGTTCAAACAGAATGCGCTCGATTTTACGAAGAGCATCGAAGCGTACGAAGTGCGCATTACGACGGCGGCGGGCAGTCTGCTCGTCACCAAGACGGCGGAGATCGCTTGCGCGGTCACGGGCGGCACGACGCTTATCGACGAAGACACGCTTGCGCTTGCCGACGGCAGCCTTTTGACTCTCGTCTTTACCAAGGGCGTTTCGGATAAGGAAGTACGCCTTAACGCGAACATGGGCGGCGCGAAAGACGCGCTCAACGCCGATCTGCTGCGTGATTACGATTTGTCCTTCACGTTGAAAAACGGCAAGGTTGCGTTCAAAGACGGCGCGAACCTGCTTGCGAAAAAGACTACGGCGGTTTATTCGTCGCTGGGTGCGGTCGCGCTTACGATTGATTTGAGCGATCTGGGCATCGTCAAGGGCGAAACGGCGGAACCTGCTTACGCGTTCGAGCTTAATCTCGGCGGAACGGTTAAGGCGTATTCCGTAAATGCGGCAAGAGAAATCACCGAGCTGACCCTCGGCGAAGAAGAGCTGCAAACAATCGTTGCGGCGACCTGCACGGTTGACGGCGTTCAGGCGAAAGCGCTTATGAACGGAGATAACGTGGTTTTGTGGTACGGCATCGTATTCGTCAAAGGCGAACATGCCTTCCCCGCAGAGGGCGGTCTGTGCACGGTCTGCAAGGAAGTAACGGGCTGGAAGAAAGAAAACGTACAGGTCGGCAAAACGGACAACAGCCAAGCATTTACGACAGTACACGGCGACAACAAGGCTTACAACCCCGACGCGTCGCAGCGTTACAGCGTCATCGTTCCCGGTCAGAAGGTCGTGGCGGAAGGCAAAGTAACTTCGATCACGACATACAACTACAACGGCGTGGCGGCGCTCCTTTACGAGGGCAGCACGTTCAAGGAAGGCGACCATATCCGTATTGATAACTGGGTTAACAACGGTCCTGATCCGCAAACCGACTTCACGCTGAATAATTTCCGCGTTCAGAAAACGACCTGCACGCTGAACGGCAAAACAAGCATCAACTGGGAAACCGTCAAAGCGATCAAGGCGAACGGCAATATTAAGATCACGTGGGATTGGAGCGATACGTCGAAAATCCTCGTTCGGTACGACGTTTCGGGCATCGACACGTTGGGCGAATACGTGCAGGTATGGACGTTCTCGGCGAAAGAGGGCACGACGCTTGCGGCAAAATATTCGATCGGCATTCTTCCCGACAGCGGCTCGTTTACGGGCACGATCACGGCGACGGCAAGCAAAGACGTCGTTGCGGCGGAAGACTGCAACCCCGTAAAACACACGCACGTTTACGCTCCCGAAACCGACCGCTGCGAATGCGGCGAATTGAATCCCACGCATACGCATAATTATATTGATAATTACTGTAAGTGCGGTGCGCTTGACCCTCAGCACGAACACGCATTCGCAAAAGGTATTTGCAGCATCTGCAAAATGGTATGTTATCATAAAGATCAAACGGGTGCAAACTGTGCTCTTTGCGGCGCAGAACTCAAAACGGGGCTTTCGTTCGATAACGTCGGACCCGGAGGCATCGGCTGGGCTTATGATGTACCGGGCACGCTTACGAAAGGCAAATCGATGATCATTTACGGTACGCATACGGGTGACGTTACGGAGCAATGGCAATCGCTTATTTGGGAATGCAAAGAAGGTTATACGGGTCGTTCGGACGCTTACGGTTGGTCGTTCGGCGATGCGAAACTCGGCAATACTCCTGTAATCACGTCCACCTTGATCGGGAACGAAGGCTTGGAAGTTGCAAACGATTGGGCGATCTTCAAAGAAATCGCACGGAAAGACAACGCTTGGAGATTGGAATTTACGTGGACGCAAGAGGGTAAACTGAACGTTCTGCTGTCTTATTCGAGCTTGGCGGGCAAGTATGCGGGCTATACGTATAACTGCCTGTATACGTTCGATATATCCCGAACGACGCAAACCGAATGGACCTTCCATATCGGCGGTGAAAAAGTTTCGAATATTACGATCACGGCGGTTGATCTGCCCGCGGGCGATAACACAAACCCCGTGGAATAATTCGGCAAACACGGCTTAACCGCCGCGAAAGCAAAACAAAAGAAAAAGAACTCCCGACGGCTTGCCGTCGGGAGTTTGCGTTGTGCTTGACGGGGTAAGGCGACAATCCCCCTCAATTTCTTACCGCCGCAAGGGAAAACGGCGGTTCGGTCACGCTATTGCACCAATCAATGTGCAATGGCTCAGTTCGCCGCGAACGCACACGCCGCAGGCGTGGTGCGTAGAATTCGCAACTCACCCCTTTACACAAGAGGGACACAACAAGGTAAACCTTCTTTTGCACACGGAAGCCCAAAAGTCCCCCTTGTCAAAGGGGGAAAGCGCGCAGCGCAAGGGAGATTCACAAGGTGGCGCAATAGGGTGAGTAGCGCATATAAAATTTCCGTGAAAAATTTTTGAATATGCTTGTAAAAAAGATTGACATCATTTCACCGTTGTGATAAACTTACGTTACGCACCCAAAAGCGGGTGTAATTTTTTTGTATGGAGTTTACAAATGGCTACCAAATCCACGAGAATGAAAGTCACGTTCGAGTGCACGGAGTGTCATAACCGCAACTACGACAGTTTTAAGAACAAGCGCAACGATCCCGATCGTTTGGAGCTGAAAAAATACTGCCCCGTTTGCAAAAAACACACGGCACATAAGGAATCCAAATAATTTTTGTAAGGAGCCGATCATGTCGAAAAAAGATACGGATTCCCAAGTCGAATCCAAATCCGAAAAGCCGGCAAAAAAGAATAAGGACAAAAACAAGGACAAAAAGCCCAACATTTTCGTCCGTCTCGGCAGAAAGCTCAAAGAAACGTTCGGCGAGCTGAAACGCGTTTCCTGGCCCACGTTCGGACAGGCTGTGAAGGCGACGGGCGTCGTGCTTGTGATCGTTCTTATCTTCATGGTGCTCGTCACGGGCGTAAACTACGGTTTGAGCGAACTTCTTAAACTCATCACGAAATTCGGTACGGGAGCATAATCATGGCGAATAACGATACCGAACCCAAATGGTATATTCTTCATACCTATTCGGGTTATGAAACGATGGTGCAGGACAGTTTGAAACGCTTGATCGAGAACAACAACCTGCAAGACAGTATCGTCGACGTGAAAATTCCCACAGAAAAGACGATCGAAGAAAAAGCGAACGGAAAGAAGAAAGTCGTCGAAAGAAAACTGCTGCCTTGCTACGTTTTCATCAAGATGATTTATTCCAACCAGCTTTGGTATCTTGTGACGAACACGCGCGGCGTAACGGGATTCTGCGGTCCGCAGGGCAGACCCATTCCCATGAAAAAAGAAGAGATCCGCAAAATGCGGCTCGACGAATACGTTGACGACGCCGACTTCAAGATCGGCGACAAAGTTTCGATCATGAGCGGTCCGCTTGAAGGGTTCGTGGGAACAATCCGCGAGTTGGACGAAGTGGGGCAGCGCGCCAGAGTGGATATCGTCATGTTCGGGCGTCCGCAGGACGTGGAAGTCGATTACGTTCAAATGGAGCGCGTTTCTTCCGACCTTCCCGAAAGCACCGAGCCGACGGAAGAATAAGAAAGATATTTCGTCTTCGCTCAATATGACATTGCGTCATTTCGAGCGGAACAACGTGAAGCCGAGAAATTTAAGTTCAATTGGCGGCAGGCGCTAATCGCTCAGTATGAAGTCTGTCATTTCGAGCGGAACAACGTGAAGCCGAAAAATCTCAGTTCAATTGGCGGCAGGTGTTAATCGCTCAGTATGAAATCTGTCATTTCGAGCGGAACAACGTGAAGTCGAGAAATCTGAGAGCAAAAACAGAATGAACGGGCGCAAGCCCTTTCAGATAGAGTGGGAGAGACGAAAATTTTTCAATCGTCTTGTAAACACCACAAGGAGGCAATATTATGGCAAAGAAAATTACCGCTGTCGTTAAGTTGCAGCTTCCTGCGGGAAAAGCGACTCCCGGTCCGCCCGTCGGTTCGACGCTCGGTCCGCACGGAATCAATATTCCGGGCTTTACCAAGGAATTCAACGCAAAAACGGCGAATCAAGAAGGGTTGATCATTCCCGTCGTGATGACGATTTATGCAGACCGTTCGTTCACGTTCGTCTTAAAGACGCCGCCCGCGCCCGTTTTGATCAAAAAGGCGCTCGGGTTGGAATCGGCAAGCGGAACGCCGAACAAAGTGAAGGTCGGCAAGCTCACGAAGGCGCAGGTCGAAGAAATCGCAAAACAGAAACTGCCCGATCTGAACTGCACGTCGCTCGAAAGCGCGATGAGCATGATCAAGGGTACGGCGCGCTCGATGGGCGTTACGGTTGAGGAGTAAGGAGGAAAGTATGAAATACGGTAAGAAATATTCCGACAGTCTGAAATCCTACGAACGCACCAAATCGTACGAAGCGGTCGAGGCGATGGGTCTTGTGCTTGCAAACGCGAAGGCGAAATTCGACGAAACGGTGGAATTGCACGTACGCTTGGGTATCGACCCCCGTCAGGCAGACCAGCAGGTCCGCGGCGTGCTCGTTCTTCCCAACGGCACGGGTAAAACAAAAAAAGTGCTCGTTATCGCAAAAGGCGAAAGAGCGGACGCGGCGCAGGCTGCGGGCGCGGATTTCGTCGGCGCGGAAGAGATGATCCAGAAGATCCAAACCGAAAATTGGTTCGGATTCGACGTGATGATCACTACGCCCGATATGATGGGCATGGTAGGCCGTATCGGTCGTATTCTCGGTCCCAAAGGCTTGATGCCCAACCCCAAGTCGGGCACGGTTACGATGGACACCGCGAAGGCGGTTGCCGAAGTGAAGGCAGGTAAAGTGGAATATCGTTTGGATAAAACGGCGATCATTCACTGCCCGATCGGCAAAAAGAGCTTCGGCACGGAAAAACTCATGGAAAACTTCAACGCGCTGATGGAAGCGATCGTCAAGGCGAAACCCGCCGCGGCGAAGGGTCAGTACATCAAGTCCGTTGCGCTTACTTCCACGATGGGTCCCGGCGTAAAAGTAAACTACAATAAGATCTAAACAAGGCGGAAAAATGCTTGACAGCAAGCTTGCTTTGTGTTAAGATAACAGCGAAAAATCCATATGACCGCAGAAAGCGAGTGCGTTGAGCTTAATATCTCGCCGAGGTCGGAGTTCCGTTCGTAATTGATCGAATGCTCCGTACCCGTTTGCGGTACGGAGCATTTTAATTTAACCGAACGGTTTTTGTAGCTGCGGAAGCACCCAATTTGTCGCTTGCGACTTTCACAGGAAAGGTGAATGCGGGCGAAGTAAAAGGTGGCGCTCTTAAAAATTCGCCCGCAGAGGGAAATACTCGGCTGTTAGCGCGTAGCGCGTGCAGACCGCGGTTTCCCTCAAATCACGGATTTTTATTTGCGCGCCAAGCAAATAAAAATCGTGAAGTTGAAGGAGGTAATCATGGCAGGAAAAGTCAGAAACAAGAAAGCGGAATCGGAAAATTTCAAAGCGAAAAAGGTTGTCGTAGAAGAAATCAAAGGCAAGATCCAAAGCAGTAAATCGGTAGTGCTTGCGTCTTACGACCGTCTTACGGTGGCGGAAGTGACCGCGCTCCGCGGTAAGTTTACGCAGGCGCACTGCGAATACAAGGTGTATAAAAACACGCTTGTGCGCAAGGCGTTTGAAGAACTCGGCGTAACGGCGTTTAATAACGATTTGAACGGCGCAACGGTGTTCGTGTTCTGTCCCGACGAAACGAGCGGCTGCTCGATCGTGGTCAAGGCGGGCAAAGAAAATCCCGCGCTCGCGGACAAACTCACCCCGAAGAGCGCTTACGTCGACGGCGCGTACGTTGACGCGGAAGGCGTTAAAAAACTGGCGGCGATCCCTTCGAGAGAGGTCTTGATCGCCAAAATGCTCGGCTGCTTGCAGTCGCCTATTGCGAATTTTGCTTACGTATTGAAAGCAATCGCAGAAAAAAAATCTTAAAATAATCGGAGGAATTAAAAATGGACGTTCAGAAATTGATCGAAGAAGTAAAAGCTATGACGGTTGTCGAGCTTAACGACCTTGTTAAGGCGTTGGAAGAAGAATTCGGCGTAAGCGCGGCGGCTCCCGTAGCGGTCGGCGGCGCGGTTGCAGGCGGCGCGGAGGCGGCTCCCGCAGAAGAAGAAAAGACCGAGTTCAACATCGTGCTTAAAGAGATCGGCGCGAACAAGATTGCCGTTATCAAAGCGGTGCGCGAATTCACGGGTCTCGGCCTTGCGGAAGCGAAGAAGGCGGTCGAAAGTCTCGGCGTGCTCAAAGAAGCCGTTCCCAAGGCGGACGCGGAAGCGGCTGTTGCCAAGCTCAAGGAAGCGGGCGCGGTTGCGGAGCTTGCGTAATCAAACAAAGGATAAAACCGTAGGCGTGGCTTACGGTTTTTTTATTCTTTCATAATTGTTAAGGAGAAAACACAATGAGTCTTTTCACGCTTTTGGCGGATGAAGCTCCCGCCGAACAAGGATTTTTCGTTAAAATTTGGAATTCGCTCGTCAACTGGTTCCTTGCCGAGCGCGGTTGGATGCATATCGTGATTGCGGTTGCCGTCATTTTGGTGGGGTTGATCGTATTGAAGATCGTGCTTTCCGTATCGCGAAAACTCGTAAACAAAACCAAACTCAAAGGCATCGCGGGCGATTTTATTCTCACCATTCTGAAAGTGGTGCTCGTCTTTATCTATCTCATCATCGTTTTGCGTATTTTGGGCATCGATACGACGAGCTTCGTTGCGCTGCTCACCGTCGGCACGTTGGCGATTTCGCTTGCCTTGCAGTCGATCATCGCCAATTTTGCGAGCGGAATGATCCTTGTTTCCAACCACCCCTTCGAGGAAGGCGATTACGTGGAAGTTTCGGGGATCAGCGGCACGGTGGTTAAAATTTCGCTGTTCAGCACCAAGCTTAAAACCCCCGATAACAAAGTCGTCACCATTCCCAACTCTTCGGTTTCGGGCGGGAATATCGTCAATTATTCCGCGGAAGAAAAGCGCCGCGTCGATCTCACGTTCGGCGTCGCTTACGGAACGGACGTCGATAAAGTGAAGAAGATTATCGAATCGGTGCTCGACGCACACGAATTAGTGCTGCACGACGACGGTTATACCGTTCGGCTGAACGAGCAGGGCGAGAGCGCGCTGGTGTTCGTCTGCCGCTGCTGGGCGAAGAACGCCGATTATTGGACGGTGTATTTCGATCTTCAAGAGACGATGACGAAACGCTTTGAAAAAGAAAAAATCGAAATTCCTTATAATAAACTCGACGTTAATTTGATCGCCAACAAATAAGCAAATCCCGATTTTATCGAATTTTCACGCAACTTCGCCAAAACTACTTGACGAAAGCGCCAAGAACGGGTACAATAAAACCGTATCAAAAAAGGGAGTCATTCATGAAAAAGAATTCATTCAAACGTTTTGCTTGCGCTGCGACCGCGGCGGCACTCTGCGCGGGAGCCGTGTTTGCGTTCACGGGTTGCACGACCAAACATCCCGAAATAACCGTCACCTACACGTTTAACGGAACGGATTACGCCGTTGCTTATAAGCTTTCGCGTTACGACGCGCCAAAAACCGTACAGCATTTTATCGAGGTTGCCGATACGGGATTTTACGACGGTCTGTGCGTACACGATTTCGGCGAAGATAAGATCCACACGGGCGGATACACGGTGGAAAACGGCGCGTTGGTGGAAAAAGATTACTTTTCGGCAATGAAGACTGCCGAAGGAGAAGGTAAAAAGTTCACGCAAAGCGTTTGGGCGAACGGACGCGAAGTCGTTTCGTCAAGCCCTGTTTATACGACGGCGGACGATGCGATGACGCCGCTTTACACCGTATACGGCGAATTTTCGCAGAACGGCAACAATACGACGAATGCGAAGGAAAACGTGCACGAATTCGGCGCGCTCGTCATGTATTACAATGCGGAGAAACAACCGGAAAACGGGGAAAATCCGCCCCGCGTGACGACCGAACGCAACGACGGGGGCAAAAATAACGGCGGAAACAAATACGATAACGATAAATCGTACGTTTACAACAGCGCCACCTCGCTTTTCTATACGTTCACGGGTCAGTCGAACACGGCGCTCGATTCCAAATACTGCGTATTCGGCAAAACGACCGAAGCAGGCAGCAAAAAGCTGCAAGAGCTGATCGACGCGATCGACGAATACAAGAAAGATCTGAGCGAGGACGTTTCGTTTACCGAATCGACGCTGATCGGACCGAGCGAATATTTGCAGTACGAACCGATCGAGCGTATTAAAACGTCGGGCTTGAACGCCGAATACAATACGCCGATCGACGTTCCCATTCTTGTGAAATCGGTCAAAGTAAACAAGTATTAAGAAAAAAAGCTCGTCCTGCGGGACGGGCTTTTTTTATGTGTTTATATATCAACCAAATAGGTAATAATTATAGAGAAATAAGGGAATATATTTACCCTATCGGTATAGTATAATATAGCCAAAGGGTAATGAAATGTTAGATTTATTAGACGGAAAACAAATATATGACAAAGTTGATGCTTTGCGATTAGAGAAAGGCTGGACGATTTACGAACTTGCAAAGAAAGCGGGTGTCGCACCGACGACTATTTATAATTGGCGAGATAGGTTATCATCGCCTACATTATCATTGTTGGAAGCGGTTTGTTCGGCTTTTGAAATAACCGTTATTGATTTTCTGTTAAACGAGGACGAACTTATGGCATTGACGGAAGAACAAAAAGAATTGATAAGAGTATGGAATACGTTGACGGGTGCGCAGAAGAAGTCAATCTTAAATTTAATGAAATCAATATAAATTATATAATTTTTGGGTAATAGTTTAACATAAAATTGGGAATATGCTAAAATAGATGTGCACACGAAAACTAAGCGCATGTGATTAATATCGTCTTTCGTAGTTTATCTACATTTTTTATTGTGTCGAGCATCCCTCTAAGGAGGACGGCACGGGGTCCAGCCCACATTTCTGACGTGGTTCGTGCAAGGAGTTATACGTGCAGGCGGAAGATGAAATCTTCCGCCTTTATTTTGCGCCAAAGCGGCTCTTTTTTTATTCTGCGGTGATATTCGTGATTTTGCCGTCCTCGACGGTCACGGTAAAATAACGTACGTCGAAAATGCGTTCTTTTCGCGGATAGACCAATCCGACGCGCGCGGGAACGTCGCTCAGTACGACGCTCGTATAGTCGCCCAAAAATTGCTTGAACGCGCTTGCTTTTTCCTGCAAGGCGTCGCAGAGAAAGGGGGTAAAGTCCGCGCCGATCAGCGCGCTTTCAAAGAGGGCGAGCGCAAAGGTCGCTTCGTTCGGTTCGCGGCGGGTGCGGATCGCGCACGAAGTCATCGCGCCGTTTTCCCATTTGCAAAGGGCAGTGTGTCCCGTACTGTCGCCGAACGGAATTTCCGCCGATAGGGCGTAATCTTTTTCGGTTACTTTCCCGCGCGCGGCGGTAACGAGTTTGCCCTCGTTGGAGATCAGCGCGAATCCCGCGTCCGATTCGATCAAAAAATCCGCTCCGACGCGGTAAATGCCGCCCGTTTCCAAATAATCGGGCAGCGGAATGAGCGTAAAGTTTGCCCCGCGTGAAAATTCGAGCTGTACTCTTCCCTGTAAAAAGAGGGTCAGACGGCAATCGGCGAACCGCTCCTGCGCAAGCAGCTTCATGCAGGGGTCGGCGCGAACGTAATCGCAGGCGTAAACGGCGAGCGCGTCTTCCGTGTAATAAAGCTTGATCTGCGGGGGCGGATCGAGCAAAAATGCTTCGTTAAAGACGAAGCTCGCGCTTGTGTAGCCCGCGGCTTTCATTTCGCAGAAAATACCGTCTTTCGGGTCGATTTCGCACACGCGCTCGAATAAATCGACTTTGCCGAGCGCGATCTCGTTGAGAAAAAGCACGCACGGCTTTTCGGACAAAAAATATACTCGCATATTTTTATTTAATGTATAAACGCGCTTGATTATGTCAACAATTTTGTCCGAGGTGATAGAATGAACAAAATCAACGGCTATACCGAAGAAGAAGCCACGGGGCTGATCGAATACATTTACACGGGGAAAAATGCGGGAAAAACACTTTCGTATCTCTTTGAAACGTACGGCAGAGAACACAGCCGCGCAAAGGGAAGCGTCCGTAATTATTATTATTCGTTTTTGAAGAAGCGCGACGACAGCCGCGTAAAGCGCATTTTGGACGGCAAAAATTTAGACGCGGCGCAGGTGCGTCCCTTTACCGAAGAGGAAACGGACGAGCTTTTGAAACGCGTGCTCGAAGAAAAGAGCAAGGGCATTTCGGTGCGCAGGGCGATCATGAACGTTTCGGGCGGCGACGAACGGCTTATGCTGCGCATGCAGAACAAATACCGCAATCTGCTCAAAAAACAGCCCGAACGGGTGATGAAAGCGGCGAAAGAGGCGGGGATTCCCGAAGAAAAGACCTTTTTGCAGCGCAAATTAGAGCGGGAGATCGACGCGCTGTACGCCCGTCTTGCTATCGATCTGCGCCGCGAAAACGAACGGCTGAAAGAAGAGTTGGAAAAATTACGCAACCGCGAGAGCGAATAACGGCATAATTCTTTCACACACTAACGATAGCGGCATTGCGCCGCGGGAGGAATTATGGAAAAGACGTTTTGTATCGGCTTGGCGCTCGGCATGATCGGCGGGGCGCTCATCGTTGCGAACAGCTACAAAGCGCGTTCTCTCGTCAAAAAAAGTCAGGCGGAAGTCATGGATAAAGTCAATGAAATGATGGACGAGAAGCTCGCGCAGAAGGGCGGCGACGAAGAAAGCAAAAAGTCCGCGAAGAGCAAATAAGATTGATTCTTTGCAAGGGAAAACACGGTTGCAATGCAACCGTGTTTTTTCGCGTTCGGCACGCTAACAAAGGTTTTTCCTTGAAATCATTTACATTTTAAAAAAAGTATGGTATAATCAAAATATGGATACGAGAATTATGGCGCTCGATATCGGGGATAAGCGGATCGGCGTTGCTTACAGCGATCCCTTTCTCGAATACGCCACGCCGTCGGATACGTATTTCCGCACGGGAGATCGGGCGCGCGACGTCGAGGCGATCGTAAACCTTGCAGGGATACAGGCGGTAACGCAGATCGTTTGCGGTCTGCCGCTCAACGCCGACGGGTCGAAAAGCGTGCAGACGGAAAAAACGTGCAAATTTATTGCCGCGTTGCAGGCGGCAACAAAGATTCCCGTGTGCACGGAAGACGAGCGTTACACCACGATGCAGGCGCGAAGCGATCTTGTCGGGATCGGCGTTACGACGCGGAGCGACAAGAAAAAAAAGCAGATCGATTCGATCGCGGCGGCGTACATTCTCGAAAGTTATCTTGCAAAATTAAAAAAGGAGCGTAACAAAATGGATTACAAGGAAGAAGAAAACAATTACGAAGAGGACGACAACATCGTCGAGCTTGTGGACGAAGAGGGGCATACCAGCCGCTACGAGCACCTGATGACCTTTGAATACAAAGGGGAATGGTATTGCGCGCTGACGCCCGAGCTCGAGAGCGAAGAGGCTTACGACGACGAGGAAGGCGAAGAGGTTGCGATCTATCATATCGTCGGCGAAGAGGACGACGAACGGCTCGAAGCGATCGAGGACGAGCAGTTCCTCGACGAAGTGTTCGCGGAATTTTGCAGCCAATACGAGGATTTCGAGGACAGCGACGAAGCCGCCGCGCTCGAAGGCGGCGAGGGGAACGAGTAAAGCTCGTTTTTTGAACCATGTCGCGTAACACCTGGCAGAAACAAGCCGTATACGACGCGCTTTGCGCGCTCGATCATCCTTCCGCGACCGAAGTGTTTGAGCGGACGGGCGAAACGCATCCGTCTATAAGCCGCGGAACGGTTTTTCGCGTGCTCGGCGAATTTGCCCGAAACGGCAAAATCAAAAAAATTCAGCTTTCGGACAGCGACGTGCGTTACGATTTTCGTACCGAGGCGCATTTTCATGCGCGCTGCCGCGCGTGCGGCGCCGTCCGCGACGTGTTTTTGCCTTTGCCGCAGGAATTGCGCAGCGCAAAAATAGAGGGGTTTACGATCGACGGGTGCGAGGCGGAGTTTTTCGGCGTATGCGACAAATGCCGCGAAAACGCTTGACACAGTTTGCCGCGGTCTGTTATTATGATAATAATACAACGCTGTGATGCGAAGCAGTAGCGCGTGTAATCCGTTTCAGAGAGCCGCCGTTCGGTGCGAGGCGGTGCGGACAGCGCGTGAACTCGTCGCGGAGCGGTCTTTTTGAAAGCGAGTAGAAAAGAACGGGCATCCGCCGTTATACGGAAAAAAGCGGCGGGCTTTGCCCGCAAGTAGAGTGGTACCGCGCGCAGGCGTCTCTTAAAAAGAGATGCCTGTTTTTGTTTTGAAGGAGGTTTATATGAGCGCAAAATATCGCAAACAGTTCTTCATGCCCCCGAAAAAAGATTTTAGTTGGTTGGAAAAAGACGCCGTGGAACGCGCGCCCGTGTGGTGCAGCGTTGATCTGCGCGACGGCAATCAGGCGCTCGTCGAGCCGATGAATTTGCAGACCAAGCTCGATTTCTTCGATTTGCTCGTTGCAATCGGCTTTAAGGAAATCGAAGTCGGGTTTCCCGCGGCAAGTGAAACGGAATACGAATTTTTGCGCGCGCTCGTCGAGGGCGGCAGGATCCCCGACGACGTGACCGTTCAGGTGCTGACGCAGGCGCGTCCGCATATCATCAAGCGCACGTTCGAGGCGGTGCGCGGCGCGAAAAACGTGATCGTGCACGTCTATAATTCCACTTCGCCCGCGCAGCGCGAACAGGTGTTCCGGAAGGGGAAAGAGGAGATCAAAAAGATCGCCGTCGAAGGCGCGGCGCTTTTGAAGCGTTTGGCGGAAGAAGAGGGCGCGGCGTACCGCTTCGAGTATTCGCCCGAAAGCTTCACGGGCACCGAACCCGAATACGCGCTCGAAGTCGTCAATGCCGTGCTCGACGTGTGGAAGCCCGTGCCCGAACGCAAGGCGATCGTCAATCTTCCCGCCACGGTGGAAAACGCCATGCCGCATATCTATGCGCAGCAGGTCGCCTATATCGCGCAGAACATGCGCTACCGCGATGCGGTCGTGCTTTCGCTGCACCCGCATAACGATAGAGGAACGGGCGTGGCGGCGGCGGAATTCGGATTGCTTGCGGGCGCCGATCGCGTGGAAGGCACGTTGTTCGGAAACGGCGAGCGCACGGGCAACTGCGATCTTGTCACGCTCGCCATGAACATGTATTCGCAAGGGGTGCAAACGGGGTTGGATTTTGCGAATATGCCCTATCTTTCCGCCGCGTACGAAAAATTTACGGGCATGAAGATTTCGCCCCGTCAGCCGTACGCGGGGGAATTGGTGTTCGCGGCGTTTTCGGGTTCGCATCAGGACGCGATCGCAAAAGGCATGAATTTCCGCAAGGAAACGGGGTTGACCGAGTGGAACGTGCCCTACCTTCCCGTCGATCCCAAAGACGTGGGGCGCGAATACGACGCCGACGTTATCCGCATCAATTCGCAGTCGGGAAGAGGGGGCATCGGGTACATGCTCGAAAGCGGTTACGGCTTGAAGCTGCCCGCGAACATGCGCGACGGCGTGCGCGAAATCGCCAAACGCGTTTCGGACGAAAGGCACAAAGAACTCAAAGCAGCCGACCTCTTTGAGTTGTTCGTGCAGCATTTTATAAACGCGCGCGGCGTGTTCGGCGTGGGCGAAGTGCATTTCAAGCAGGAAGGCGGCATTTCGGCGTGCGTGGAGATTATCGAGGGGAACGCGCATTCGTTCGTCGAAGCGGCGGGGAACGGGCGGCTCGACGCCGTATCCAACGCGTTGAAAAAACACTTCGGGATCGAATACAATCTTTCCGAATACGAGCAGCACGCGCTTTCACAGGGGTCGTTTGCGCAAGCGGTTTCGTACGTCGGGGTCGAGCGGAACGGGAAGAATTATTGGGGCGCGGGCGAGCATTCCGACAGCGCGACCTCTTCCGTTTACGCGCTCGTATCGGCGGTCAATCACCTTTTGGAGGCGAAAAACGATGCGCGGTGAAGAATTACTCGATTTGATCGAAAACGCCGTTTACCGCGACCGTGCGGCGGCGATTTTAGAGGAGTTGGCGTTTGCCGCGGAGCTTTGCCCCGCCGACGGCGTGGCGCTCTTTGAAAAATGCTGTTTGCCCGTGCTGGGCGAGGACGGCGCGGAAATGGTAAGCGGCGTATACGGGTATACGGGCGAGGATACGTTTACGGTTACGTTTATGCGCAGCTTCAACGCCTGCGACGACGAGGGTACGACGCTGCAGTTTGTGCTGTCGTATACGTTTGCGCCGAACCAGACGAACGGAGCGATTTGCGAACAGATCGACCGCGCCGAACCGCAATTATTTGAAGAGACGGCGGCGGTCGAAGAATTTTTCGCGCGCGTACGCGCTTCGGAAAGTTACCGCTATCTTACAAGCACGCCCGACGAATATACGGCGGAAGTCTTGCTCGAAGAGATTTAACGCGCTAAGAGATTCCTTGGCAAGCTACATCGCGCCGTGCGCTCGTGCCGCCTAAGGCGGGGCGGAATGACAATTTGCAGGTTGTTGTCATGGAGCGATCGTTGTTGTCATGGAGCGATCGTTGTTGTCATGGTGAGCGAAGTCGAACCATCTCTTTTCAAAGGGGGGATTGAACCGAAAAGAAAAAACGACGCGGAACGCGTCGTTTTCGTTTATAACTCGCTTAATTCTAATAGGTGTAATCCCGAAGAGGGGGCGAAGAGATAGAGAATGCCGTCGATCAGCGCGACGCGTTCTTCATAAAATCCGTCCTGATCGGTCAACACCGTTTCGGAAATGCGCACAAGATCGTATCCGTCGTAACGGAACAGCAGGAACACCGATTGGTATCGGTTATTATAAAAAGTTAGCACCGTGATGCCGATCAAACCGTTTTCCTTGTCGATAAAATACGATTTGAATTTGTTTGAAAATTCAACGCCCTCCAATTCGACTTTCGCAACCGAATCGACCTTGTTATCGCCTTGCCGATACAATTCGATTTTCAAAATTTCGCGCCAATCGCCGTAGCCGATGCCCACCATGGTATCGTCCGTGAAGGGCGTCAGGAAGAGCGAATAGCCCGAAATCGTGCCCGTATCGGTGTAAGTGATATTGTTATAATCGCTCAGATCGAACGCGTATACGGGGTCGGTAAAGTTGACGATGATCGCGGTGCACGCATAAGCGACGTCCCCTTGAAAACGCGCGGACTGCACCGTTTCGTTATCGGGCGCGAAGTTTTCCACGCTTGCAAGCAGCGAGAAATCGGCGAGCGAATAGCAGTACAGGCTGGAATTGGGAAGAGACGAAATATATTTTCCGTTCCACGGCTCTTCGGCGGGCCAAGTGTGCTTTACGGTGGAAGTAAACACGCGCAGCACGCCTTCGTATTCGTCCATCGAATAGCGGTCGTTCACTTCTCCGTTTACGTTTACCGTGCCGATCAGGCGCAATCCGCCGCGGTATTCCAAACAGCTTATGATCGTTTCGGTGCGGGAAAGCTCGACGGTTTTTCCGCTCGGCGAAGTCACACGGTGCGGCGCTTGATGCGAAAGCGTGGCATAAACGTGTTGTTCGGAAACGTAAACTTCTTCCGAGTACGACATGAGCGACGCGGTGTCTTGCACTTCGAGCGTATCGTAATCGATCGCGGCAAGCACGGTGTAGCGCGCTTCCCTCCCTTCATCGGATACGATGATTTTGTCCATGGGTACGGGCGAGAGGGCGTCTGCCGTTCCCGTGTGCGGAAGAAAGGTCTTTTCGTTGCCGAAATCGAACGTGCCGTTTCTGTCGCGCTGCGGCTGAAAATTCGTGACGAGCAGCAGCTTGTTTTCGACAAGGCGGGAAGAAACGTAGTTGCCCGAAACGTAAACGCGTCCCGTTTCCGCAGGCGTTCCGCCCGTCAAATCGATGCCGATCATCACGGTGTAGAGCACGCGGTCGGCATAGCTGTAACATGGCGATACGACGAGCGCGCGCGTCGCGTTTGCGTTCAGATAGAGCTCGCGTTCATCCCCGTAGCCCAAAAAGCTCATGCCCTGTTCGGGGACGACGGTGAGCGAAGCGCTTTTTTGCGTCGCCATGCCCGCGATCGGGTAAACGTCGAGCCGATAACCGTCACGAACGGTCGTCAAATAGTAGATTTTCGAGTCGCTGCGCTTGAAAAGATCGCCTTCGATCACGCCTTGCGTTTGGTTGTTCGTCACTTCCTCATAGCGATCGGGGGCTTCCGCAGTCGGCGGTACGGCGTCCTCTCCTGCCGCGCCGAATCCCTTGAACATGCCGAAGAATTCTTTGACCGAATCGGCGAGAATCTCGAAATTATTATGATAGACACGCGTTTTTTTATGAATAGCGTCTAACTTGCAGATGACCGAATAATATTCGCTGTCTTTATATTTTGCAATATTCTGCGTGGGGAAGGGCAAAAAGAGCACGAGCGAGAGAACGAGAATAAACGCCGCGGCGCACGAGCCGAAAGCAAGCGTCATTTTTTTACGGCGCGCTTTGGCGGCGCGTTCCCGATGGAGCTTTTGTTCGATACGGTCCGTTCGTTCCTGTAATGATTTCATGAAAAGTTCTCCTTGTTTAATAAATCGGAAAGGGCGGATTTGGCGCGCGCAAGCAGATTGTAAACGCTTTTTTTGTTTTTACGCAAAATCATTGCGATCTCGTCGGGGGAGTATCCCTCGAAATAGTGCAAGCAGAGCGTTTGCGCGTATTGCGCGGGGAGGGTTTGCATGCAGCGGTAAAGCGTGTCGTTATCGCACCTGGTTTCGGCTTGCGCCGCGCCGTCAAAGCAAAGCACGTTCTCGAGATCGGAGAGGGGGACGGGAGCGCGCTTTTTTTTGCGGTTATAATCGCAGCATTTGTTTGCAGCCGTTTTGAAAAGATACGCTTTTTCCTGCGCTTCGTTTTCAAACGTTTTGTTTTTGAGAAAGAGCGCGACGAACGCGTCTTCGGCAATGTCTTCCGCTTCGGCGGAATTTCCCGTGCGGCAATAGGCGAAGCGCACAAGCGCGTCGCCGTAACGCGTAACAAGCCGTTCGATCCGATGTCTTTCTCCCATTATTTTCCACCCCTCTCGCTTATAAAACGAACGAGCAAGACGTTTTACTCACTTGTTTTCTGAAAATTTTCCGTTAAGCCGATTTTACTATAAAAAATGCGCTGCGTCAAGAGGGACGGGCGCAATTCGATTGACGAAACGCGAACGCCGTGCTATAATAAAATGAGAAATCAAGACAGAGGAAGTTTCTTTTATGGCGAACGAACGGTTTGAACTCAATAAGAATTTGGCGCAAATGTTAAAGGGCGGCGTGATTATGGACGTTACCACGCCCGAACAGGCGCGTATCGCGCAGGAAGCGGGCGCGTGCGCCGTGATGGCGTTGGAGCGTATCCCCGCCGATATCCGCGCGGCGGGCGGCGTTTCGCGCATGTCCGATCCCAAAATGATCAAGGGCATTCAGCAGGCGGTATCCATTCCCGTCATGGCGAAGTGCCGTATCGGGCATATCGCCGAGGCGCAGATCTTGCAGGCGATCGAAATCGATTATATCGACGAGAGCGAGGTTCTCTCTCCCGCCGACGATAAATACCATATCGACAAAAACGCGTTTTCCGTTCCCTTTGTGTGCGGCGCGCGCGATTTGGGCGAGGCTTTGCGCCGTATTGCGGAAGGAGCGGCGATGATCCGCACCAAGGGCGAACCGGGCACGGGCGACGTGGTGCAGGCGGTGCGCCATATGCGCATGATGCAAAGCCAGATCAAGAAAATCGTTTCCATGCGCGCGGACGAGCTTTACGAAGAGGCGAAAACCTTGCAGGTTCCCTACGAGCTTGTCGTATACGTGCACGAGAACGGCAAACTGCCCGTCGTGAACTTTGCCGCGGGCGGCGTTGCGACTCCTGCGGACGCCGCGCTTATGATGCAGCTCGGCGCGGAAGGCGTGTTCGTCGGCAGCGGTATTTTCAAATCGGGCAATCCCGCAAAACGCGCGCGCGCGATCGTGCAGGCGGTCACGAATTATAACGACCCCAAAATTCTTGCCGAGCTTTCGGAGGATTTGGGCGAGGCGATGGTCGGCATCAACGAAAACGAAATCAAACTGATCATGGAAGAAAGAGGAAAGTAACTCCTTTTATGAAAATCGGAATTTTTGCATTGCAGGGCGCGTTCCTCGAACACAGGCAGGCGCTCGAAAAATTAGGCGTCGAAACGGTTGAAATCCGCAGAAGAGCGCATTTTACCGACAAGTTAGACGGCGTCATTCTTCCCGGCGGAGAATCGACCGTGCAGGGCAAGCTCCTCAAAGACGAGGGGCTGTTCTTGCCTTTGCGAGAGGCGATCGGCGGGGGCATGCCCGTGTTCGGCACGTGCGCGGGGCTGATTTTGCTTGCAAAAAAACTGACGAACGACGAAAACGTTTGGCTGGCGGCGATGAACGTATCGGTCAGGCGCAACGCCTACGGAAGGCAGCTCGGCTCCTTCCGCGCCGAGCTTGATACGGCGCATATCGGCGCATATCCCGCCGTGTTTATCCGCGCGCCCTATATCGAGAGCGCGGGCGAACATGTGGAAGTGCTCGCCGAGCATGAGGGCAAAATCGTCGCGGCGCGGCAGGAGAACATGCTTGCCACGGCGTTCCACCCCGAACTGACTTCCGATCTGCGGATTCACGAATATTTTTGCGGCATGATCCGCGGAGCAGATAGGACGTGAACGCAGTCAATTACGATAAACGAATGCTTGAAATGCTCGAAAACGCGCAGGGGAAGAAATTGCTTTTGCACAGCTGCTGCGCGCCCTGTTCGACGGCTTGTCTCGAAGAGGTGAGCGCGAAGATACGGACGAGCGTTTTTTATTATAATCCCAATCTCGACGGCGCAGAGGAATACGAAAAGCGCAAAAACGAACAGATCAGGCTGCTGCGCGAAACGGGGTACGCCGATTATTTCGACTGCGGGTACGATCACGGCGAATTTTTACGCGCCGTGTGCGGATTGGAGGGCGAAAAAGAGGGCGGCGCGCGGTGCGCGGTGTGTTTTAAGCTAAGGCTTGCGCGGACGGCAAGCGAAGCAAAGGCGCGCGGATACGATTATTTTTCCACCACGCTGACCGTTTCGCCGTTAAAGAACGCGCGGCTCATCAACGAAATCGGCTTTGCCTTGCAGGAAGAATACGGCGTTTCGTATCTGCCCGCCGACTTCAAAAAACGCGGCGGCTATCTTCGGTCGGTCACGCTTTCCAAACAGTACAACCTTTACCGTCAGAATTATTGCGGCTGCGAATTTTCAAAAAAATCACCCGATCAAGGGTGATTTTTTTAGGTCGGGAGCTGTTCGGCATTTTTGCCCGTTAGCAGATGGAAATTGAATTCTTCTTCGGGAAGGGGCGCGCCGTCGAGCGCGGCGAGAAAAAGGATCATGCGGCGCGCACTGTCGGAAACGGCTCGCTCGAAAAGCTCGTCGGCATTCGCGCCGCGTCCTTCGCTTAACCGTAAAAAATCTTCGCTTTCGAGAACGTTTCGGGCGGGGTTTTTCCGCGGATACATGCGCGCCAATTTTTTGAAGCCGTTGCCGAGCTTATTCAGCCGCGCCGATTTTTTATAGCAGCTGCCGTGAAAAAAGCCGAGGTAATGCCCGTAATTCTTCCAGGCGCGGGAAAGGGCTTTTTCGCTCAGTTCCCGTCTGTCGAGCGCGCGGGCGATCGCCGAATACATGCGGAACAGCACGCCGTCCTCGATCAGCTTGCGCGGCGAAAAGGGGAAGGCGTAATGTTCGGCTTCGTGCCCCGTGCGCGAGCGCAGAAAATAAACGTCCCAATCGTTTTCGATTTGATAATGCACGCTTTTTTTGGATTTGATCGGCGCAATCATATTATAGACGAACGGATGAAAGCATACGTCCGTGCTGTAATGCGTCACGTAGCCGAGGCAATAGGCGCGCGCTTTTTCCAGCTCGACGCCCGTAAGCGTGGTAAGATGATCGCGCATGGCGCAAAAAAATTCGTATATGCGGTAACGGTGTACGAATTTTCCGAAGTTGGGTTCTTTTTTGGAAAGCGGCTTGTAAAAAAAGAGCGGGTCGCCGCCTTGCGAACCGATAAAGTAGTAATCGGGCGCGGCGGAAGGCATGTCCGCATAGGAGCGGGGCAGACGCTGCGCGGCGTCTTGTGCAATAAGGAAATGGGTGATCGCGTTCGGCATAACGTTATTATGCGCGGTTTGGGGAAAAGTAAACCGCAGCGCGTTCGCCGAACACCGCCGTGCCGAGGCGCACCATGTTCGCACCGTGCGCAAGGCAGAGCTTATAATCGCCGCTCATGCCCATCGAAAGATATGCGATATTTTCGTCTTGTTCGCGCGCTTTTTCAAACAGCGCGCGCATCTGATCGCACAGCGTTCCCAAATACGCACCGTCGTCGGAGCGGGGCAGCATCGCCATAAATCCGCGCACGCGCAAGCCTGTTTTTGCTAAAAGCCGTTTGTAAACCGCAAACCCTTCCGCAAGCGGATAACCGCCCTTGCTTTCTTCGTCGCCGATATTGATCTGAATGAGAATATCCGAAACGACGCCTGCTTTTTGAGAACGTTTTGAAAGCTCTTCGGCAAGTTCGTCGCGGTCGACGGAGTGATACAAATACGTTTTACCGATCAGATATTTTACTTTATTGGTTTGCAAATGCCCGATAAAGTGGCGGTTTCCGCCTTGCACGGCGTCGAATTTTTCGCAAAACTCCTGCACGCGGTTTTCGCCCACGTCTAAAATGCCCGCTCGGATCGCGCGGTTGATCTCTTCCGCCGAGCGCGTTTTGGTCGCCGCTACGAGCGTGATGCGTTCGCCGAAGGCATTGCCGTTTTGCAGTTCTTTGAGAATATTCTGTACGTTTTGTTCGATCATAATTTTTTTGAGTTGTCGGGTAGAACGAATGAAACTTGTCATATTGAGCGGAACGAAGTGGAGTCGAAATATCTTGGTTTAGTATTGAAAAGGGGATTCTTCGGCTACGCTCAGAATGACAGGCGGGATACGCGAGATTCTTCGGCTGTGCTCAGAATGACAGGCGGGGAATGCAGGCTGACGGACAGGGAATGTAGGCTGACGGGCGGAAGGGTCGAACGCGGATCAAACGCATTCGGCGATCAGGCGCGCCATTTCGCGGCAGCCGATTTTTTTCATGCCTTCCGCAAAGATATCCGCCGTGCGGTAACCCTCTTCGAGCACGCGCTCGACGGCGCGTTCCACGGCGGCGCATTCTTCATATAAGCCGAAGGAATCGCGCAGCATCATGGCGCACGAAAGAATGGTCGCCACGGGGTTGGCAAGGTCGCGCCCCGCAATGTCGGGCGCGCTGCCGTGAATGGGTTCGTATAAACCGCGCGTGCCTTCGCCTAAGGAAGAGGACGCAAGCATGCCGATCGAGCCCGTTACCTGCGCCGCTTCGTCGGAAAGGATATCGCCGAACATGTTCGAGGTCAGAAGCACGTCAAACTGCGCGGGGTTTTTTACGATCTGCATGGCGCAGTTATCGACAAGCATATCTTCCACGGCGATTTCGGGATAATGCCGTTCGGCGTAGGCATGTACGGTTTTGCGCCACAGGCGCGAGCTTTCAAGCACGTTCGCTTTATCGACCGAAACGATCTTTTTCGAGCGCTTCGCGGCAAGGCGGCAGGCGATTTCCGTGATCCGTTCGATTTCCCGAACCGAATATTTTTCGGTATCCCACGCCGTCGCGCCGTTCTCGCTGTCGTCGTAACTGCCGCGTTCGCCGAAATAGATGCCGCCCGTCAGTTCGCGCACGACGATGATCTCGATGCCGTTTTGCACAAGACTTTCTTTGAGCGGAGAAGCGCTTGCAAGCTGCTTGAAGAGCCGTGCGGGGCGAATGTTGGAATAAAGTCCCATGGCTTTGCGAATGCCCAAAAGCCCTGCTTCGGGGCGTGTATCGCCCGCCATGCCGTCCCATTTGTAACCGCCCACCGCGCCGAGCAGCACGCTGTCGGAAGCAAGGCAGCCTTCCACCGTTTCGGGCGGAAGGGGAACGCCGCAGCGGTCGATCGCGCAGCCGCCGATCGGGTAGTGTTCAAACGCAAATTCATGCCCGAATTTTTGCGCGACGGCTTGCAATACGGCGATCGCGCCGTCCGTGATTTCGGGTCCGATCCCGTCGCCCGCTAATACTGCAATCGTTTTTTTCATGCTATGTCCTCGCCTAAAACGTTGTACGAAACAACGGTATTGTATTTGAAAAGCGGTTTGAAGAATTCGAGCGCCTGCATCGCCGCGAATAAATATTCATCTACGATCACCGTTTTACCGCGAAGGGTGTGCAGGTTGTTAAGATCGATTTTGACTTCGCCCCGAAAGGCGTCGTCCGCTTTTCTCCGTTCGGATTTCTTTGCGTCGAGCGTGTGCGCATGCAGCAGCATATCAAGGTCGATTTCGCCGTACAGACTGACGGAAAAGACTTTTTTATCGGGCGCGAGCGTGCCGAGCCGTTTTTCCGATTGGCGGGGTGTTCGGTATCCCAAAAAATCTGCACGAACAGCGCCGCCAAAGCGCTCGCGGTCACAACGGCGACGCCGATCGATTCGGCGTTTTTGTTCTTGCGTATCATGTTATTTCTTTAACGACGCCAACAGTCCGCCCGCGTCGATGATTTTCTGAATAAAGGGCGGAAAGGGCTGCGCGGTAAAGGCTTTGCCCGTCGTTTGATTTGTGATGATCCCCGTCGCTAAATCGCACGAAACGACGTCGCCCGCCGAAATATCTTTCACCGCTTCGGGACATTCCAAAATGGGCAGCCCGATGTTGATGGCGTTGCGGTAGAAGATCCGCGCGAACGAGTTTGCAATGACGAGCGAAACGCCGCTCGTTTTGATCGCAAGGGGGGCATGTTCGCGCGACGAGCCGCACCCGAAGTTATCTTCCGCGACCATGATATCGCCTTTTTGCACTTTGTTGATAAAATCTCGGTCGAGATCTTCCATGCAGTGTTTGGCAAGCTCCTTGGCGCTCGCCGTGTTGAGATAACGTGCGGGAATGATAACGTCGGTATCGACGTCGCTGCCGTATTTGTGAACGCGTCCTTGCACCGTCATGACAGGATCTCCTTTGCGGTGACGAGTCTGCCCGCGACCGCGCTTGCCGCCGCCGTGTAGGGCGAGGCAAGATAGATTTCGCTCGTGATATGTCCCATTCGCCCGACGAAGTTGCGGTTGGTGGTGGAAACGCACCGTTCGCCGTCGGCAAGGATCCCCATATGACCGCCCAAACACGGTCCGCACGTGGGGGTGGAAACGACGGCGCCTGCCTTGATAAACGTTTCGAGCAGTCCTTCGCGCAGCGCTTGCAGATAAATCTGCTGCGTGGCGGGAATGACGATGCAGCGTACGCCGTCCGCAACATGCCTGCCCCGTAAGATCTCGGCTGCCTGCCGCAAGTCGGAAAGGCGTCCGTTCGTGCACGAGCCGATCACGACTTGATCGATTTTGATCTCTTCCCATGCCGTCTTTGCGTTTTCGGGAAGGTGGGGGAAGGCTACCGTGGGCTGCAATGCGTGAAGATTTATTTCGATCGTTTTTTCGTAAACGGCGTCGCCGTCTGCCTCGTAAATTTTCACGGGGCGGCGGAAACGGTCTTTCATGTAAGCAAGGGTTTGTTCGTCTACGGGGAACACGCCGTTCTTCGCGCCCGCCTCGATCGCCATGTTGCAAACCGTGAACCGATCGTCCATGCTCAGTGCCGCCACGCCTTCGCCCGAAAATTCCATGGAGCGGTAGAGCGCGCCGTCTACGCCGATTTGACCGATGATATGCAGAATCAGGTCTTTGCCCGTAACGAAGGGGGGAAGTGTTCCTTTTAGAGAAAAATTGACGGCGGCGGGGACTTTGAACCAACATTTTCCCGTCAGCATGGCGGCGGCAAGGTCGGTCGAGCCGACGCCCGTCGAGAACGCGCCGAGCGCGCCGTACGTGCAGGTGTGGCTGTCTGCGCCGATCACGCAGTCGCCCGCGCCGACAAGCCCCTGTTCGGGCAGAAGAGCGTGCTCGATGCCCATGCGCCCCACGTCGAAAAAGGCGTTTATCTTTTCCCGCGCGGCAAAATCGCGCGTGCATTTCACCTGACAAGCCGAGGCGATATCTTTGTTCGGCGCGAAGTGATCCATCACGAGCGCGATTTTATCGGAGTGTTTTACATGCCCGCCGATTTTTTCGAGTTCGGCGATCGCAACGGGC
Organism: uncultured Christensenella sp.; assembly: GCA_910586365.1. Lineage (GTDB taxonomy): Bacteria > Bacillota > Clostridia > Christensenellales > Borkfalkiaceae > Gallimonas. The sequence continues at coordinate 38,453 of CAJUGP010000007.1, read as the reverse complement.
GCGGTGATGTCGTTGGCAAGCACCAAATCGAGTTCGGCTTCGATAAGCTGCCCCGCTTCCACCGTTTGAAGTCCTGCGTGCGCCGCAAGTATTTTCTGCGTAAGAGTCATTCCCATACCGTAAACTCCTTAATTAGCGTTTATTATAACACACCGACGGGGCGGCTGTCAAATTACGGATCGAAAAACTCCATGCTTTTTTGACATAGATGACCATAAAAAAGAAGTAGTTGCTTTTTTTGCGGCGGTCGGTTATAATAGAGCTGCGAAACAAGAACGGGAGAACGTAAGGAGCATATTATGAAAGTTTTATTGTTTAACGGCAGCATTCACGAAAAGGGGTGCACGTACACGGCGCTTAGCGAGGTCGCGCGCGTTTTGGGCGAAGAGGGGATCGAAACGGAAATTCTCTGGATCGGCGCGCAGCCCGTGCAGGACTGCATCGCGTGCGGATCGTGCAAGCAGACGCACCGCTGCGTGTTCGGGAACGACGTCGTGAATGCGTGGGGCGAAAAGGCGATGGAGGCCGACGGCTTTGTGTTCGGTTCGCCCGTATATTACGCGCATGCGTGCGGCAGACTGCTTTGCGCCATGGACAGAATGTTCTATTCTTCGAGCAAATCGTTCGCGCTCAAACCGGGCGCCGTCGTCGTATCGGCGCGCAGAGGGGGCACGACGTGTTCGCTCGACGATCTGCAAAAGCATCTTTCCATCGTAGGCATGCCCGTTATCTCTTCCACTTATTGGAACATGGTGCACGGCGCGCAGCCCTCGGACGTGCTGCAAGACGAGGAAGGCATGCAGACCATGCGCAACTTAGGGCGCAACATGGCTTGGATGCTCAAATGTATCGAGGCGGGCAAACAGGCGGGGATTGCCGCGCCCAAACCCGAAAAAACGGCGCGCACGAATTTTATCCGTTAAACGAAGGAAACACGCATGAAGATCATACAAGGGGAACGCTTTCCGCACGAACGCGATTTGTACGGATCGGACGGACTGCATTTCATAAGCTGCGCGTTCGACGGCGAAGAGGACGGCGAGTCGGCGCTCAAAGAAAGTAAAAATCTGATTTTAGAGGATTGTTTTCTCAATTTGCGTTATCCGCTTTGGCACGACGATAACGTGCGGCTTCTCCGCGCCGAACTGACGGAAAACTGCCGCGCCGCGCTGTGGTATACGCATAACGTTTCGATCGAACAAAGCAAGCTGCACGGCATCAAAGCAGTGCGCGAATGCCATAACGTGCAAATACGCGATACGCAAATCGTTTCGCCCGAATTCGGGTGGAAGAGCGGCGCTCTTTTGCTCGAACGCTGCGCGATCGAAAGCGAATATGCCTTTCTGCTGTCCGCCGATCTGACGCTGCGCGGCACGCAATTTTCGGGGAAGTATTCCTTTCAGTATACGCAGAACGTTGTGTTGGAGGATTGCCGCCTCGATACCAAAGACGCGTTTTGGCATGCGAAAAACGTCACGCTGAAAAACTGCGTCGTCAAAGGCGAATATTTGGGGTGGTATTCGGAAAACGTAACGTTTCTCGACTGCACGATCATCGGCACGCAGCCGCTTTGCTACTGCAAGGGGTTGAAGCTGATCAACTGCAAAACCGAGCGGTGCGATTTGGCGTTTGAATATTCCGAGGTGGACGCGCATATCGTCGGTTCTCTCGATTCGGTGAAAAATCCGCGCGCGGGCAAAATCGTCGCCGATAAGATCGGCGAGCTGATTTATACCGAAGATAGCGTATATCCCTGCCAATGCGAAGTGATTTTCGGTTGACAAACGCGCCCGCAGGTGCTACAATATTGAAAAAATCATACGAGGTGAACACCGTTGCGTTTCTGAAATAATCTTAAGTTGAACATTCGGCACTCTTAATTTTGCGGATGATTTTGCTTACGGATTATATTCGGATCGCGCGGAAGGTTCCCCCTGAGGGACGCTTTCGCGTTATTCTCCGTTTGCAAAACCGCAAACGGATTTTTTTATTGCGGAGGAAAATATATGTTATTACAAACGGACAAACTAACCGTTACCCTGCAAAAAGACGGCAGGGTTTTGATCGAAGATTTTACGTTCGTGCTCAAACGGGGCGATAAGATCGCCGTGATCGGCGAGGAGGGCGACGGCAAATCGACGCTCGTCAAAGTGCTGTGCGGCGAAAAGAGCGTTTTGCGTTACGCCTCTTATACGGGCATGCTCAAACGAGAAGGCAAGTTTGCCTATTTCCCGCAGTTTTTGCCCGAAGAAGAATATGACAAAACGCTGTGCGAGTATTTCGCGGACGAGGACGTTTATGCGCATTACGGCATCTTGCGCGAAATGGAGCTTGACGACGGACTGCTCTTTTCGCAGCGTACGCTGCGCTCTGTTTCGGGCGGGGAACGGGTGAAGGCGCGCCTTTTCAAATTGCTGTGCGCCGATCCCGACGCGCTCTTTTTCGACGAGCCGTCCAACGATCTCGACGCGCACACGCTGGATTATTTATGCTCGTTTCTTCGTACATGCCCCGTACCCGTCCTGTTCGTTTCGCACGACGAAAGGCTGTTGAAGGGCGCGGCGAACGGCGTGATCCACGTGGAGCAGCTGATCAAAAAGACGAAATGTAAAATCACCGTATCGCGCACGGGGTTTGAAGAATACCTCGTTCGGCGCGAAGAGGGGTTAAACCGCCAAACGCAGATCGCTTTGAAGGAGCGCGCGGAGTATAAAAAGAAGCGCGAACGGCTTGCGTGGGAAGCGGACAAGGCGAAAAACAATATGAGCTGGAAAAATCCCGACGGCATTCCTTCGAGCGACGGCAGGGCGAAACGGTTCATGCAGTCGGCGGCGGCTAAGACAGATCGGCTCGAACGGGAGCGCGAGGACATGACGGAAATTCCAGACGTGCAGACGCAGATCGTCGCGCGGTTCGATCCTGCGGTTACGCTGCCGCACGGCAAACGCGTGCTCGGTTTTTCGCTCGCGCGGCTCGAAGCGGGCGGCAACGTGCTCGCCGAAAACATCGTGCTTTCCGTTACGGGGAACGAACGCGTCGGCATCACGGGCAGGAACGGCGCGGGCAAATCGACGCTGCTTGGTTTGATCGAAAAGAGCTTGCGCGCGCGGCAGGACGTCCGCGTCGGGTCGATGCCGCAAAATTACGCCGACGCGCTCGATTTTTCGCGTACGCCTTCTCATTATCTGCAAGCGCATTACGATAAAGAAACGCAGACCAAAGCGTTCACCATGCTCGGCAATCTCAATTTCACGCCCGAAGAAATGCGCGCGAAAATCGGAGAGCTGAGCGGCGGACAGCAGGCAAAGCTGATCTTTCTGAACATGGTTTTGCAGCGGGCGAACGTGCTGCTGCTCGACGAGCCGACGCGCAATTTTTCGCCGCTATCCGCGCCCGCGGTGCGTTCGGCGCTGCGCGCGTTCGGGGGCGCGATCATAGCCGTGTCGCACGATCCCTTGTTTCTCGAAGAAGTGTGCGGCAGCGTGTACGAGTTGGGTAAAAACGGACTGCGGCGGCTGCGCTGAGCGGCGTTTTTAGGCAAATGCAACTATAAGTTGCGCAAATTTTTCGGGATTGCAAATAAAAATTGGTTGAATTTCGGCACGCGCGCGGTTATACTGAAAGCACATTTTCAAAAAGGAGCATCAAAATGTTTCTCGCAAGGAATTTACAGTATTTGCGAAAGCGCGACAAGATCACGCAGGAAGACCTTGCCGACCGTTTGGGCGTGTCGCGGCAGTCGGTTTCCAAATGGGAAACGGACGAGGCGTACCCCGAAACCGAAAAGCTGCTTGCGCTGTGCGAGCTGTTCGCGGTGTCGCTCGACGATCTCATGCGGCGCGATCTGACGCAAGCGGACGCGGAAGAACCGATTTGTTCCGCGCAGACGGACGAGGCGGCGGGCAAAGCGTACGCCGCGCATATGGATAAGTTTTCGCGCGGCATGGCGATCGGCGTCGGCTTGATTTTATTCGGCGTGGCGGCGTGTTTACTGCTTTCGGGCTTCGAGAAATACGGTCCGCACGGAGAGCTGTTTGCCGTCCTCGGCGCCGTGGCGGTGATGCTGTCCGTCGCCGCCGCCGTCTTTTTCTTCGTCATTCACGGCATGGCGCACGACCGTTTTCAAAAAGAGTACCCCGTAATCGGAAATCCCTTTTCGGAAAAAGAAAGCAAAGCCTTTTCAAAAAAGTTTGCGGTTACGACGGCGTGCCTTGTTTCGGGGATCTTGCTTGCGGTTGCGGCGCTCGTCGTCGTTTCCGCGCTGTTGGAAGAGGGGATCATCGCGGTAAGCCCGAATCGGGAAGACGAAGTTTCGTGTTATACCGTCGCGTGTTTCCTCGCCGTGCTTTCCTTCCTTGTGGGCGGATTGGTGTATTTCGGGATTCAGTTTGCGAAATACGATATTGTATCGTATAACAAGCAAACCGAGCGCGAACGCAATGAAGGCGGCGAAAAGCGCTTGGCGGGCGCAATCAACGGCGCGATCATGCTGACGGCGACCGCCCTGTTTCTCCTGTTGGGATTTATATGGAACGCGTGGCATCCCGCTTGGGTGGCGTTCCCCGTCGGCGGAATCGTCTGCGCGATCGTCAGCACGATCGCGGGCGCGGTCGGCGGTAAAAAGAAATGAGAAAAAAGCTCTCGGAATGTTTGTCCGGGAGCTTTTGCGTTTTGCCCGTTCGCGCGAAAGCGGAAATTTGTGCAATCGTTACAAATTCATATCGCATTTTTAGCATAATTTACTATTGTAAAAACGCAGTGAATATTGTAAAATAGATACGATAAAATTATAAATGTTAAGGGAGGCACCTTTTTATGTCAGGACTGTTACTCAAGGGTATCAATAAAATTTACCCCGGCGGCAACCAGGCGGTGTTCGATTTCTGTTTGGATATCCGCGATAAGGAATTCATCGTATTCGTCGGACCTTCGGGCTGCGGCAAATCGACTACGCTGCGCATGATAGCGGGGCTCGAAGAAATTTCTTCGGGCGAACTGTATATCGACGGCAAGCTCGTCAACGACGTCGTTCCCAAAGACAGAGATATCGCCATGGTTTTCCAGAACTACGCGCTTTATCCCCACATGTCCGTTTACGACAACATGGCGTTCGGCTTGAAGCTGCGCAAAGTCCCCAAGGAAGTCATCGACGAAAAGGTGAAGGCGGCGGCGGAGATCCTCGGCATCACCGATTATCTTTCCCGTAAGCCCAAGGCTCTTTCGGGCGGTCAGCGTCAGCGCGTTGCGCTCGGACGTACGATCGTGCGCGAACCCAAGGTGTTCCTTCTCGACGAACCTTTGAGTAATCTCGACGCAAAGCTGCGCGCGCAGATGCGTACCGAAATTTCCAAGCTGCATGTCCGCCTTGCGACGACGTTCATCTACGTTACGCACGACCAGATCGAGGCTATGACGATGGGTACGCGTATCGTCGTTATGAAAGACGGTTTCATGCAGCAGGTGGATACGCCGCAGAACCTTTACGATTATCCCATCAACCTTTTCGTGGCGGGCTTTATCGGCACGCCGCAAATGAACTTCTTCAAAAACGCCACGCTTACGGGCGAAGGAAATAAAGTTTACGTCAACTTCGTGGGCGGAAACAAGATCCTTCTTCCCAAAGCGGTCGTCGCCAAGATCAAGAACATCGGCGATTATCTCGATACGGGCAAAGCCGTAACGCTCGGCGTCCGTCCCGAAGATATTCACGAGGACGACCTGTTCATCTCCAATTCGCCCGATACGATCGTCAAAGCGAAGATCGACGTTATCGAAAAACTCGGCGCGGAAACGCAGATCTACTGCGACCTCGATTACGAAAGCGAGAAAGGCTCGATCGTCGATAACGCGGCGCAGATGATCGCGAAAATATCTTCGCGCGCTACCGTGGAATTGGGCGAAATCGTGGAGCTTGCGTTCGACGCGAAGCACATTCACCTCTTCGACGGCGTGACCGAAGCAACGATGCTCGAACGCGACGAGCATTACGACGTCATTCCCGAAAACGCGGAAGGCGCTGCGTTCGTGCCGCCTACGCCGCAGGAAATGAAAGAGAAGATCGATGCCGCGCGCGTCATCACGAAAGAGATGAAGAAACAAATGAAGCGCGACGAAAAAATGGCGAAGAAAAAGGCGGAAGCGGCAGGAGCCGCGGCGCCCGTCGTCGCCCCCGCGCCCGTGAACGAAACGCCTGCGGCGCCCGTCGAGCAGCCCGTTTCTGCTCCTGTCGGGCAGCCCATTCCCGCAATCGTGAAAGAAACGCCCGCGCCCGTCGAGGAAAAACCCGTTGAGGAAAAACCCGCCGAACCTGCGCCCGCTCCCGTAGCCGAAGAACAGCCCAAAGAAGAAGTCAAGGAAGAACCGAAAGAAGAGCCGAAGGCGAAGCCCGCGGCAAAATCTGCGGCAAAGCCCGCCGCTTCCAAAACGACGGCTGCGAAGTCCACGACGGCGAAAACGACCGCTCCCAAGACGACGGCTGCAAAACCTGCCGCGAAGCCTGCGGCGAAACCCGCGTCGAAGAGCACGAGCACGAAAACGACGCCGAAAAAGTAAAATCTGAATGCGATCGGCGGCGGACGTCTTAACGGCGTCCGCCGTTTTCTTGTATGAAAAGACTTGCCAACCCGATTATTTCGTGCTATAATCTATAAGAATTAAATGGAGAGGATAGCCGCCGTGTCGAAAAAACGTGAATTGAAAAAAGCGATCGAAGAGTGTTCGCAGGAAATCGAGATGCTCGAACTCAAACGCATGCGTTCGCAATCCGCTTTGTTGGATGCCATTCTCGAAAAGGAAGAACCGCTCGAAGTGGACAGGGAATACTACCGCGTTTATTCCGCGCTCATTCGTCAGGAGCGCGAAAAACTCTTTGCTCTGCGCGAAGAGCTGGCGAAATTAGATTGAGTTTTTACCGTTTAACGCGCCGCGCGGCGCGCGATGTACGAAGGGAGGATCGGGAAGATGTTCGCAGGGAAAAAGCGTTTCTTGTTTTCGGCGGCGATTTTGGCGGCGGCAGTCGGTTCGGCTGCGGTCGGCGGTGCGCTGTGTAACGGCGCGCAGACCGTTTGCGCGGAGAATACCGAACAGCCTTCCGATCAAATCGTTTATACCGAGGGCGACAACCGTTTTACGTTTACTTACGCAGAGGAGAGCTGGACGCTTACTTCTTACGAGGGATCGGCGAAAAATCTAACGCTACCTTCGCCCGATAAAATCCCCGTGCAGGAAGGGCAGAGCGCCCTTGTATCTTACGCGGTCGGCGCAGACGTCTTTACGGGCGCGGCGGCGCTGCGTACTGCGGTATTGCCCGCAGGCGTTACGGCGATCGGCGAGCGCGCGTTTGCCGATACCAAGCTTACCGCTCTTACCCTTCCCGAAACGGTAACGGCGATCGGCGCGGAAGCGTTCCGCGGTTGCTGGGTGCTCGGGTCGGTGGTCTTTGAAGGGGGCGAAAGCGAGCTGACGCTTGCCGAAAACTGTTTTAACGACTGCATTTCGCTGACCAACGTGGAGCTGCCCGCGCGCTGTGCGAGCGTCGCAAGCGGCGCGTTCGGCGGCTGCGAGGCGCTCGAATGGGCGTACGTCAATTCTTCGGCGTTGGCGGGAACGAAAAACGTCTTTTCCGAGGCGGAGGGGTTGACCGTCGTCTTTTCCGAAAAAGCCGATTACGAACGCGCGGTATCGGAAAACGCCGTGGCGGGCGCGCGGACAAGCTATCTCGTCGACGTGATTTTCCGTATCGAAGGGCAGGCGCCGCGTACCGAGCAGAGATTATACGGAAAAGGATTTGCCTGCGAGCGGATCGACGATGACGGCAGCAAAGATTATAACGGCTGGGCGGAGAACGCAAGCATAACCGATCTGCCCGCGCAGCACGAAAGCTATGCCTCGACGGCGTGGTATTCCGACGGGCAGTATCGAGAGAAAGTAACGTTATCTTCGCTCGATTTGCTGTTGAAGAGCGCCGAGAAGCCCGAAACGATCGAGCTTTACGCGCACAAAACCGTATTGCCGCCCGAGGTAAAGCGCACGGTTTCGCACGGATACGAGAAACAGGGCTTCGAGCTTGCGGACGGCGAAGTCATGTGCGCGCTGTTGGGGATCGACTCGTATGCCGATCGGGGCGCGCTGCGGTTTTCCGCGATCGCGGAAGGCGGCGCGGGCGCGCTGACGAAAATCGTCAACACGGGAACGTATCTTGTAAGCGTGACGCTCGGCGAAGAATACGGCGTTTGGAAGAATACGGGCATTGCGACGCTGACGATCACGGGCGGCGCGGCGCGTACGACGCAGATCATGCTGATTATGCTTTCCGTTGCGGGGTTGGCTGCCGTGGTTCTTACGATCGCGCTCGTGCTTGTGCGGTCGCGCACGGGATACAAAAAACGCAGGGAGATCTCCTCGGAAGAAGCGATCGACAAGTTTATCGCCTCGGGCGGAAGAACGCGGCTGAAAAAATAAGAAAAGACGGATCGACACCCGAACGGCGTTCGGGTGTATTTTTTTGTCTTATGGAAAAAAATTCCGAAAATATTCGCAAAGTCGGGCTTGATTTTCTTGCATTTGTGTGATAAAATGAAAACGGCGTGTAAATTCGATTATTTCGCGATTACGTTTGCATATACAAAAGCAGGAGACTTTCATGAATAAAAAAGAAAAACAGAAAATATTGATCGTCGACGATTCGGAGATCAACCGCTCGATTTTGGCGGATATATTGGCGGAAGATTTTGAAACGATCGAGGCGTGCGACGGCGTGGAAGCCGTCAACTATATGCGCAGCTACGGCGTGGAGCTTTCGCTCGTGCTGCTCGATCTTGTCATGCCGCGGATGGACGGGTTCAACGTGCTTGCCATTATGAACAGTTACAAATGGATCCAAGATATCCCCGTCATCATGATCTCGTCGGAAAATTCCAACTCCTATATGGTAAGAGCTTACGAGCTTGGCGCAACCGATTTTATTCAGCGCCCGTTCGACGCGACCGTCGTCCGCCGCAGGGTGCTCAATACCATTATGCTGTACGCCAAACAGCGCAAGCTCGTGGGGTTGGTGGAAGACCAGATTTACGAAAAAGAAAAAGAACAGTCGCTCATGATCAACGTTTTGAGCCATATCGTGGAATTCCGAAACGGCGAAAGCGGCTTGCACGTGTTACATATCCACACGATGACGGACATCATTTTGCAAGATCTGTTACGGTGTACCGATAAATACAAATTGTCGTCCAACGATATTCGTTTGATCACGACGGCGTCCGCGCTGCACGATATCGGCAAAATCGCCATCGACGATAAAATTCTGAATAAACCCGGACGGCTGACGCCCGAAGAGTTTGAAATCATGAAAAAGCACTCGGCTTACGGGTACGATCTTTTGTGCAAGCTGCCCGATCAGCAGAACGAGCCACTTTTGAAGGTGGCGAAGGAAATTTGCCGCTGGCATCACGAACGCTATGACGGCGGCGGGTATCCCGACGGACTTGAGGGCGACGAAATTCCCATTTCCGCGCAGGTTGTCGCGCTTGCCGACGTGTACGACGCGCTTACGAGCGAACGCGTATATAAGCCCCCGTTCACGCATGAACGCGCCGTCGAGATGATTTTGCACGGCGAATGCGGCGTGTTCAACCCCGTTTTACTCGACGTGCTCAAACGCGTATCCGATAAAATCCGCACGCAGCTGCGCGTCAATTCGGCGGGGAGCATGTCGCGGCGCGATATCAGCCGTATCACGCAGGAAGCGATTGCGCACAAAGAGCTTGTCGTTTCCAAACGCACGCTCGATCTGTTGGAGCACGAGCGCGAAAAATGTCGTTTTATCGCCTCGCTTTCGGGCGAAATTCTCTTTGAAATCTATTTCAACCCGACGACCGTCACGTTTATGGACGAGCGGGCGGAAGCGCTCGGCGTCGATCTCAATATCGCCGATCCCGTCAACGACGAAAAGCTGATCGCTTGCGCGGGAAAAGAAACGTTGCTTGCGCTGCGCGATAAGATTTCGGCAGCGACGCAAGGAGAACCGACGTTTGCGTACGATTGTACGCTGCGCTTGAACGGTAAACCGCAAGCCTGCCGTATCAACGTCATGACGCAATACAGCTATAACAACGCGAGCGGCGAGTACGTACTCGACGGCGTGGTCGGAAAGGTAGGCGTTAAGGAATAATATGACGATCAGATTATTTTATTCGGGAACGGGCGGCAATTACGAAGAAATCATCAAATGGATGAAAAAGAGAGAGTACGTCGCCCACTTTGTGCGCAAATATCCCGCCGATCCCAATTTTGAGATCTTCAAAACGGCGTACGAAGCGGGAAATTATAAGGAAGCGTTTTACGCGGCGAATAAGGTAAGAAAGATCGCGCGCAAGCTTTCGTTTACGCTGCTGCACGATTTGATTCGGGAGCTGATGGTAAACTTTACGCAGCACAATTTCAAAGTGGACAAGCTGTTTCAGGAGATCGTATATGTGAACGAAAACATTTTATTTATGCTAATGTATTTGGAATAAAAAAAGGGAACGCGTGTGCGTTCCTTTTTTTATGGACCGATCAAAGGAGCAGCGCTAACAAAGGCAGGGTGGCGATTGAGGCGAACGCGCCGAGCAGAACGGTGTCGGCTGCCGCTTCCTGTCCTTCGCCTAAAATTTCCGCGTAATTCTGCACCACCGACGCGACGGGGCAGGCGCACATCACGTACATGCACCATTTCAGTTCCGCGTTTACGGGCAGCCAATAGATAATCCCCAAAACGCAGAGGGGGAACAGCAGCTGATTGACGCCCACGCTCAGGTATTGCAGCCAGCTTGTAAACAGGCTTTTGAATTTGACGGTAGCGAGCCGCATGCCCAAAACAAGCATGCAGAGGGGCGTCGTCATTTTGCCAAGCACGGTGATCATGTTGCCGACTTGCGCCAAAACCTGCCCGTGTTCCGCGCCGATCTTGAAGCCCGTCAGGAAAAAGGGAAGGGCGGCGAGAATGGAGAGCGTGGCGGGATTGAGCACGACTTTTTTGATGCTGACGTACTTTTTATCGCGCGTGATAATGGCGGAAACGAGCGTCCAGCCCAAAAGACTCATGGAAAGGAAGTACATCATGGAATAAACGGCGACGTTGGGCGAATCGGGAAAGATCGCTTCGAGCACGGGGATCCCGAGGAAAGAGCAGTTGGAAAGGGTCGTGGCGACGGTGGCGATACGGTAACGTACGTCCTGCATTTTTTTGCGGAAGATCAGATAAAACGCGCCGAGGAAAATAAGCTGCACGGCGGTGATGATCGCAAAAAAGATAATGAGATCGAGCCCGAGCGCGGGGGTGAAATCGGCTTTGTTAAAGGAGTAAAACGTCAGCGCGGGCTGGCATACGTACATTAGAACTTTGGAAAAAGCCGAAATGCTTTCGGGTTTTACCGCCTTCGATTTCACGAGTATAAACCCCGGTACGGCGTAAGCGAGCATAACGCCCACCATAATGAGCGTGGTAATAAATTCGCGCATATTGCAACCTCTTGCGCGCGCGGCGCACGAGGATTATTTTATCACGCCGCAAAAAAATTAGCAAATAAAAAAGACGCCGTTCGGGGTCTTTTTGCGTTAAAGAACGGTTTTTACCGAGTTTCCTTCGACGATCTTAAAGGGTACGTAGATTTTCGTGCCGACCACCTTGTTCGCGATATAGGCGAGCAGCGTTTCAAAGGCAATGCGCCCGATTTCCTCCTGGTCTTGGTAAACGTGGGTAAAGAGGGGCAGCGTGACCGATTCGTAGGAGTCGAACATGACGAGCGAATAGTCCTCGGGGATACTTTTTTTCATTTCGCGCAAAGTGGAAACGATAAGCTGCGTAACCGAGAACTCCGAAGAGATGAGCGCGGTCATATCGGGATTGGCGGCAAGGAACCGTTTGATCTCCTCGACGTCGTTTCGTCCCACTTCGGTATCGTTCGCCGCGTGCGGACTCATGATCGTGTTGAGCGTGCAGAAATCTTCCGAGGTCTTGTGATTGGTAACGTACATCGAGGTGAAGCCGTCGAGCCGTTCCTGCACCGAGGAAGTGTACGTTTGCGGACTTGAAACAAAGCCGATTTTTTCGTGTCCTTTGCCGAACAGGTATTGCGTGACCGCCTGCGACGCCTCGAAGTTGTTTGTCGAAACGCTGGGAATGGCGAAGCCTGCGAAATAGCGGTCGACAAGCACGATCGGGAATTTGCGGAAGTGGAGCTTCACAAGCGTTTCGTTATAAAATTCGCTGTGCGTGGGCTGAATGATGATGCCTTCCACGCCGAGCGCGACCAATTCGTTAATAGCTTTTGTTTCTTCCTCGACCGAGTCCACCGAGTTTTTGAAGATAACGTGGTAGCCGTGTGCGCTTGCCGCCCGTTCGACCGAAGTCAAGATTTTCAAACCGAAGCTGTATGCGATATTGCACAAGATCAGCCCGATCGTATGCTGCTGCGGCTTGGTCGGGATCTGCTCCACGAATGTGCCGCGCCCCGGCGTGCGCGAAATGTAGCCGTCTTTTTTCAAAAGCTGCATCGCCTTTTGAATGGTGATGCGCGAAACGAAAAACGTTTCCGAAAGCTCCGCCTCGGTGGGCAGGATCGTCCCCGGCGGATACTTCCCGACGAGAATATCATTTTTGATTTTTCCGTACACGTCCATGTAAAGAGAACGGCGCGAAGTGTCAGACTGTTTCATATTCAACCCCGTTTTTTGTGAATTTCACTCTTATTATATCATAAAAAACCCATTTCGTCAAGTTGTAATTTGTGAAAAAATTTAATTTGTTATGTAAATGTTATAAAGCATTAAAATATGACTTAAAAGGTTATATAAGTATTGTCAGTATTCAAAAAGTGTGTTATATTGTTGGCGATCGGAGATAAAGGAGGAAAAATTATGAAAAAAATCATGCGCGGTATTTCGGTTTTGGCGCTTTGCGCGGCGGTCGTCGGTACGGCGGCGGGCTGCGGCGGATCGAACGCCAACAATTACAGCAAGTACGAGGACGGCAGGCTTCTGCTCTACATTTGGGCGCCCGACGAATATGCGGGCGACGCCGTCAAAACCAAATTCCAAGGATTTTTGGATAAGTTCAACGAAACGCAGCAGATCAAGGATTTGGGCGTGAAGTTAAAGTTCGAGCCGATGGTGCAGCTGCCCACCGCGCTCAGCACCGCGTGCGTTTCCGGACCGAATAAGATGCCCGATATCGTGATCTGGGATCGGTTCGCCACGCCTTCCAACACGAACTTTTTGCTGCCACTCGACGATAAAATCGAGCAAGATAACATCGAAACGGAAAACTTTCTTCCCGAGGCGTACGACGAACTCACGGTGAACGAAACGCAATACGGTTTGCCGCTCGACGCCGACCCGTGGGGGATCTACGTCAATATGGATCAAGTGAACGCGTTTAACGAAACCGCAGCCGAAGGCGAAGCGATCGACGTTGCGAACCTCAACACTTGGACCAAGCTGCTCGACGCGGCGGAAAAGCTCACCGTGAAAGAGGGCAGCAACATCACCCGTTCGGGCTTGAACACCACGAGCGCGGACGGACAGTTCTTCTCGTTCGTGTTCACGGGTACGGGCGAGCTGATCAACAGCGATAAGAACAGCCCGACCTACGGCGACACAGTTATGGCGGAAGGCACGGGCTTTATGCAGGATGCGCAGTCGCTGCGCGTGTACGATACGCTTGCGTTCTTCAATGAATTGTATGCCAAAAAGCTTTGCAACACGGGGCACGGCGGCACGGACGCCTTCGGAAACGGGCTTTGCTCGATGACCTACGGTTCGCTTTATTTCCCGCAGTCGCTCTCCTCTTATAAGCTCAAAAATTATAAGATGATCCCTTATCCCGCCCGCGACAGAACGTATCTGAACGGCGAAGATAAACCGCAGACGCTCACCGCGACGGATACCGACAGCCTCGGCATGACGAACGGACAGGTCGGCGGCATGCTGGGCGGCTACGGCTTGACCATTCCCCAGCCCGTAAACAAGGCGATGCGCACGCAGGAATGGCAGAAGCACGTTGAGAAAGCGTGGGAAGTGATCAAGCTTTGGCTCACGAACGACGAGATGCAGGCGCTTTATTTCACCGAAAACGAAGCGATCACCTGCCGCACCGATCTTTGGGAGCACTCCTTCTACACCGAAAACACGGGCGTGATTGCCGACATTTTGCCCTATATCCAAAACTATAAAATGCGCCCGAGCGTGGCGGGATACGAAACGTTCGAGTCGAGCGTAGTTCGTTCGGAAATTCAGTCGCTGAAAGAGGGCAGCCAAACGGTATTCAAAACGTACGGCAATATCCGCTCCAAAGGCAACGTGTTGTTGCGTCAATCGCAGGGGAGAGACTGATGAAGGGCGCAAAACAGCTCTCCATGAAGGCGCGGCGCAATATCGTGGGGTATGTGTTCGTCTTCCCCGCGTTGCTGTGCTTTCTGATATTCGTTTTGATTCCGCTCATTCTTTCGCTGACGCTGAGCTTTTACAAAACGGATATGTTCTTCACGGAGATGACGGGTGTCGGGTTCAAAAACTTCGCGCGCGTGTTCCGCGATTCGCTGTTTTGGCGCGCGGTGGGCAATATCCTGCTCTACACGCTCATGGCGGTTCCGCTCAACGTTTCCATTTCGCTCGTGTTCGCGGCGCTCGTCAACAGTAAGATCCGCGGTGTTAAGCTCTTCCGCGTGCTCTTCTATCTGCCGAGCGTAACGAGTACGGTTGCGGCGAGTATCGTGTGGCTGTGGCTCATGAATCCCGCTTACGGCTTGCTCAACAACATTCTTACGGCGTTCGGACTGCCTGCGGGAACGTGGCTCACGCATTCCAAAACCGCGCTTGTTTCGGTTACGCTCATCACGGTGTGGCAGGGGATCGGCGGAAACATGATCATCTTCGTCGCGGCGCTGCAAAACGTGCCCGCCCAGCTCTACGAGGCGGCGAAGCTCGACGGCGCGGGACCCGTAACCATGTTCTTCCGCATTACCATTCCGCTGCTCGCGCCCACCATGTACTTTATCCTTACGATGACGCTCATCGGCGCATTCCAGCTCTACGATCAGGTTTACGTGCTCACTTCGGGCGGACCTGCGAACTCCACGCTTACGCCCGTCTACCTCATCTGGCAGAATTCGTTCGGGAACAATGCGGGCGCGCAGGCAGGTTACGCCGCTGCGCAATCGTTCGTCTTGTTTGTTATCATCATGTTGGTCACAGTCGTCGTGCGCAGGTTCGACCGCGACGGGGCGAAGGAGAAAGCTTGATGAAAACGCTTAATAAACTCAATCCCAAATGCAACATAAAAGATTGGGACAGAAAAAAACGCATTGCGCGCGAGGTCGGCAAGCAGACGGCGCTTTACGCGATCCTGCTGTTCATGACGTTCGTCATGTGCCTGCCCTTTTATTGGTCGCTCGTGACCTCGATCCGCGCCGAAGAGGAGATCATGCGTTTGCCCGTCACCTGGTTCCCGAGCGTGTTTACGGGCGAGCACTACGCAAAGGTATTCAAGACGATCCCGTTCTTCAAAATGATGCTCAACAGCTTGATCACGACGAGTGCGGGCGTGGTAACCAACTTGTTTTTCGGTTCGCTTGCGGCGTACGCCTTTTCCAAGATCAAGTTTTCGGGACACAGGGTGATCTTCAACATTCTGCTCAGCTCCATGATGATCCCCGGCGTTATCACGCTCATTCCCACCTTCTTCGTGCTGCTGCGTTTCCCGCTTGCGGGCGGCAACAACTTCTTCGGACAGGGCGGCATCGGGTTCTACGATAACCTTGCGGCGGTCATTCTGCCGGGCGCGGTGGGTGTGTACGGTATCTTCTTTATGCGGCAGTTCTTCGTGTCGCTTCCCGACGATATGGCGGAAAGCGCGCGTATCGACGGCGCGGGGGAATTTCTGATCTATTTTCGGATTTACCTGCCGCTCGTCATTCCGGGGTTGCTCACGCTCGGCATCTTTACGTTCCAAAGCGGTTGGAACAACTTCATGTGGCCGAATATCGTGTTGCAAAGTCCCGAAAACCAGTTGCTCACCATGGCGTTCAAGTTCTTCAAAACGCCTGCCGAAGTGGATTACGGTCCGCTCATGGCGCTTTCGCTCCTAATGGCGCTGCCCGTACTCGTTCTCTTCGTGTGTATGCAGAAATATTTCGTTCAAGGCGTGGCTTTGGGCGGTATTAAAGAATAATTAAAAAAATTTAGGGAGGAAAGTTATGACAAAGACTAAAAAAGTAACCGTTGTTGCAGGGCTTGCCGCACTCGGTTTATCGTGCGTGCTGATGGGATCGGCGTTGGCGATGCCCATTCGCGCGTTTGCCGCGGGGGATTACAATCTCGGCGCGAACGGGGATAACGATAACGAATATCCCGTTTATGCGGGCGGCGACGCGAAAGAGGACGTGCTCAAAGCGCTGAACGACAAGGTGAAAGAACTGAATACGGCGATCGACGAGGCGACTGCCGACGGCACTTCGCTTGCGGACGCCTATGCGGCGGGCGAAATCGTCGTATATTCGCAGCATGAAGACAGCACCGACGGACACCTCACGCAGGACAACAGCCGCAGCAACTGGAAAACGTGGGACAGCACGGCGGTTGCCGATTTGAAATATCTGAATGCAGGTTACGGCGGATGGGGCGAGCACTACGTCGGCTGGCTCACGTACGACGGCGGCGCGGACAAAGCGTATATCGTTACGGCGGAATTTGCCGATTATTATTCGGGCAACGGTAAAAAATTAGGCACGGCGACGAGCGATATGTTCCGTGTCGAGAACGCCGAAGGGGGGGGGTATACCACCTATCAGAACTTCGCGGGCGGCTATATGAAGTTGGTAAACGGCAGCGTGTCCGAGGTTTCGGGTAAGAACGTTACGGCGGAAGGAACGGAAGTCGACGTCAATCCCACCGATTCGGGTTACGTCGGCGCGGCGAACGACGCGATCGCTCAGAACGTCGGCACGACGAACAAAGCGCTCAATCAGGCGTTTGCAGACGCGTATAACCGTTATAAAGAAGATGGTTACAACGTCGGTTATCCTTTCTCGGTCGTAAAAAGAGAAGAAGGGCACACCTGGCAGTATTTCCGCAACGGCGACAGCGTTTCCGACCCTTGGGACGATGGCGGACGCAGCAAGTGGGCGTACCTTTCCTATAACGCGGACGACGCGACGGCATACCTCATTACCGACGAATTTGCGCGTTTGGAAGAAATGAACGGCGATGCAAAGAAGCTCGGCTCGCCTTTGGGCGACGCGTTCGAGGTGGACGGAAACCGTTATCAGAACTTTGAAAACGGCTACATGAAAGCCGAGGGTACGGAGCCGCGGAATACAAACGCTTCCATGGTGAAGGGCAAGACCATGGGTCTTGACGGAACCGAAAGCGATATCAGTATCGAAAACAATATCGGCGCGTTCGGTCCCACCGTCAAAGACGATCACATTCCCGATAACTACACGCGCGCCACGTTCAGCGCGGCATTCAAAGCCGCGTATGCGGATAAGGTGAAATATCTCGAAGGCGAAACGCTTGCCGCGGTTGCGAAAGTCGTTTACGAAAACGGCAGATTCTCGCAGACCTATACCGATAACGCGGGCAAACAGCACCGTTTGGTTTACAACGCCGATCAAGACGCATTCTATTATCTTCGTCCCGCCGTGGCGGAAAAGGTGACGGGCGCGCTCGGCAATGTTACGGGCGATCGCATTGCGGTAGCCGAAACGGACGATACGACCGTTTACGCTTATCCGTTCGCAAACGGCTATATCAAACTCACGGTGAGCGAACAGGCGAAGATCGAAGACGGGCAGGTTGTTACGGTCATCAACGAATACGCCGTTGCGACCGAGGGCGCGGAATACGACGAAGAAAAGAATTATTTCGCTACGACGAGCTTCTCCGAGAATATCACGCCGAACATCGTTCAGCATACGACGAACGGCAACGACGCCAGCGTGGACGACGCTTATTGGACCAAGTGGGGCAAAGAACAGCCTTCGGACGAAGTTTTGGCGGCGGCGTTCAAAAAAGCGTACGACGACGCGTTTGCAATCGGCTTCTCGGCGGGCACGCCTTCTCCCAGCGGCATTCTGTTCTGGAAATCGGGTCAGTCCGGCGTTATCAAGCTCACGCTGAAAGGCGGCAACGGCAACGCGAACTTCTGGGGCGATAACACAATCATGCTTTACAACCCGATGGACGGCAAGGTATATATCTCCACGGGCGACATTGCGAACAGCTATGCGAACGCGGGTGCGTCGGGCAACGGCTGGGCGACGACGCAAATGAAGATCAACACCGTAACGGGCGTCATCGTGCAGCAGTTCGATATCGTCGACCCCGTCGTCGATTCCCGTCCCGTATATATGATCACGGCGGACGGTTCGACCAACAAGGTTTCGGGCGTTTACGACTTCGAGGCGAACGCGAACGGCGGCGAATGGGTGGATTATCTCACGCAGTTCGGCGGCAGCATTTCGTCGAAGCCCGTCACGCTGGGCGAATACGACAAGGGCGCGAACGTCAGCATCGATTTCAAACAGTACGTGAACAACGAAGACGGTTACGCGCTCGGTTGGAATCTGGTTACGGAAAACGGCGCACTGAGCGAAAACGGCGTGTTCACGCTCGATAACATTCAAAACAATACCGAAGTGCGCGTGGAGGTTTGGAGCGCGTTCGATAAGCTCACCTTTAACGTAACGCTTGCGGTGAAGGGCGGCGCGCCCGTCGGTCCCGGCGGCGACGATAAGCCCGAACCCGAAAAGAAGGGTTGCTCTTCCGAAGTCGGCGCATACGGCGCGGCGGCAGGCTGCTTGGCATTGGCGGCGGTCGGCGCGGCGGCGGTAGCGCTTCGCAAGAGAAAGGAAAAATAATCATGCATGCGGCAACAAACGTTTCCGAGCGGAAGGGTTCTCCTTCCGCTGCGGAACTCAACGGGAATTATTCTTACGCTCAAATGCGTCGGCTCGTTGCGGAATTTGCGCAGACAATTGCGGACGAAAAAGTGCGCACCATGTTTACAAAGTGCTTTTTCTCCTCGTTGGATACGGCGACCGAAACGCTTGCGGACGGAAGTATCTTTATGCTGACGGGCGACATCCCCGCCATGTGGCTGCGCGATTCTTCGGTGCAGGTCACGGGATACCTTCCTTATTGCAACGTGGACGGCGACGTGAAACGGCTTATCAAGGGTCTTTTGAAACGGCAGTTCTATTATATTGCGCTCGATCCCTATGCCAACGCGTTCAACCGCGATCCCAACGGCAGAGGGCACAAAGACGATTTAACCGATTACGACAGCCCTTGGGTTTGGGAACGCAAGTTTGAAATCGATTCGCTTTGCTATCCGCTTTGGCTTGCGCAGCAGTATGCAGAAACGACGGGCGATTATTCCGTCTACGACGAGGGATTTCAAAACGCGCTCGCGCGTATTCTCGATACGTTTGAAACCGAGCAGTTTCACACGGAAAAATCGCAGTATTATCACAGCCGTCCGCTCTATCCACAGTTTCCCACTTTGCAGAACGGCGGAAAGGGCACGCCCGTGGGCTATACGGGGCTTATTTGGAACGGATACCGCCCGAGCGACGACGTTTGCGATTACGGTTATCTCGTGCCCTCGAACATGTTTGCGACGGTTGTGCTCGATTATCTTGCCGCGCATGCCGCAAAAACGGGCACGCAGAGCGAACAAGAGCGCATCGCGCGCATCAATCTGCGCGTGAAAGAGGGGTTGGAACAGTACGCCGTTACCGATCACCCCGTATTCGGAAAAATCTACGTGTACGAAACGGACGGGTTGGGGAACGCGAATCTCATGGACGACGCGAACGTGCCGAGTCTTTTGAGCCTGCCCTATTTGGGTTATTGTTCCAAAGACGATCCGATTTACCGCAATACGCGCCGCTTTCTGTTAAGCAAGCACAATCCTTATTATTTCAGCGGCAAAGCGGCGAGCGGGGTCGGCAGTCCGCACACGCCCGATCGGTATATCTGGCATATCGGCATCGTGATGCAGCTTTTGACTTCCGCCGACAAAGAGGAACGCAGAAAATGCTTTGAAACGCTCGTCGCAACCGACGCGGATTGCCTCGTCATGCACGAGGGCTTCCACTGCGACGACCCGAAGGAGTTTACGCGCCCGTGGTTCTGCTGGGCGAACACGCTGTTCGCCTTAGCGGTAACGGAAATGAAAAAGGGGGACGAAATCTTATGAAAAGAGCGATCGGCATTGCGCTTTCCGCCTTCTGCCTGTTCGGCGCGGTTTCGTTTACGGGCTGCGGCGGCGCTCCGTTTGCAGGGTTTAACGAAAAGGCAAAGGAATACGCCGAACGCGCCGTTCTCCTTAACGAGTCGGTGCGCGAAAAGTATTGGGAAAAAGACGTGCTTTCGGTTTATCATTACTACCCCAATGTGACGGAAGACGCGTCGGGCGATCGCAGCCCTGCCTACGTTTGGCCTTATACCGAAACGGTTGCCGCAAGCTGGCGGCTCGCCACCCTTTCCAAGGGCGCGAAAAAGGACGTTACGGAATACTACAAAGGCACGATCGAGGGGTTCGAGTACTACCGCTCGTTCCGCGACGATTATCACACCTATTGCGCGTCGCGCTCGCCCATGGTCGGCATGGCGGCGGGCGATACGTATTACGACGATAACATTTGGATCAGCCGCGAATTTCTGAACGCATACGAGATTTTCGGCGACGAGCAGTATCTTACGACTTCGGGCGAAGTGGCGAAGTTCGTTTGGAGCGGCTGGGCGGACGACGAGCTGGGCGGAATTTATTGGTGCGAGCAGAAGAAAAATTCGCGCAACACCTGCTCCAACGCGCCCGCGTCCTTGCTCTTTGCCCGTTTGTACGAGGCGACGCAAGACGAAGTTTGGTTGGAACGCGCCGTGCGCGTGTACGACTGGACGTATCGAACGCTGCGCGATCCTTCGGATAACGTCTATTGGGACAATATCGGCAACGAAGGCAACATCAACACCTGGAAGTTCACTTATAATACGGGAAGCATGATTTCCGCGGGCGTAAAGCTCTACGAGATCACGAACGACGCAAAATATCTCGATCAGGCGAAGGCGAGCGCGCGCGGCGCGTACGGGCATTGGTTCAAGGAGCAGAACGGCGATGTTCAAATCACGTCGGATAATCCTTGGTTCAACGTGCTGCTGCTCGAATCGTGGACGGAGCTTTACCCGCACGACAAGGAAGCGACGCTCTCTTATATTGAGGGATACGAACACAATCTCAACCGCGCATACGGATTCTTGCACGACAACCTCATGCCCTCGAATTGGGTGACGGGGTGGAAAAAGAACGATGCGGGCGAACCTGTGATCGAAAAGGCGAACGTCCTCGATATGGCGGCGAACTCCGAAAACTTCGGCACGCTTGCCTATTTCTATCAGTATATCAAGGAGAAATAACATGAAATTTTTCAAAAAAGCGTTTGCGGTCACGATCGCGGCGGCGCTTTCCTGCATTTGTTTCGCCGCATGCGGTCAGAACGGCGGCGGCGAAGAAGAAACCGTGTATTATACGGTGCAGTTCGACGTAAACGGCGGCACCATGTCGCAGGATAGAACGGTGAAGGTGAAAGAAGGCGAGAGCGTGACGCTGCCCGAAGCGCAGCGCGAAGGGCACACGCTCGACGGTTGGTATCACGGCGAAGCGCTTGCAGGCGTGGCAGGGGCTACTTATCTCCCCGAAAGCGACGTGACGCTCAAAGCCGAATGGACGGAAACCGTCGATCACGGCGCGGTGAATATGGAACGCGCGGTGGAATACGCAAAGCTCATTCAAAAGGAATATTGGAATGCGCAGAGCAAGGTTTCCAAGCTCACGCCGCAGGGCGGCGTGCCGTTTCTGTGGCCGTATACCGAGCAGGTTTCCATGGTAAACGGCATTCTTCTCAACATGGAAAAGACCGATCCCGAATACGCGGCGTTTTCAAATTATCTCGAAGAGCTGATCATCGGTTTGCGCTATTACCGCGTGAGCGAAGTGCGCGTGGGAACGGGGCAGTCCTGGAACAATCCCGATCATTATCTCGCCGCGTTCGGGCAAACGGACGGCACGGCGAACGCGTACGCGATCTATAATTCGGGTAAAAACGAGAACAACATAGTCGATAATCATTCGGTCGGCATGAGCGGCGTTTATTTCGACGATAATATCTGGGTCGCAAAGGAATTTTATTACGCATACGTGAATCTCGGCAAAGTCGAATATCTCAACGAAGCGGTGAATATCGTCAACTGGATTATCGGCGAGGGATACGAAAGCACGAAAAACCTGAACGGCATTTATTGGAAGTGGAGCGCGAAATTTATGTTCGAGGGCAGCGGCGGTTTAAGCGACGAGACGCACGCCTCGCTCAACGCCTGCTCTTCCGCGCCCACGGCGATGATGCTTGCCAAATTGCACCAAACGTTGAAATCGGACGATCATGCCGCGAAATTCAGCGCGCTTGCAACCGATTATCTGAGCAAGGCGCAGAAAATTTACGAGTTCTGCCACGGCGTTCTGATCAACACGTCGAACGGCTGCCTGCGCGATAAGATCTTTTTGCGCGAAGGATTTCAGAACATGAACAATCTGAACGATCAGATTCAGATGTACGACGAGCAGATTTTGCCCTATAACACGGGAACGTATATGACGGCGGGCGCCGAGCTTTACAAGATCGCCGTTGCGGCGAAACAGACGGCGGTTGCCAAGGTTTATAAGGATCGGAACGAAAAGGTTGCGCCTGCTGCCGATAAGCAGTTTGCGAATACGCAGGTCGTACAGGGGCAGTATTCTTACAATTCCAACAGCTGGTTCACGTCGTTTATCCTCGAAGGCTTTATCGATCTGAGCGAAACGGTGGACTGCACGGCGTATATCGAACACATGCGCAGCGCGCTCGATTATGCTTGGAACAACAACCGCGCCGAGGATAAGCTCGTTTGCCCCGCGTGGATCGCGGGCTGGGGCGAGTTCCACGATAACGGCATTTCCGAACAAAATCCGCGCCAGATCTTGCTGCAAGCGGCAAACGCACACTGCTACGCGATGCTGGCAAGATACTATTCCGCAAAATAAGCCTATTCTGATTTTCATTCCTTCCCCTTGATCCGAACGACGGAATTTCCGCCGTTCGGATTTTTCTATCATACAAGCGCGTCGCTATGTTATAAAAAAATCCCCTGCGGCAAGGGCGCAGGGGGGTAAGTTACGGTTTATCGATTTTCGTCCAGCTTTTCCATGTTATGCTCTTTTTTTCGTGAAAGCGCGCCGCAAGGTCGGAAAATTCCGCGACCGTCATGCGTTTGGCGTATAGCTCGGGCGGCGTTTTGCTCTCGTAGTCGACGCGCTGTATCACGGCGTATACGCTGCGGTCCGCGGCGTTGTAATCGGTGGCGCACAGCATGATCAACCCGTCAATCGGTTCGCCGCTTTCCAAATAAAAATCGTTGGTTTTGCCGCGCGTCAGCGTCTGCACGGCAAGTTCGATTTGCTGCGCGTCGGGTTCAAAGCGTACGCAGTATTTGCCCGTTTCATCCTTCGCCGTCAATTGAAAGAGGTAAGCGTTCAGCGTTTTCAGATAAAATTTATCCGTATTTTCAAACATGACGCTCATTCCCCCAAAACAAGCGCCTTTTTCGGGCAAAACGTGGAGCATTTCCCGCAGCGAATGCACTTGTCGTGGTCGATGACGGGCGCTTGAAACGCCGTTTGCGAGAGCGCGCCCACGGGGCAGATCGTTACGGCGGGGCATTTGTGGTTTTGCGGACAGTTTTCGGTTTTAATAAGCAGTTTTTTCTTCATAACGTTTCCTTTTTATAGGTTGGCAAGCGAAATTGTAACCGGAGAGCAATCGTAATCGGTGTGGGCAAGAATGCGTTCCAGTATCACGTGCAACAGTGTTTCGGTATCGTAATGGCATTCCAAATAAATATAATCGTCGATTTTTTCGGGGCTGCGCATATTTTCGTCGGTAGCGGCGATAAAGGAACGATTCCTGCCGCCCGCCACGCCGCGCAGGGCAAGAATCTGCGCTTTCCGTCTGCTGTCTTGAATGCAGTCTTTGAGCAATTCGACGGCGACCTGCTTCCAAGTACGCACGATTTTGCGCCGATTTCCCGATAAAGTTATGCTTGTCGGCTTTTTTCCCTTGAAAAATGCGGCGGGCGTTTGCACGAGGGGATAGACCGATTCATAGGCGTCGCCGCCCGAACGGGGCGCCGCGTCCGTTCCGTTTTCTTGCCTCATCCGCGCGATGATGCGATCGAGCGACGATGCAATTTCATTGATCTTCGCTCTGAGTAAAGTCAGTTCCTGTAAACTTTCCATTTGTTTCTCCTTTTTGATATATTTAACACGTGTTACAGTTGCATTATACCGTAACGGTTTTTGTTTGTCAATAGATTTTTGAAAATTTTTTCAAAAAAATTCTATAAAATTTCGTGACTTTTCAAACGTAAAATCTAAGACTTAAAGAAATTTTTTCGAAAGACGCATGAAACAGAAATGCCGCCTTTATTCAAGGACGGCATTTTTTAGTGCTTTATAAAAAAAGCAGTGGACTATTTGTCGAGATTTTCGATCCTTTATCGGCAGAAAACGAACTTGCGGAAGTTCGTTATAAAATATCAACGAGTTTTTCCGAAATTTTTGCGGTAGGCGCGGTAGAAGCTCGAAGCGCTGTTGAAGCCGCAGGAGAGCGCAAGCTTAAGAATGGGCGTATCGCGGTAAGCGGGGTCGGCGTTCATCTCGAGAACCTTTTCGACGCGGACGCTGTTGATAAAATTGCGGATATCCATTTTCACGTATTTGCTGAACATATGCCCGAGCGAACGCGGCGCATAGCCGAACTGTTCGGCAAGGCTTGTAAGGGACAGATCCTCGGTGTAATGATCGTAAATGTATTGAATAATTTCCGAAAAAATAAATCTTTTCGAGCCTTTTTTTGCAACCTCTGTTCCGTATGCTCCCACGATATGGTGAATCAAGAGATTTGAATAGCCCATGCTTTCGAAGGCGTCAAAGTCGTCATACTGTACCGCAATTCTATCAATCATCTCCAAAACAGGCTTGTTCGCGTCTTTATCGAATAAAAATTCGGGGAGGATTCGTTCGGGATACAGCGAGTTGAATAGTTGCAGATAGTTGGATCCTATCAATAAGAAAGAAACGATTGATCCCTCGCTATTTTTATAGGAATGAATCTGCATACTGTTAATGACGACGGCTTGTCCTTCGGTTAAATCGTATTCGCGTTCGTTGATTGTGACGTGCGAACTGCCTTTTACGACGCAGTATACTTCGATGTTGCGGTGAAGATGGTCTTTGTAGCCGATGGATTCGTATTTTTCGGCGTGGAAATAGGAAGGAAAATCGCGGTTGGTTTCTTGTAAACTGCGCATCCAATTGCTTGAAACGTTGTTTCCCATAGCTCTATTATAAGATTTTTGCGTATAAAGTCAATAATGTGCAGCGGATTTTTATAAAATTCAGTACGCTTTTGACACAAAATCATGCCTTTTTGCGTCGAAAAAGGCAATTATAAGTGATAAAATAGAATTGCGAACAAAAAATGTGGTTTTTTTTCGTGAAGGGGTACCCCTTCATTTCTGTTACGGATTCACG
Organism: uncultured Christensenella sp.; assembly: GCA_910586365.1. Classification (GTDB taxonomy): domain Bacteria; phylum Bacillota; class Clostridia; order Christensenellales; family Borkfalkiaceae; genus Gallimonas. The sequence continues at coordinate 12,790 of CAJUGP010000007.1, read as the reverse complement.
TAACAGAAAAACAATTAACAGGATGCCGGACGTAAATCTTTTTTGTTCCCCCGACGGAAAGATTTACGCTTGCCCTGTTTTTCAAAATATGATCAGGGAAAAGGAAAATACGGTTATGAAAAAAACAATTTGCAGTATTTTAGGCTTACTGATAACGTTGTCCGCGGTTTTTTCGCTTGCGGCGTGCGGAGAAGATCCGTCTCAAACGGGACATACGCAGCATGAATACGATACGAAGTGGAGCAGCGACGAAACGTATCATTGGCACGCTCCGCTCTGCGACGATACGACGGAACTCAAAGATAAAGCCGCGCACGATTACGACGCCGATCACGTGTGCACCGTCTGCGATTATGCGCAAAAGGGTCTCGGCACGCTGACCGTTGCCGACGTGACCGCATGGACGGACGTAGAGAGCGAATTTCGGCTCGTGTTTGCCGACGCAAGCAAGGCGGAGGCGGTGACATACGAATACGATCGGGAAAAGATCACGCTCAATGCCGAAAAACAAACGGTCAAAGCCGCGGCGGACGCGGTCGGTCCGGTGCAGGTGAAAGTGCGTTCCGCCCGCCACAAGACGGCGACGTTTACGGTTACGTGCAATACCCTTCCCGCCGCAAGCACGCCGAAATACAACGAATATGCCCAAATGCTCGGCAGCGGCGTTTTGGTCGACGATAACGGGAACGCCACGGGCGCGACGGTTGCGGTGAGCGAGAAAACGACGGTGTTTATCGGGGATTCGTTCTTTGACAGACGTTGGTTTTGGACGGATTTTTACACAGACGACTACAACGGCAAAGACGTGTTTTTAGCGGGCATCAGCGAGGCGACCACGAACGATTGGGAACAGTATATGAACACGGTGTTTACGGCGTTCGGCGACAAAGCGCCCAAAAACATCGCCATCCATCTCGGCACGAACAACATCGGCACGGGACAGTCGGCGGCGGAAACAGAAAACGGATTGCAGCACTTCTTAACGCTGTTGCACAAAAAATTCCCGCAGACAAATCTGTATTATTTTGCGATCACTTCCCGTTGGGACGACGACGGTTCGCATAACAAAGTCATCAATTCGGTCAACACGCAGACCAAAACATGGTGCAGAGAGAAAGATTGGGTGCGTTATATCGATACCGGATGGATGATCACGAAGGATAAACTTAATCCAAACCACGGCGGTTCGTATATCCATCCGCTGCTCGAAACATATTCGATTTTTACCGAACAGTTGAAAAAAGCGGGCTGTATAATCGAAGAGAAAGCTTAAAGGGAAAAGACGGCGACGTTTCATAGTTTCAAACGGCACGCTCTATGTGAATTTCGCGGCGGTGGCAACTTCGGTGTTAAAACTGTACGGCTGCTACGCGCAGGAGAAATAACAACGGCAATCCGGAACTCTTATACGGGAGTTCCCTGCAAATAAAATAGGTAAGGAGTGGAAAAAGTGAAAGGCAAATTCAAACATCTTGCGGCATTCGGCGTTCTTGCGGTTCTTGCGGGATCGGCAGTTGCGGCAACGGGGTGCGGACCGAAAAAACCGGAAGGGGCAGGCGACAGAACGGTGGTCATGTATCAGGCGGCATTCGACGATACGGACACGCGCGCTTATTATAACGAACTCGTAAATACGTATAACAACGGACAGGGCGTAACGGATAACGTTTTCGTGCAAATGGTAACGGGAAGCGGCGGCGCGATTTCGGGACTCGATAACGCGCTGATGTCGGGTTACCCTTACGACGTTGTGCAGATCGGCGACACGCAGATCAAGGGACTTGTTTCGACGGGCAGACAGTTTTTCGTGGAGCTTGATCAATATCTGACCGCCGACGTGAAAGCGAGCATGGAATACGATCAGATTCCTGCGGGGCTTAAAAACCGTTTCTGCATGAATCAGACGACGGAGAACAATAAGTATCTTGCGGGCGAGGGTACGGCGACGCTCGGCTTGCCGATGACAAATGTGCCGCACGTGATGTGGTATAACGTTGCGGCGATGAAAACGGCGGGTATCAACGTCATTTCCGTTTCGGAAACCGAACTCGAAACGAGCGAGCAGTATGCAAAGGTTCAGCCGCACGGCTATGCAGAATATGCCGAATCGCACAAACCCTTCGAAGGCGCAAAGACGTCGAAGAACGAGGCGGGGCAAATTGTGTATAAAGTGTTTAACGACCGCATCGCCATGAATTGGGAAGAGACGCGTTGCCTTTCGCGCGCGTTTATGACGCAGTATGATTTCGAATACGGCTACATTTCGGAGTGGTGGTATAACTACGGTTGGTCGGTCGGCGGCGATTGCGTCGGTTGGGACGAAACGGCGGGCGCCTATAAGTTTACGATCGGCGACGATCAGGACAATTATCTTGTCCTTGCCGACGTCGAGGTCAACGGCAGAGAGTACAAGGCGGGCGACGTGCTCCTCTACGAGGATAAAGCAAAGGTCAATTCCGACGCCACGCTTAAAACCACCCTTCACAATTCCCTGCACGTACTGCCTTCCATGCGCGACGCAACGTTGGAATTCAACCGCCTTTCCATTCCGACCTCGAAATATGCGGATACCGGATTAAACGGCTACGGCGTTTCCGCAGAGAGTTTGGCGAACAGAACGAGTAAATTCACTTCGGGGAAGTGCCCGTTTTACAACGAGTCGTACGAAAACGCAAACACGTTCAAAGCGTCGATGCCGGGCGGCGTGGATCTTGCTCCCTTAACGCAGTGGCGCGAATACAAGGGCGGCAGCACCTATCAGAAGAACGGCGCAAGCGGCTTTGCTAACGAATACCTCAAAGTCATCGGCGAAACGTATAAGAACGACAAAGGGGAGGACGAAGTCTACACGGGCGAGCTTAATAAGGATGAAACGACGGGTACGCCGTTCGTCGGCAGAGTGTCCGCCGATACGGTTGCCTCCGCGCTCTTCCTTCCCAAAAACACGCGAAACAAGAATTACGACGCGGCGGCAAAATTCGTCGTTTGGGCGGCGAGCGCCGACGCGCAGAAGATCCTTGCCAAGAGCGGCGTGCTTACGCCCAATCAACTCGATGCGGGCTTGGGCGAATGCGCCGCTTATGAAACGAACGTTTTGAAAAACAGTTGGGCGGCGGCTTACATGACGCAGAATTGCGACATCGGCGACTTTGCCTACTTCCTCGGCAATACGTGGATCACGCCGTGGTCGTCTGTGTTCAACAACGAAGTCAGAAAAGGCGATAAAACGCTTACCGACTTCCTTTCCGAAAAACAGAGCGATGCAGATAAAGCGTTGGCAAACATGCGTATTCGCATGATGGGGAGATAAGCATGGAACGGGCAGAAACCGCCGCGTTTGCGGAGGAAAAACGCAAAAACAAGAAAAAACCCTTGCAGGTGGGGCGGGAGCGTTGGGATAAGCACGCCGTGATTGCTTGTATAATGGCGATCATTCCCCTCATCGGTTTTGTCTTGTTCAGTATCTTTCCGCTTGTCATCTCTTTCCTTGCGCTGTTCTGCAACGTCGATTTATACGACCTTTCGAATATAAAATGGAATAACTTCGAAGGGTTCCAATCGGTTTTCGTGCCCGGGCATGCGTTCGATTTGTTCGGGTTCGACGTTGCGACTTATTTTTATAAGGCATGCGGTATCACCCTTTGGGTGGCGAGCACGCAGTTCATCACGTTGGCGATTTCGATTGTGATAAGCGCGTTTTTGGCGCAGAAATTAAAGGGTTCGCGCTTGTTTCAGGTGCTGTTCTTTATCCCGTACATCTGTTCGGGCGTTGCCGTGGCGATGATGTGGCGGTGGGTGTTCGCCGATACGGGTATTCTCAACGCGATCTTCGGTTCGAACGTAAAATGGCTGACCGACGTCAGAACGATGACGCTTTGCATCATCACCGCCATCATTTGGCAGGCGCCTGGGTACGGCATCGTCATGTATAAGAGCGCAATGAACGACATCAACGCCTCGCTTTACGAGGCGGCTGCGCTCGACGGGGCAAACGGATTTCAGAAGTTTATTCACGTCACCGTTCCCTGCATTGCGCCCACGACCTTCTATCTGCTTATTTCGGGAATCGGCGCGGGACTACTGACGTGCGACATGGCGCTCTTGATCGTTCCCGATTCGTGGGAAACGGTGGGCGGAAACGGCTCGATGGGGTTGACGCTTATGCGGTTCGTCTATTATCTCATTCAGAACGACGTGAACAATCAGGACGCATTCGGCAACCGATATATGGTATCCTGCGCGGCGATTATCAGTTGGGTGCTGTTTGCTTTGACGGCGGTCTTTTCGGTCATCCTTTTCAAAAGACGCCAAAAGAGTATGGAGTGAGTTATGGAAGAAATCGTTACGGTTCAAGATCGGAAACGCAAAAAGTTTCCCGTTACTAAAATGATCGTCTATGCTGTGCTCGTCCTGTATTCGATTTTTCTCTTCGTGCCGATTCTCACCATTCTCGTTTCGTCCTTTATACCGGGCGACGAGTTGGCGCGGGCGGAGTGGTACGTTTGGGGAACGGCGCATCCCACGTTCGACGGCTACGTCAAACTCTTTACCGAAGATCCCTATATCTTGAGCACGGGGATACCCTCGTTGCTCCTCGGAATCATCAATACGCTGTGGATGACGCTCGTGCCGCTCGTGGTCGGGTTGCTCGTTTCGGGCTTGTCGGCTTACGCGTTTTCCAAACTGCGTTTTCCGGGCAGAGAAAAACTGTTCGAGGTCATGGTAATCATTTCCATGGTGCCGCTCGGCGCGTTCGGCGTCATTTCGTACATCTTCTATTCAACGCTCGGCTGGATCAACGAATTGGGTTGGATGCCTCTCGTGATTCCCGGCATGTTCGGGAGCATCAGCACGGTGTTCTTCCTGCGCATGTATTTCGACGGTATTCCCACGGGGCTTTTGGAGGCGGCAAGAATCGACGGGGCGGGCACGATCACGGTGTTCTTCCGTATCATGTGGCCGCTTGCGATGCCCGCGTTCATTTCGCAGTTCATTTTCGGGTTTGTAGGCGGTTATAACAACTACATGTCGGCATTGCTCTACTTAAACAACAATCCCGACTTCATCACGTTGCAGCTCGTATTGAGCAAGGTCACAACGCTGTTCCCCGGCGCGGAATACAAAAACGTATGGTGCGCGGCGTCGATCGTCGGCATTCTGCCGCTTATCGTCATCTATTGTTTCACGCAGAAGTATTTCCTCGAAGGGATCACTGCGGGCGGCATCAAGGAATAATTTATCGGAAATTTTAAGGAGGAAAATAAATGAAAAAAGGCAAATGGGCAATCTTGCTTGCGTGCGCGATGTTTGCATCCACGGCTGTTCTCACGGCTTGCGGCGCGGAAGATGAAACGCAGTATGAAATTGCGAATTATCAAGGTCAGCTCGAAGAGGGGCAAACGAAATCCGACTATAACAAGGCATTGTTCTACCGCAACGACAAAAAAGCGGACGGCGCAGATCCCTTCGTACTCGACAACACGGCGCGCGACGGCTATTACTATATGTACACGACCGCCGGTTCGTTCTATACTTATCGTTCCGAAAACCTTACCGATTGGGAAATGGTGGGCAACGCGCTCGACAATCTGCATTACGGTGCAAACGGCACGACTTCTCTTGCAAGAAGACTGACGAGCGACGCGCTGTGGGCGCCCGAAGTCGTCTACGATGCCGAAGCGGACAACGGCGAGGGCGCTTATTATCTCTTTTTCAGCGCCACGCCCGAAAAGGACGAAAGCGTGGTGTCGGGCGGCGGCGCGATCGCTTGCCAACCGTATTATCAGCCTTACGTTGCCGTTTCCAAATATCCCGACAGGGGATTTCGGTTCGTCGACTTCAAAGATGCGAACAGTTGCGGGCAGGAAAATCTGCATACCTATAACGAGCAGCCCGGTATCGAAAAGGACGACGGCAGCGGCGATTATGAAGACGCGTTTACCGATTATTTTGCAAGATATATCTTCCTCGAACCGGGGAAATATTACGAATTCTGCAAAGCGGCGGGAATCGATACGAGCATCCGCGAAAACGACATGGGGCACTACATGGGCGCGATCGACCCGCACCCCTACGAGATCAACGGCAAAAAATATATGTATTGGGTCGTCGACTGCGGCGACAACGGCATCTTCGGCATGGAAATGGAAAATTGGCTTAAACCCAAATGGGAAACGGCGAAACTTCTGACCAAGTCGCGCTACTACACCGTTGCCGATTATCAAAAAGCGTTGAACGGCGAAACCGTCGATGCGGTTTCTTACGAAGACGCCGACAACGTCATCAACGAAGGCATGTGCATGACCGAGCATAAAGGGAAATATTATCTCACCTATTCGGTCAACGATTATCAGAACAATTCCTATCAGGTATGTCAGGCGGTTGCCGACAGTCCTTTGGGCGACTTCCGCAAGCTCAACGCAGAGGAAGGCGCGGTACTCCTTTCGGCGGGGTTGCAGGGCAGCCAGGACGTTTCGGGCACGGGTCATCACTCGTTCGTCACCGTAAACGGCAAAATGTATATCGTCTATCACCGCCATAACAGCGCCATCGTCATGGGCGGTGCGCGTAACCCTGCCGTTGACGAAGTAACGTGGATTACGGTGAAAGACAAAGACGGACGCGATCTGGACGTTATGTATGCCAACGGTCCGACTTCCACCGTGCAGCCTTTGATCAAAGGGGAGTATCGCAACATCGCGGGCGAAGCGCAAATCAAAGGAACGAAAGATGCGAACTATCTCACCGACGGCGTGCTTTCTCTTTATACGCAGCACAACCCTGCGTTTATCGCAAACGTGAAAGAAACGGTCATTACGAAACAGACGACGTTTACGCTCGATTTCGGATCGGCGCGGACGGTGCGTGCGGTCATGGTCTACAACTCCAAAGACGCGTCGACGATTTTCAAAGCCGTCAAACGCATCGAATTCGTATGCGAAGAGAACGGCAAAGAAGTCGTGAAATTCATCAAAGATTTAGAATTCAGCAAGGAATATTACAAAGCGGACGATTTGTACGGCAATGCGTATTACGTAACGCCCGGTTCGTGCGTGTATGCGGAGTTCGAAGAGCTTAACGTGAAGTCCGTTCGGGTGACGATCGACCTTCCCGAAGGGCAGAAGAGCGTCGGCATTTCCGAAATCAAAGTGTTAGGCAAATAAGGAGGAAGAGTATGAACAGTAAAAGAAAAACCGCAGTCGTAGCGTTGCTTTCGGTATTTGCAATGACGACGCTGTTTGCAGCCTGCGAGGCGTCGAAAAATATTACCGAAGTGCCGACGGATAAGGATTACGGTTACAACAACCCCGACCGCGTGTATGCGCAGCCCGACGAAGGGTTCAAAATCGACGGCAAGGCGGACGAGGAAGTTTATAAAAACAGTAAATGGGTGTATCTGCACAATCAAAACGGTACGAACACCGTCGATCTTGCCATGACGAGCCACTTCGGCGAAAAGGGCATGTATTTCGTCTACGACGTAACCGAAAACACGCCCATCTACGTCAACCCCGACCGCGCAAGTTACATCAACAGCGGAATTGAGATGTATTTCGCGCCGCAGGGCATTACGAGCATGTCGAACGACCACGTGTACGAGATCGACCTCGAGGCGACGGGCACGGTTTCGTTCAAAAAAACTTCGGGCTACGTCGGTTCTTGGGTCGACGTACAGTCGACGGACGCCATCATGGCGTATGCCGCATCCGAATTGAAGGGCGGCGAAGTCAACTCGGGCAACTGTTTCGGCTATACGATCGAATTCTTTCTTCCTTGGGACTATGTGCAATGGCTCGGCATGAATCCCGCCACCATGAAGGAAGAGACGGTCAGCGTCAGCCCCGTGCACATCACTTCGTATAATTACAACGGCACAGATCACGAAATCGACCGTTATTGGTATCCCTTTGCGACGCAGCTCGGCGGCGACGGGTTCCACAACGTCGGGCAGTATTTCAAGTTCGATAAAGAGGGCGTCGTCGGTACCGTACCCGTCTCATACGTTCAAGGTGATCACTGCACGGTTTCCGGTCCCGCAGCGGCGCTGCCCGGTTTGCCCGTAACCGTCACGCTCACGCCCGAAGAGGGGTACGCCGTCAGCGCATTTACCCGCAACGGCAACGATTATCTGAAATTTTTGAACTATAACGAAGACGGTTCGGCGACCTACACCGTCACCTGCGAAGAAGGTATGTCGTTTTCGGCGGCTGCGGAACAGGTCGTTTCTGGGAATAAAACTCTGACGGGAAAGATCAACCTGAAAAAAGCGGGCGGCGATACGCTCAGCGGACTTTCCGCCACTTATGCCGATGCGGACGGCGAGCATACGCTGCCGCTTTCGGCGGACGGCACCTTCGAACTCAGAGATCTGCCGCAGGCTTATTATACGATCACGGCGGAAAAGAGCGGTTACGGAAGAATTACCCGCGGGATTTATCTCAACCGCAATATCGATACGCAGATCGATCTCGAATACGGCACGTTCGATATTGTGGAGGGATCGTGTTGGGATATCGAGAACGCGAACGAAGGCTATCTCATTAAGAAGGGCGGCAGAGGCGTCATTCTCTCGAAGAATATTTACGATACGGTCTACGCGGAGGCGAGCCTGCATTACGACGATACGCTCGCCGCAAGTTCTAACGTTAACGACGATAAAGAACAGCGTTCGGGCATCCGCATGAAGTTCTCGGGCGGCAAGAGCTGGTCGGTTACGCTCATTCGCAGCGGCGACGCCTACGGCGTCATGTATGCCAAACACAACAACGATTTCATCTTCGGGTGGAGTACCGTGTACGTCTTGAACGCCAAAGAGATTGCGAAATACAAGAGCGGCAACGGCATCAATCTCGGAATTCTGCGCGACGGCACGACGGCTTATATTTATCTCGACGGCGAAATCGTTCATACCGAAAACCTTGCGGCCGAGGGCGTGAAAGCGGATGAAAGAGTTCAGATCGGGTTTGAAGGATTTTATTACAACACTCAACCGCAGATCATTCCGTATGCCATTCGGGACGACCATGCGAACGAAGTGGCGATCGTCAAAAATAAGGAAGAGGGCGCTACCGTTTCCGTTCCGGACGTCAGCAAGGTCGGCGAGAACGTTACTCTCATGTTCGAGAAAAACAACGTTTCCCACGTGCTCTTGTCGTTGCTCGTGAACGGCGTCGAAATGAGCGGATCCGTCAAGACCGATTCGCCCACGACCGATTATCTTACTATCGCGGAAAACACGAGCCTTACGCTCAACGTCGAAGTCGTTTACGGTACGCCGCAGGCGATCACGGCGAATATCGCGGTGGACAGCGCATGGAACGCAAACGGCATCGAATTTACCTTCACCAACGCCGCCGACGAAACAAATGTGAAAACGGCGGTTGTTGCGAACAATAAGATGCGCATCGAGAACATGTTACAGGGGCGTTGGCTCGTCACGGCAAACGTATTCGGCAAGAACGTCGAGCTTGGCAGCTATTCGGTCGTTTCGACGGCGGAAAAGAAACTCGACGTGGAAAACGTGTTTATCGGCGGCAAGAAACTCGATCCTTCCGTCATCGATCTTTCTACGGGCAGCTTTGTCTATCACAGCTCCATCAACGAAGATTATTCCATCCGCATCAACGAAGCGGGCGACGCTTTCCTTGCGGCGAAGATCAAACTCGGCGCTGAGGATAAAGCCAAACTTTTAAGGGGCGGCGAGGTTTCCTTCGGTATGTATATGACGGTGGAAGGCGCAAACGGCAAACCGACGACGCGTTGGACGGATATTTGGATCAAAAACGTCGGAAACGAAAATTGGCTGACGATCCGCACCGATTTCGGGTGGAGCGAAGACATCTGCAACCCTTTCACGACGAACGTCAACGCAAATGAATATGCGAAGGCATTGTTCGGCAACGGACTCTACTTTGTACTTCAATATAATGCGACAACGGGCGCAATGGAAACTTATTTAGGCTCGAACGATTACAGCGTAAAAAGGTTGCGTGATTGGAAGGACGACGCAAATCTCTTCCCCGCGGGTGGTACGGTCGTACAGGCGGGTTTCCGCGACAACCTCGCTTGGGGCGAAACGGGCGTTACGGTGAAGGTCGAAGGGTTCCGCTACGGCAAGACGTTGTTAGAGGCGCTCGGCGTTGCGGATCAAAAGGTTATCATCCGCGAATCTTCCGATAACGGCACGGTAACGTGGGGAAAAGCCTCTTATACCGCGGGCGAGAACATTTCGTGCACGATAACGGCAAACGAAGGTTATTTTATCGACGCCGTTTTTGTAAACGGATGCGACGTAACCGCTCTTATCGGTGCGGACGGGACGCTCACGCTGAACGGGTTTACCGCTGCCGAACTCGATTTGAACGCGGTATTCGTCGCAGCGGAAAATCTTGCAACGGTTACGTTGACGGTGGAAGACGTTTGGGGTGCGGAAGGGCTCGAAGTGACGTTATCGCGCGAAGGCTTTGCGGACGTAACGGGCATTGTTGAAAACGGAAAGATTGTTTTGGAGAACGTTATGCAGGGCACGTGGACGGTTCGCGCGCAAATATTCGGCGCTCCCGTTACCGCGCAACTCAAAGTCATGGGAGACGTGAGTTTCGATCTCGGCAGCTTTTTCGTATATTCCGAACAGGCAAAGGGGAACGTGAACATTGCCGAGGGCAAACTGACCTATCACGGCGACGCGCGGGAAGATGTGGCGATCAACACTTCGGTCGCGGGCGACGCTTGGATTTTGGGAAAAGTGAGCTTGTCGAAAGAGGATTTCGATAAAATTATGAACGGCGGGCAAGTTCCGTTCGGCATGTATGTAACGTTCAGCGACGGTACTTACAAATACGTCAGCTTGAACCTTTCCAACAAGTCGGGCGATATGCACCTTTGCTTGACCGACGGATCTTGGTGGGAAGACAACCATACTTGGGGAAACGGTTGCAGCAGCCATTTGGGAACGATCAACCAAGACAATACCTATACGTTGAACAAATACGGCGAAGCGCTTAGGGGCGACGGATTGTATTATATTCTCAATTACAATGCGTCGACGGGTTATCTTTCCGTTTACTATGCAACAAGCCCCGACGACGTAATCCTTGCCAAGGAAATGGGGCACGACGGTATCCAAAACGGCACGATCGTGAAATTCGGCGTCAACCGCGGACACGGTTGGGGCGAAACGCCCGTCACGTTCAACGTAGCCGACTTCCGTTACGGCAAAACGCTTGCGGAAGCGTTCGGAATTGCCGATCAAACGATTGAGGTCACGGGCGCCGGACAGAAAGAAAACGGTACGGTTTCGGTGAGCGAAACCAAACGCGGCGGCGACGTAACCGTCACGCTGACGCCGGCAACCGATTATAAAGTGGAGACGTTTACGGTAAACGGTCAACCCGTAGACGTTGCCAAACTTATCGACGGAACGTATACGTTGAAAGGCTATCTCGGCGCGACGCTTAACGTAGAAGCGACTTTCGCGGAAATCGTAAAGGTAAGTTTCAGTTTGAGCATTGTCGGCAAGAAACTCGGCGTCGAGGGCAATACGGCAAACGGCTTGACGGCAACGCTTTCCGACGGTATGCATACCTATTCGGGCACGGTGACGAACGGATCGGTCGCGTTCAATAACGTCGTTACGGGCAAAGGCTATACGCTTTCGATCGAGGGTTTTGTCTCCGCAACCAACCTCGAAGTGCTTCCGGAAACGGGGATCACAGATACGCTCACGCTTGTATTCGATACCATGCTCAACATGGCGCAATCGTGGAATTGGGGCGACGGCGGCTCGTTCTCGGGCGAATACGGCGAAAAATATAAGCATACGAGCGGCGCAACCATGTGGTACGTAACGAAAGAAAGCTATAACAAAGTAATGATCAAAGCGAACGTCAATACCGATGCAACGGGACGGCAGGGCGTTATGATCAAGTTCGGAGACGAATACGTTTTTGTTCAGCTCGAAACGGTAGGCGGCGGCAGCAGTTATAAAATCAGTTGGAATGATGACGGCGGTTACAGCAGTTGGGGAACGGGCGTGAAGAACATTACGGGTACTTGGGATGCATTCATCGATCCGCTGTCTTCCGAGCAGGTCGCCGAAATGAAGAAGGGCGAATTGTTTATAACGCTCCTCCGCAACAGAAATGTGATTCACGGTTTCGTAAACGACGTTTATTGCTCAACGCTCACGCTTGACGCAAAATATCAAAACGCTGCCTGTCAGGTCGGTTTCTACGCTACCGATATTAAGGTCAACGCGGAAAGAGAATATTACGTTTCCGCAAACATTCCCGCCGCTTCGGTTGCGATTCCTACGTTCGTTAACGGCACGGTAACTTCCGAACAGACGAACGGCACGGTCGGCGACGAATTGGCGCTCACGATAACGCCCGACGTAGGTTACGCCTGCACGAGTCTGAAAGTCAACGGCAGGGAGCTTCTTGCGAACAGCATTACGTCGGAAACGGTGATACAAACGGTCATGTCCGCGAAATTCGATATCGAAGCGACGTTTACGTCAACTTTCGTCACGTCAATCGATCTCATTACCGACAATAATGCGAATATCGACCTCGATGCGGACGTGAACGGCATGAGCGTGTACGGCTATGAGATGTTCGAAGATGAAAACACCGTTTATGCCAAGGACGAGAATAATCTTTTGGATATCAGCGCGGCGAAGGATCATAAGAACGGATGGGCAGGCGACTTCGATTCACACGGTTGGACGGTCGTTTCCGGCGGCAAGAACGGTGGAGGCGTATGCATTACGGGCGAGTTCGATATGCAAGTG
>CAJUGP010000006.1:52655-74970 GCA_910586365.1 uncultured Christensenella sp. | reverse complement strand
TTAAATTCTTCCGTTAGCTTATCGAGCACGGGCGCGAGCATTCTGCAAGGTCCGCACCATGCCGCCCAAAAATCGCATACGATTTTTTTGCCCGCCGCCTGCAACGCTTTCAGCTCCGCTCCGCTGATTTCTCTTACTTTACCCATTTTCTTTTTCTCCTTTTCTTTTGGCTATATATTGCGCCAATTCGCCGAATTTTACGCGTTCGGAAGAAGAATTTTTCATATCCTTCACTTCCGCCGCCCCTTCTTCCAGTTCGCTCGAACCGATCACGGCGACGAACCGCGCGCCGCGTTTATCGGCGTATTTGAACTGCGCTTTCAGAGAACGCGCCATCAAATCGGTTTCGCAAGACAACCCCGCCTCGCGCAGCTGCCGCGCCAGCAAGAAGGCTTTTGCGCGGCAAGGAACGTCCATGCCCGCAAGATAACAGTCGAGAGCCGCCTCGTCGGGCAGCGCGGTATTCTCTGCGGAAAGCACCATCAGCAAACGCTCGATCCCCGCCGCAAAGCCCACCGCGGGCACGCTCTTGGAACCGATCTGTTCGAGCAGCGTATCGTATCTTCCGCCGCCGAGCACCGTTCCCTGCGCGCCTGCCGCCGACGAGGTAAACTCGAACACCGTACGCGAATAATAATCGAGTCCGCGCACGATCGAAGGGTTCACGGTATAATGGATCCCCGCGCCGTCGAGAAGCGCTTTCACTTCCTCGAAATGCGCGCGGCAGTCGCCGCAAAGATAATCGAGCATGCGCGGCGCACCCGCCGTGACCGCCTTGCACTTTTCTTCCTTGCAGTCGATCATGCGCATGGGATTTTTCTCGAACCGCGCGTTGCAATCGGCGCACATGGAGGAAAGATGCGGGCGGAAATATTCTTTTAATGCTTGATGATATTGCGCGCGGCAGGTTTTGCAGCCGATCGAATTGATTTGCAGCGCCGCGTTTTTAATACCCAGATCATGCAGGAAACCGTCGGCAAGCGCAATCACCTCCGCATCGGCGAACGCCCCTTCCGCACCGTATAATTCCGCGCCGAACTGATGGAATTCTCTGAGCCTGCCCGCCTGCGGACGCTCGTAACGGAACGCCGAGATGAGGTAATACGCCTTAAACGGCAGAACGCCGCCGCCGAGCGAATGTTCGCAGAACGAACGCGCCACGCCCGCCGTTCCCTCGGGGCGCAGCGTCACGGAACGGTTGCCCTTGTCGAGAAAGGTATACATTTCCTTGCCGACGATATCGGTCGTATCGCCCACGCCGCGCGCGAACAGTTCGGTATGCTCGAACACGGGCGTGCGGATCTCGCGGAAGCCGTAGCGTTCCGCGCAAGCTCTTGCTTTGTTTTCCACGTGATGCCAAAGATAGACTTCGGCAGGCAGCACGTCCTTGGTTCCTTTCGGAATATTGATCATTTTCTCTACCCTTTCCTTAACCGTTCAAACGAAAAATTACAGCACGTACTTTTTCAAGTCGCGGTCTTTGGTGATCTTGCTTAAATGTTCGAGCACGTACGCGCGGTTAACTTCAACGGGAATGACGGGATAATCGCCGCCGCCCGCGTTATAAGATATATCTTCGAGCAGATATTCCATGACCGTATGCAGTCTGCGCGCGCCGATATCCTCGCTCGTGAGGTTGATCTCCTCGGATATTTCGGCGATCGCCTCGATCGCGTCGGAAGTAAATTTCAAATCGATATGATCGACCGCAAGCAGCACCGCATACTGCTGCGTGAGCGAATGCTCGGTGTTCGTGAGAATGTTGACGAAATCCTCTTTGGTCAGCGACGAAAGCTCGACGGATACGGGGAAACGCCCCTGCAATTCGGGAATGAGGTCTTCCACGCGCGCAACGTGGAACGCGCCCGCCGCGATAAAGAGAATATAATCGGTTTTTACCGCACCGTATTTCGTCATGACCGTGCTGCCTTCCACGATGGGAAGAATATCGCGCTGCACGCCCTCGCGCGAAACGTCCGCGCCCGAGGTGTTGCCCTTGCCCGCGATCTTGTCGATTTCGTCGATGAAGATAATGCCGTCGTTCTCCGCGCGGCGCAACGCTTCTTCTTTCACCGCGTCGTCGTCGATCAGCTTATCCGATTCCTCGGCGATAAACAGCTTCATCGCCTCGCCCACGGCGATTTTGCGCTTTTTCTTTTTCTGCGGCAGCATCTCCCCGAAAATCGAACCAAGATTGATCGCCGCGCCGCCCGGCATCAGCTCCATGGTTTTGGGGTCGTCTTTGACTTCGGTTTCGATGACGAGCTTATCGTACACGCCCTTTCTGAGCGATTCGAGCAAATTCGCCTCGAACACCTCGCGCGCCGTTTCGCCCCGATCGGCTTTTTTGGCTTCGGCAAGGATTTTCACCATTTTCTTTTCCGCCGCGTCGGTCGCTTTTACCGAAACCTCCGCCGTCTTTTCGTCTTTGACAAGGCGGAACGCACACTCGACCAAATCGCGCACCATGCCTTCGACGTCTTTGCCGACGTAACCGACTTCGGTATACTTCGTCGCTTCGACTTTGACGAAGGGCGCTTTGACGAGCTTGGCAAGACGGCGGGCGATTTCGGTTTTTCCAACGCCCGTCGGTCCCTTCATGATAATGTTTTTGGGCGTGATTTCGTCCTGCAATTCGGGCGAAAGCTGCGCTCTTCTGTAACGGTTTCTGAGCGCGATCGCAACGGCTTTTTTCGCCTCGTCCTGCCCGATAATGTGTTTATTGAGTTCGTTTACGATTTGTTTGGGACTTAAATTCATAAAAATGTTTCTCCCTGAAAGAATAGACTAAGCGAAGGAAGCGTGCGCGACAGCGTTATGCGCTGTAAATCCTCACACGGTTTCGCAAATAATATGGTCGTTGGTATACACGCAGATCTCGCTTGCGATTTTCAGCGATTTGCGCGCGATTTCCTCGGCGGTAAAATCGGTGTTCTGCGAAAGGGCGCGCGCCGCCGCCAAAGCGTAATTGCCGCCGCTGCCGATCGCGCAAATGCCCTCGTCGGGTTCGATGACCTCGCCCGTGCCCGAAAGGATCAAGAGCGTATCCTTATCCGCCGTGATCATCATGGCGTCCAGCTTCCTGCCCACTTTATCCGAACGCCACAGATCGGCAAGCTCCACCGCCGAACGCATTAAGTTGCCCGCAAATTTATTGAGCATGCCCTCGAACCGTTCGGAAAGCGAAAACGCGTCGGTAACCGAACCCGCGAATCCTAAAATCACCTTGCCGCCGTAAATGCGGCGCACCTTGATCGCCGTGTTTTTGAACACGACCGATTCGCCCATCGTCACCTGACCGTCGCCCGCTATTGCCGTAACGCCGCCTTTTTTAACGGCGCAGATCGTCGTACCGCGAAATTCCATTTATTCCTCCTCGCTCGCCGCCGCATAAAACGCCTCGATTTCTTCGAGCGCGCGCACGGCGTAAAGTCTCTTTTTTTCTTTTTTATCTTTGATCTTGCCGAGCGGCGCCAAAATACCGTAATTGGCGTTCATCGGCTGAAAATGCTTGTTAGGCGTTGCAATATACTCCGAAAGCGCGCCCGTCACGCTCGCCGCCGAGGGCAGACGCGCCGGTTTGCCGCGCAGCCTGTTATACAGGTGAATCGCGCTCACAAGCCCGCTTGCCGCGCTCTCCACATACCCTTCCACGCCCGTGATCTGCCCCGCGAAAAAGAGCATCGGCTGATCCTTGACTGAAAAATCCGCGTTGAGAATTTCGGGCGACTGCAAAAAGGTGTTGCGGTGCATGACGCCGTAACGCTCGAACTCGGCGTGATTTAAGGCGGGAATGAGCGAGAACACGCGCTTTTGCTCGGAGAATTTCAGATTGGTCTGAAATCCCACCAAACCGTAACTCGTTCCCGCGGCGTTTTCCCTGCGCAGCTGCAAGACGGCGTACGCGTCCGCAAGTCCCACGGGCTTCAACGGTCCGAACGCGAGCGTTTGCCTACCGCGCGCCGCCATGACTTCCACGGGCATGCACCCTTCAAAGATCTCGCGTTTTTCAAAATCGCGCAGCGTCACGCGTTCCGCGCTCAACAGCGCGTCGATAAACGCATCATATTCCTCTTTCGACATGGGGCAGTTGATATAATCGCCCGTGCCCTTGCCGTAACGGTCGCCGACGAACGCGTGCGAATAATCGATGCTCTCCGCCGTCACGACGGGCGCGGTCGCGTCGTAAAAATGCAGCGAATCGCCGAACCGCCGCACGATCGCCTCGCTTAGAGCGTCGCTCGTGAGCGGACCCGTGGCGACGATGCCCTCTTCGGGCAGCGCGCGCTCTTCGCGGCAGACGATATGCAAAGCGGAAAGCGAACGCAGTTCACGCGTAACGTAAGCGGAAAACGCCTCTCTGTCGACGGCGAGCGCGCCCCCTGCGGGCACTTTGGTCTCTTCCGCCGCCCGCATCGTAAGCGATCCCATGCGCCGCATTTCCTCTTTCAGAAGTCCGCAGGCGTTCCCCTCGACGTCGTTGCTTTTCAGCGAATTGGAGCACACCAGCTCGCAGAAATTCGCACTCGTGTGCGCGGGCGTGTACTTTTGCGGTTTCATTTCGACAAGCTCGGTTTCCACGCCGTGCGACGCTAAAAAATACGCCGCTTCCGCGCCTGCCAGCCCCGCGCCGATGACCTTGATCATTCGGATTTATTGTGCGCGCAGTCTTTATCCGAACAGCGCACGATCCCCTTTGGCGTCTTGACAATCGGCTTGCCGCAGACGGGGCACTTTTCGCCCGTTGGAATATCCCAGCTCATGAATTTGCAATCGGGATAGCCCGAACAGCCGTAATACGTTTTGCCCGATTTGGAACGCAGACGGCGCGTCGGCTTGCCGCAATCGGGGCACACCCCCTCGAACACTTCTTCTTTTTTCTCCCCGAACGGCAGCGTCGTCTTACAGGTCGGATAATTCGGGCAGGCAAGGAACTTACCGTAACGCCCGTTTTTGACGACCATCATCGCGCCGCACTTCGGGCAAGGCGTGTCTGAAACCTCCTGTTCGCTTTCGCTGACGATGTTCGAGCAGGCGGGATAATTGCTGCACGCCAAATATTTGCCGTATCTTCCCGCTTTGCGGATCATGGGGTGTCCGCACTTTTCGCACAGAATTTCGGTAAGCTCGTCGCCGTCGGTGCTGGCTTTTTTCAAACGCTCCTCGAAAGGCGGGTAAAACTCCGCTATGAGCTTATGCCAATCGCGTCCCTCTTCGATAAGGTCGAGCTTTTCTTCCATATCGGCAGTGAATCCGACGTCCATAATATCGGTAAAATACTGCATTAAAAGATCGGTAATACGGAATGCCACCTCGGTGGGTTTCATGTATTTACCCTCTTTTTCGACATATTTGCGCTTGTTGAGCACCGAAATGATCGAAGCGTAGGTGGAAGGACGCCCGATCCCCTTGTCTTCCATCGCTTTGACGAGCGAAGCGTCGGTATAGCGGAGCGGCGGCTTCGTGAACTTCTGATCGCCCTTGCGCGAAAGCTCTTTTAAGGGGTCGCCCTCGTCCATGGGGGGCAGCAAGCCCTTCGTTTCTTCTTCGTCGTCTTTTTTCGCATCCTGATAGACGGCGGTATAGCCCGCAAAGCGCACCGCCTTGCCGCTCGCCTTCAAGCCGTAATCGCCGTTGACGATGGAAACCTGCATGCTGTCGTACTGCGCTTCCGCCATCTGCGAGGCGACGAATCGTTCGTAAATGAGCTTATACACGTTATAGTGTTTTTTATCGAGCAGCTTTTTCACCGATTCGGGCGTGCGGGAAAGATCGATGGGACGGATCGCCTCGTGCGCGTCCTGCGCGCCCTTTTTCGAGGCGTAAAAATTAGGCTTTTCGGGAACGTATTCCGCGCCGTATTTTTCTTTGATATATTCGAGCGCCGCCTTCTGCGCATCTTCCGAAACGCGGGTGGAGTCGGTTCGGATATAGGTGACGAACGCCACGTGTCCGCCGTCTTCCACGTCCATGCCCTCGTACAGATGCTGCGCCATGAGCATGGTTTCGGGCGCCGTCATGTTAAGTTTGTTGGAAGCGTCCTGTTGCAGCGTGCTCGTCGTGAACGGCGCGGGCGCGTGCGATTTGGTGATCGACTTTTTCACGCTCTCCACACGGTACTGCCCGCTGCCGAGCGCGGCAAGCGCGGCGTCCGCCTGCTCTTTGGACGAAATTTTATATTTTTTGCCGAGATACTTTTCAAGCGCGGCTTTGAAGGGGGAATGCTTCCCCTCGTTATCCTGCAATTCCGCGGTGATCGTCCAATACTCTTCGGGAATGAACGCCGTGATCTCGCGCTCGCGCTCGACGACGAGCCGCAGCGCCACCGACTGCACTCTGCCCGCCGAAAGTCCGCTTTGGATCTTATTGTTGAGGAACGGGGAGAGCTTATAACCGACCAAACGGTCGAGCACGCGGCGCGCCTGCTGCGCGTTGACTAAATTATAGTCGATCTGCCGCGGCGCGTTTAACGCCCGTTCGACGGCGCGCGCCGAAATTTCGTTGAATTCGATGCGGTTCTTTTCGCTCGCGTCCAGCCCCAAAACCGTTTGCAGATGCCACGAGATCGCCTCGCCTTCGCGGTCGGGGTCGGTGGCAAGATACACTTTATCGGCTTTGTCCGCCTCTTCCTGCAACCGTTTAATGGTATCTTCCTTGCCGGGGGACGTAACGTATTTCGGCTCGAAATTTTTATCGACCGCCACGCCCAGCTTGCTTGCGGGTAAATCGCGGATATGTCCGCCCGACGCGTCGACGCGATATTTTCCCTTTAAGTATTTTGAAATTGTTTTTGCCTTGGAAGGCGACTCCACGATGATAAGATCCATTGCTGTTCCTTCTACAAAAAGTTATTTCAGCGCGGCGTAACGGTTTGCGCCCGCTCTGACGACCAAATTTTTTATTTCGAGGGCGGCAAGCGTCGCCGACGCCTCGTAAACGGGAATGCGCGCGCTTTCCGCGATCTGCGTCACGTGCAATTCGCCGCCGTTTTGCAGCACGGTGAGCACCGTTTGCTCCGCCGCACTCAGTTCGAATTCAACGGGCGCCGCCGCGTCCATGCCGTAATAAGAGAGAATATCGCTCGGTTCGGTGACAAGACAGGCGCCTTGCTTGATGAGCGCGTTGCAGCCCTCGCCCTGCTTCACACCCGCATTGTGCGGAAGCGCAAACACGTCGCGTCCGTATTCGAGCGCGCAGTTCGCGGTGATCAGCGTGCCGCTGCGCGCCGCCGCGGACAGCACCAAAACACCTTCGCTCAATCCTGCCAACAGACGGTTCCGCGCATGAAAGGAATATTTTTTCACCCTTTCGTCGGGCGGATACTCGCTCACGAGCAACCCGCTCCGCCTTACGCGCTCTTTTAACTGCGCATGCGCGGCGGGATAGCATTCGTTTAAGCCGTTGGGCAGCACGCAGATCAGATTGCCGCTTGCCATCGCGCCCGCGATCGCCGCGCCGTCGCCGCCTTCGGCGAAGCCCGTTACGATCGTGAACCGTTCGCTCAGCGTCTGCGCGAACGTGCGCCCCGTCGTTTCCGCCCACGGCGGAATAATCCGCGATCCGACGATCGTAAACCGACGCGTTTTCAGTAACTTCCCGTTCCCCGCGCAAAACAGCACGAGGGGCGGATCGGCAATATGTTTTAACGAATCGGGATAATCCGCGCTCACCGCGGTGACGAAAAATCTTTGCTTTTTCTCCTCTTCCGCAACAAAACGCGCCGCCTCGAACGCACAGCCGCCCTCTTTATATAACCCGTTTACGCGCCTTTTTATCACATTTGCGAAAAAAAGTTCGCCCTGCTCGAAAAGCTGAGCGGGACGCTTCACCGCACGCAGCAGCGCGGCGCGCTCCCGATGGTCTGTGTCCGTACAGGCGCACAGCCAAATTAAGGCTTGTTCGTCGGGCGAATAAAGCATGATCAACCGAGTTTATCGTAAATTCTGTAAGACGCCGCTTCGTATACGTGTTTGGGCAAGATTTCCTCGCTCATATCCAAATCGGCGATCGTCCGCGCCACTTTCACGATACGCGAACGGGCGCGCGCGGAGAGCTTCAAACGCTCGAATGCGTCGCGCAGGATCCTGTCGCCCTCTTCGCTGAGCGCGCAGAAGGCGCGCAGCTCGCGTTCGCCCATTTCGGCATTGGCGCTTACCGCGCTTCCCTCGAAACGGCTGCGCTGTATGTTGCGCACGAGGTTGACGCGCTCTTTCACCTCGGCGGAACTTTCCGCCATGCTCGCAGAGGTCAAATCGTCGTACGCCACGCTGTCGACCTCCACCTGCAAGTCGATGCGGTCGAGCAGCGGACCGGAAACGCGCTTTCGGTAACGGCGGATCTCCGAAGGAGAACAGGTGCACGTTCTGTCCGCCGAACCGTAATTGCCGCAGGGGCAGGGATTCATGCTCGCGCAGAGCATGAACCGCGCAGGATAGGAAAACGTGCCGCCCGCGCGCGAAACGGTGATCACGCCGTCCTCTAACGGCTGACGCAGCGCTTCGAGCGTCGAACGCTTGTATTCGGGCAATTCGTCTAAAAAGAGCACGCCCCCGTGCGCCAGCGAAATCTCGCCGGGGTGCACGATTTTGTTTCCGCCGCCGCACATCGAAACGGTGGTCGCCGTATGATGCGGCGTACGGAAAGGACGTTCGGAAACAATGCCCTCTTCGCCCAGCACGCCCGCAACCGAATGTATTTTGGTAATTTCGAGCGCTTCCTCGAACGACAGATCGGGCATGACGGTAGGTAAGCACCGCGCAAGCATCGTTTTACCCGCGCCGGGAGGACCTACCATCAATAGGTTATGACCGCCCGCAACGGCGATTTCGAGCGCGCGGCGCGCAACGGGCTGACCCATGACGTATTTGAGATCGGCGGAGCCTTCCTTTGCCGCGCCGACGACGAACTTTTTTGTTTCGAGCGGAGCGATCGGCACCGTGCCGACAAGGTGGCGCACCACCTCGGTGAGCGTGCGCGCAGGGTAAATTTGCGCGCCGCCCAAAAAGCGCGCTTCTTTGGCGTTCGCCTCGGGTATGATAAATTTCGTGAAGCCGTGCCCTTTTGCCGAAATCAGTATGGGCAATAACCCCGATACGGGGCGCAGATCGCCGTTTAAGGCAAGCTCACCCAAAAAGACCGTATCGCTCAAATCGGTGCCGATGAGCTGTTCGCTCGCTTTGAGCAGGCTCACGGCGACGGCTAAATCGAACGACGCACCCTCTTTTTTCAGATCGGCAGGCGCGAAGTTAATGGTGATCTTATTGACGGGGAAGAGCAGTCCGCTGTTTTTCAACGCAGAACGCACGCGTTCCTTGCTCTCTTTGACAACGGTATCGGGCAGTCCCACCATTTCGTAAGAGGGCACGCCGCGGTTAACGTCGGTTTCGACCTCGACGGGCACGCCGTCGAGTCCGTTCAGCGCATAACAGATAATTTTCGCTATCATTCGTATCTTCCCCCGTATATTGTAAAATGATCAAACAAAATTACCGACAAAAATCGCGGGCAGCGGAATGGAGAACGTGAACACCGCAAACACCAGGAACGCGGCGCACAGCAGACCGAGACCGACCCACACGCAGATTTTCGCCGCCGTACGACCCGCCCATTCGCGTTCGCACGCGTCGCGCACGCATTCCGCCGCAAGCGCGAACATACCCAGATACACGAGTGCGATAAACGCAAGCGCGCCGCCGCCGAACGAACCCAAAACCGCGCCCGTCACGATAAGACCGAGCGGAACGACCGCGCGGCGCAGCGCGATGCGCGCCTCTTTGCCCTCGATCTTTTTCATGCACACAAGCACGATTTTATACACGGCGTAAGCCACGCCGAGCAGTCCGATCAAAAGCGCAACGGTGTTCATGACGACGGCTGTCACCCCGTACATGCTCCCCGCGCCCGCAAAAATGCGGTAGAACGGGTGATAGGCGCACGTGCCGCCGTTCGATCCGACGAAGCCGCCCGCAAACAGCTTGCCCATGAGCTGAAAGAGATTTAAGCGGGGCGCGTTGGGATTATCGTAAAGCTTGACGTACGGGAAGTACACGGGCAACAGGAACAGAAGCGACAACAGCATGCCGCCCACGACGAGCGCCGTTCCGAACGCCGCGAGCGCCGCCGAGTTCTTCCATTTATATTCGTCTACGATTTCGAGAACGCGGCGTTTGCTCTCGCTCAAAGGCTTGGGCAGCGGTTCGCCTTCCTCGCTTAATACGGGCGGTTCGGCGCTTTCGCGCGCCTCTACCTCTTCCGCGACCGCGATCGCCTGATCGAGGTACAGGCGGCGCGCTCTGTTCTGGCGCACCATGCCCGCCGCAAACAAACCGACAACGGCAAGCGCCGCCAAGATATACACGCCGTTCACGCACACCGCGCCGGCGCAAAGCAAGCCCGACGAGATGAGCGGCAGCAAGCTGCGCACGTTCGTTTTCCGTATGCCGCGGTTATAGAACCGATACATGAAGTAAAGCGACGCCGTGAAGAAGAACAACCCGATCGTGAGCGGCGTTCCGAAGTGCCCCAATCCGAGGAAGAAGTTGGAAAGCGCGTAGAGCACGGCAAACACAAGCCCCGCTTTTTCGCTTTTGCAAAGCTCTTTTACGAAGAAATAACCGAACATGAGCACGCCGAAGCTTGCCAGCATCGGAAAGAACCGCAATCCGAACGGACTGTTCCCGAAGATCGCAACGCCAAGCCCTAAAATACTCGTGCCGAGGGAATTATATACGCTGTCGCCGTGGTAAACGTTCACGGCTTTGTTGCTGCCCGACTTATAGAACACGTTGCCGAGCCGCATTTCCGCCACGGTGGTCATGGAATAAATTTCTTCCGTGCCCAAACGGAAAAACGACGATTGCGCCATAGAAGGAACGTGCTGCGCGTCGATGAGCGCGGACGCGCGTTTTTTCGCCGTCGCCTCGTCCTCTTTTTCCGCGTCCTCACCGTCGAGCATGGGCGGCGCATAATAAATTTCCGCGGGGATCACTTTGAGTTTGCCCGAAGGCTCGCCGTTTACGCTTGAATTGCCGTCCTCGTCGAGCAGCTGTTCGCCCACGAACACGATTTCGTTGATCAGAAGATTGCAGGTCGCGGCGGTCAGCTTATAATACTTATACGTGGCGACGCGCAGGTTGCTGTCGTCCGTAACGGTGAGATCGAACGGTTCGATCCAATTTCCGACGGCGTTTTCAATATAACGCTCTTTTTTCTCGCCCTGCGTCGATTCCTTGAACTTAAGGTTGCCGAGGTTGCTCTCGTAGGTGAACGAGCTTGCCGTCGTCGACGCGCCTCTGCCGAGCGTGATTTTCGCCGATTCGTCCTCTTCGTTGTAAATCGCCGCCACGTTGAGGTATACGTGCCGCACCATATAATAATCGGTCACGGTTTTGCCGTCTTTCACGTAAGAGGGATTTTTCAGCTCGAACGTAACGGGTTCTTTTGCGTTGGTCGTGCTGTGAACGCGCAGCTCGTACGCCTTGCCCGTACCGCGCACCGTGCCGAGCGAGCCAAGCCCGACGGCAAGAAACAAAAACGCAACGATAAAGAAGATAAGCGCAGTAAGTGAAATATTTTTTAATCTCTTCATAATGTTTCCCATTTCCCGTAAAGTATTTATTTCACGACTTCCGCAACCGAGGAAGGCTGCCCGTCGAGCAATATTTTGGCTTTTTGATTGGCGCGCGATTGCGTCTCTTCGCCGTGCGGCGTGGCGGTATGAATGAGCGCGGGGACAAGACTGTATTCGCCCGTGCCCTTTCCGTCTTTCTCGTCAAGCACTTCGCCGATAAACACCACTTCGTCGAGATACAGATCGCCGCCCGTGCAGCGCAGCCGCCAATATTTATACGACGTAATATGCAGGTTGCCCGCCTGAATGCCCTTATCCTCGCTCAGATCGGCGGGGAAAGGCGTGTACCAGCCGTTTAAGTGCGATTTCTTGTTCTCCACAACGCCGTCGAACCAATAGGTTGCGCCGAACGGTTCGTTTTCATTGTCCTGCGCCACGCACCGTTCGAGCCGCACGTTCACCTTGCCCGTATCCGAATCGGCTTTTCGCGCCTTGACGTACACGCCCACGAGCCGCAGATACGCCGTTGTTTCGTATAACCCGTCGCCGACGGGGCGCGAAGGATTTGCGATTTCAAATAATACGGTGTACGGCTTGTCCCCTTGCGAATCGCGCAAACGGTAAGCGCCGTTCGTCGAGCCGTTCCCTTTACAGCCTGCAAAGCACGCGAGCGAGCAAAGCACGGCAAAGGCGAACGCAAACAGTTTTGTTTTCGTCTTTTTCATATAAGAAAATTCCTTTCCTTATTATAATTAGATTAGATATCGTACTCTATTCTAACCGATTAAAACAAAATTGTAAATATTTTTGCTCTATGTTTTTGCTGAAATTTCGGAAAAAAAGAAAAAAGTCCGCCCAAACGGCGGACTTTTTCGTACCGATTATTTCTTTTCCTTAATTTTCGCAGCCTTACCCGTACGCCCTCTCAGATAATAGAGTTTGGCTCTGCGCACCTTACCCGCGCGCACGACGGTGACGTACGCCACCTTGGGGGAATGAAGGGGGAAGCAGCGTTCCACGCCGACGCCGAACGAAAGACGGCGCACGGTGAACGTTTCGCGGACCGAACCGCCCTTTCTTGCGATCACGACGCCCTCGAAATTCTGGATTCTCTCCTTGCCGCCCTCGATGATACGGTAACCGACTTTCACGGTATCGCCCACGTTAAACGCGGGAACGTCCTTTTTCAAACCCTCGGATTCGATTTGCTCGATGAGTCCCATGTTGACTTTACCTCCTGTATAGTTCACGCGGTATTCATTCCCGTCTTGATTTTTGCCGCCGTTTGCGGCTGCGGCAGAGGAATACCCGAAGTCACTGAAACATTATAAAGGATTATGCAAGAAAAATCAACTCATTTTCATGGCGTTTTCGAATTTTTTTCTTCTTTTTGCGCCGTATCGGCAGCCAAAGGCGGCGTTTGTCCGCTTTGTTCTTGTTTTTTGACCTGCTTTATCCCCTGCACGACGGCGTAACGGTCGCGGCGGAACAGCGTCCGCGAAACCAGCCGTTCGCCCTCGTATACGCAAAGATAGCTTTCGCTTGCGATCCCCTCTTTTTCGGCGCGCACCGTTTTTTCCTCGTCGCCCTCAATGATTTTTTCGGGCGGCGGCGCAACGCGCTCCGTTACGCTGCTTTCAAGCGCGTAGCGTTTCCCGTCGGGCAAGCCGTACACTGTAAAGCGCACGAACGATTTTCCCGTTTCCGCCGCGATATAAACGGGGTAAGCGTAGGGATTGACGAGGCGCAGATCGCTGTATTCCGATACCATCGCGTCACATGAAGGCGGCACGTAAGAAACGCTCAGCGAATGCGGGCGGCTTTCGCTCACGCACAGCCCCGCGCGCACGGCGCAGTTCATAAGCGTGGTGCTCGCCTGACAAACTCCGCCGCCCACGCCCGGCACGAATTCGCCCTCGAAAATGACGTTCGCGGTGCGGAATCCGTTTTCTTCCGTGCGTTTTCCCACCGTCGCGTTAAACGAAAATTCGCCGCCCGCGGGCAAGATCGTGCCGCATATCCTCGTACATGCTAAGACGATATTGTGCGAACGGTCGGCATTCGCGCCGTCGAAATAGTTCACGAACGAGGCGAGCCTTTGCGTGCGCTCCTTTAACGCTTGCACCGTAACGGCAGGCTGAACAGCGCGCGTTTCCAGCGCGACGCGCGTTTTTCCCCCGCGCACGGCGGCAAGCGCGGCGGCAAGCGATTTTTCATAATCGCAGCAAAGCCCCTGCCGTTCGGGCGTATAAAAAAACTTCCCCTGTTTGGTGAAAAACACCTTCGCGTCCACGGGATCGCGCGCCGTTTTTTTGCACAGCGCGGCAAGCTCGGTTTCGGCGTTCACCCATTCCGTACAGGCGGAAGAAGTCAAATTCTGCCCGCGTTTGGCGGATCGGACGAGCGAAGATACGTCGTCGCGGTAATCGAGGGTATAAGAAACGCCGCCGTCCGCCGTGCGAACGGTCAAAGAAGCGTTAGAACGCTGTTCGCGCACGCGCGCTTCGGCTTCGCCGTACGAAAGTCCGCCGATTTCAACGCCGTCGATCGTAACGCCGCGTTTTACCCTTCCGCCCGCGTTGCCGCATAATAAAACGCTCCCCGCGGCGAGGAGCGCGAATAACATTCTGAATCCTTTGGTCATTTCCGTGTTTCCCGTCGATTACAGTATGCGCGGAATTTATGAAACGATACAACGCCCGCGCGCAAGGTTACGGGCGCAGAGCGCGTTATTTTATGATCCTGCCGTCTTGGATACGGATACGGTTGCTCTCCGCGCCGTATAACACGCGTTCGGCATGCGTGCAGGTCAAAATACACTGCGTATCCTTTACCCGATCCAACAGCTTTCTGCGGCGGGGAAGATCGAGCTCGCTCATCACGTCGTCGAGAATGAGCACGGGTTTTTCGCCCGTCGTTTCCTCGAAAATGCGCGCCTCGGCAAGCTTCATCGAGAGCGCCGCCGTCCGCGCCTGCCCCTGCGAGGAAAAGCCGCGCGCTTCGCTTCCGCCGATGAGAATGCGGATATCGTCGCGGTGCGGTCCGACCGAGGTAAACCCCAAACGCAGATCGCGTTCGCGCGACGAAACGAGATCGCTGCAAATTTTCCGCCGCGCGCTTTCTTCGTCGGCGCCGTAATTGCCGTCCATGCCCAACGACAGCGTTTCCGCGCCGTCCGTCAAAAAGGCGTGCGCCTCGGCAGCGAAGGGCGAAAGCCGCGCAAGATATGCCCGCCGTTCGGAAACGACCTTCGCGGCGTACAGCGCGAACTGCTCGTCCCAAACGGGCAACGTATCGAAAACGTAATCCCACCTTTTGTCTTTGAGCAGATTGTTGCGCTGCATTAAAATTTTCTGATAGCGCGAAAGCGCGGTGCAATAGCGTTTGGAAGTCTGCGAAATGGAAATATCCAAAAATCTGCGTCGTTCGTCGGGTCCGTCCTGAATGAGCCGCAGCTCCCCCGGCGAGAAAAACACGCTGTTCATGTTTCCCAAGAAATCGACCGCACGCGAAAGCTTATTGCCGTTTACGTATAATTCGCGCTTGTTTTCGTAAATTTTCGCGCCGAGCGTCACCGTCCCGAAACGACTTTGCGCTTCCGCCGAAATTTCGGCGCACTCCTCGCCGTGACGAATAAGCTGCTTTTCGTGACGGATGCGCAGGGACGCGCCCGTGCAAAGATAAAACACCGCTTCGGCGCAGTTCGTTTTGCCCTGCGCGTTTTTTCCCGTGAGGATATTAAGCCCTTCGCAGAACGAAAAACTCTCCTCAACGTAATTTCTGAAATTGCGCAGCGTCAATTTTTTTATCACCATGGGGAAAAAACCTGAAAAACGCTTTCTTTTCGGCGTGTTTTGTATTATAATGGGGTAAAATTATTATACCAAAGTTTTGCCGAAACACAAAGCGTTTGCGAGGGAAAAATGTCGGATTATTCACAGTACGAACTTATATGGAAAAAAATTTTGGAACGCGCCGAGCCGCATATCAACGCGATCACCTTTTCGGCGTACATTCAAAGCCTTGTTCCCGTCGACGTCGTAAACCGTAAACTCGTTTTGCGCGCCGATACCGAAATGGCGGCGGGAACGGTGGAAAAATACCTGCCCAAGCTGCGGGAAGCGCTTGCCGCCGCCGAAGTGGGCTTGACCGACCTTGTCGTCACCGTTGAAGGAAGCGAAGAACACGCGTTCGACGAAGAGCCGGACGAGGCGATCGAGCATGACAACATGCTCAATCCGCACTATACGTTCGATTCGTTCGTCGTGGGATCCTCCAACAAATTCGTGTTTGCCGCCGCGCAGTCGGTTGCCGAAGCGCCGGGGGAAAATTTCAATCCCCTCTATATCTACGGCGGAACGGGTTTGGGCAAAACGCACTTGATGCAGGCAATCGCCAACCATATTCAGCAGAAAAAGCCCTCTCTCACCGTGATTTATACCACGAGCGAGAACTTTTTGAACGAATACGTCGACAGCATGCTCGGCAGAAAGAACGGAGCGGGTCGCGCGGAAACCAAATTCAAAAACCGCTACCGCAATGTTGACGTGCTGCTTATCGACGACATTCAATTCTGGGCGGGCAAACGTGGCGTCCAAGAGGCGTTTTTTCATGCGTTCAACGAGCTGTACGCCAAAAACAAACAAATCGTTATCTCTTCCGACTGCCCTGCCAAAGAGCTGACCGAGCTTGAAGAACGGCTCAGAACGCGGTTTGAAGGCGGCTTGATCGCCGACATTCAACCGCCCGACCTCGAAACCAAGATCGCCATTCTCAAACGCAAGGCGCTTGAAAAGAAATGCGTCGTTCCCGACGACGTTCTGGAACTGCTCGCAAAAAATTCCGATAATAACGTGCGTACGCTTGAAGGCAGACTCAACACCGTGATCTTCGCAAGCAAGCTGCACGAAGAACCCATTTCGTTAAGCCTTGCCGCCACGGCGTTCCGCGAGAGCACCAACGCCGAGGAACAGGAGGACGTGACCCCCGAAGCGATCATCCGCGCCACCTGCGCGCACTTCAATATCAGCGAAAAGGACCTGCTCGGCAAAAACAAAAAACAGGAATTCGTGCGTCCGCGGCAGATCTGCACCTATCTTATGTGCGACATGCTCTCCATACCCCTTAAAAACATCGGGCTGAAAATGGGCAGAAAAGACCACACGACGATCATCTACACGCGCGACAAAATCGCGGAACTCCTTCGTGTGAACGACGCGGTGCTCAAAGACGTGAACGACATCAAGAGCATTATTCTGAAACAATAAATTATGAAAATCCGTGAATTTTCCGAAGGCAGTTACGGCGCGGTTGTCATCGGCGCAGGGCACGCAGGCTGCGAAGCCGCCCTTGCGCTCGCGCGCACGGGTATCGAAACCGTCCTTCTCACGCTCAACCTCGATTCGATCGGGTTTATGCCCTGCAACCCCTCCGTCGGCGGAACGGCGAAGGGGCATTTAGTGCGCGAAATCGACGCACTCGGCGGCGAAATGGGCTTGAACGCAGACAAATGCGCGCTGCAATACCGTATGCTCAACGAGGGCAAGGGCGCGGCGGTGCAGTCGCTGCGGGCGCAGACCGATAAAAACGCCTACCACCGCGAAATGAAACGCGTGCTCGAACACACAAAGCATCTTCGCATCGTACAGGGCGAAGCCGAGGAGATCATAACCGAACACGGACGCGTAACGGGCGTGAAAACGACGTACGGCGGCGTATTTGCCTGCCGCGCCGTAATCGTCGCAACGGGCGTTTACCTCAATTCGCGCACGATTACGGGCGAAGTCGTAACCGAAAGCGGACCAAACGGATTCATGAACGCCACGCGTTTGACGCGCAATCTAACGCAGCTCGGGTTTACGGTTAGAAGATTCAAAACGGGCACGCCCGCCCGCCTTGACGGCAGAACGGTGCAATACGAAAAAATGCAGGTGCAGGAAGGCAGCGAGGTTTACCCCTTTTCCTTTTTGAACGAAAGCGTTTCCGCCGCGCAGACGCCCTGCTATCTTGCCTACACCAACGCGCACACGCATGAGGTCATTCTCTCCAACCTCGACCGCGCGCCGCTCTACAACGGCGCGATCTCCTCGACGGGTCCGCGTTACTGCCCTTCGATCGAAACCAAGGTGGTGCGCTTTTCCGATAAAGAACGCCACCAACTCTTTTTGGAACCCGAAGGCGCGGACACGACGGAAGTATACGTGCAGGGGCTTTCCACCTCGCTCCCTCACGATCTGCAAAAAGAAATGTACCGCACCGTAAAAGGCTTGGAGCATTGCGAAATCGTGCGCTACGCTTATGCGATCGAATACGACTGCATCGACACGCTCGATCTATACCCCACGCTCGAATATAAAAAGATCGCGGGGCTTTATACCGCGGGGCAGATCAACGGCACGAGCGGTTACGAAGAGGCGGCGGCGCAGGGACTGCTTGCGGGCTTGAACGCGTCGCTTGCGCTGCGCGGGAAAAAACCGCTCGTTCTGCGGCGCGACCAAGCTTATATCGGCGTGCTCGTCGACGATCTCGTGACCAAAGGCACGGACGAACCGTACCGTATGATGACTTCGCGCGCGGAATTCCGCCTTTCTCTGCGGCAGGACAACGCGGACGAACGCTTGACGCAGATCGGCTACGACTGCGGTCTTGTGAGCGAAGAACGGTACCGCAAATTCCTCGGACGGAAAGCGGTAAAAGAAAAAACGCTCGCGCTTCTGAACGAACGCGCCGATCAGAAAAAAGCAAGCGAATTAGTACAAAAAACGGGCGGCACGCTGCAAAGCGGCGTGACCTATGCCGATTTGCTGCGGCGCGGAATCGCTCTCAAAGACGCGGAAGAAGCCTTCGGCATCTTGTCTGACGTTCCCAACGACATAAAAAGCTGCTGCGTGACCGAGATCCTTTATGCGGGATACTTAAAGCGCGGCGAAGAGCAGATCGCCAAAGCGAAAAAAGCCGAAGAAAGTCCCCTTCCGCCCGATTTGGATTATAACGCGATTTCGGGCTTGCGGTTGGAAGCGCGCGAAAAACTTCAACGCGTGCGCCCGTTAAATATCGGGCAAGCCGAACGCATTTCGGGCGTGAACCCCGCCGACGTCGCCGTGCTCATGGTGTATCTGAGCATGAAAAAGAAATAAACGGAAAAGTTTCAAAAAGCCCCCTTGTATCAGGGGGACTTTTAATTTATTGCGTTGCGGATTACGGAAAAATGCCCGTTTCTTTCAATCGCTCCCCTTTTTCACAGAGGGGGAGCCTTGTTTCCCCTTGCCGAGCAGCAGCAGCACGGATACAAAAAACAAAACGGGGAACACGAGCGCAAAGGCAAGACCGATGCCGATATCGTCCGCGAACGCACCCGCGCACAGACCGACGAGCGTCGGTCCCGTCGTGCAGCCGATATCGCCCGCCATGGCGAGCATGCCGAACATAGCGGTGCCGCCGCGCGGGATCTCTTCGGAAGCAAGGCTTAAAACGCTCGGCCAAAGGATCCCCACCGAAAAGCCGCACACAGCGCAGCCGACGAGCGAAAGAACCGCCCACGGCGAAAGCCACGCGACCAGATAACAGACCGTGCACAGTCCTGCCGAAAGCATCATGCAAAGCCGCAGCTTCTTCCCGAATTTGGCAAACAGCAGTCGCGCGATGCCCATGAAAACAGCAAACAGGCAAGGACCGATCAAATCGCCGACGGCTTTGGAAACGCCTAATCCGCTTTCGGCAAACGCCGAAGCCCATTGTCCCATGGCAAGCTCGGAAGCGCCCGCAAGCGCCATCAGCGCAAGAAAAATCCAAAACCGTTTGCACTTGAACAGCGCGCCGAACGAAAGTCCGCCTTCCTCGGCGTTTAATTTGGGAATGGGCACCGCCATGCAATAAAATGCGTTCAGAAACGGAACAGCCGCCCAAACGCCCGCAAGGATACGCCAATTTGCCGTGCCGAGCGTCCAAAAGAATACCGTCGTCAACAGCACGACCGCCGCCGATCCCCAGCAGTAAAAGGAATGCAGCAAACTCATTTGCCCCTTTTTATTTTCCGAAGGGCACGCCTCGATCGTCGGGCTGACAAGAACTTCGATCAAGCCGCCGCCCACCGCATAACAAAGCGACGCGGCGATCAAACCGACGTAAGCGTTGCCGAACAGCATCGGAAACAGCGCCAACCCCGCAAGCCCCGCCGCCGCGAAAAAATGCGCCGCGACGAAACAGACGCGGTAACCGATTTTATCGGCAAATTTCGAGGCGATCGCGTCGACGCAAAGCTGCATTGCAAAGTTCACCGTAATGAGCAAGGTGAGCATGGAAAGCGAGATCCCGAATTCGCCGTGCAGCGTTAAAAGCAGCAGCGGAAAAAAGTTGGCGACGATCGCCTGCGTAATATACCCGACGTAGCACGCCAATTTGGTGTGACGAAAACTCTTTAACATAATCTATCCTTTGCGCGAAAGCAATCCGTCGACCGTGCCCAAGGCAAGCGCGATCCCCGCAAGCACCGTAAACCCGATCGCCCCGCGCACCCGCCCGAATACGGCGGCGAACCCTTCCGTCGGCAGTCCGACCCAAAACAGCAACACGCACGCCGCGCACAATCCGAAAAGCGGCAACCAGATCGCAAGCGCCCTCTTTTTGAACGAAGATTTCTTTACGGCGAGCAAGGTCGCCATGCCGACCACATAAGGAATTGCCCCGAGCGCACAGGCAAATGCCGCCATGATCGAAAAACCGTCCGCCGTGACGACGCGCGCCGCCCGTTCGGGGTCGGCTTTGCTCACGTAGATCGCAATACGCTCGCCGATCATCTTGTCGGGGGAAGAATTGTAACCTTCCCAATCTTCGGCGCTGTATGTTTTTCCGTCCGCCGTATACGAGAAAATCAGATAATAATGTCTGCTGTTGCGATAGCCTGTGCTGTTGTGCGTACGGATTGCCGTCACCGTGCCGTAGGTTTTGGTATAATGCAGTTCGTAATTGCGCATTTTCGCTATATTGACGCCGACAAGCGCCGCCATGACCGCAAACAACGCCATGGCAATGCCGAAAAGGATCAGCGCCGTCCTGCGGTTTTGCATGCGTTCCCGTTCGGCTTTTTCGGCACGTTTTCGCGCCGCCTCTTCCTGATGAAGCCGCTCTTTTTCGGTTTGGATATGTTTTTTCTTCTTACTCATGGCATTATCTCTTTTAATTTACGGGAATTCAGCCCGTCGGCAACGGCAAACAACAGAGCAAGCCCCGAGACGACAATATACCCCGCCGCGCCGCGCACGCGGCTGAACAGCGCGCCGCCGAGCGGCAGTCCGACAAGGAAAAGCAGCGTAAACGCCGCACCCATGACCGCAATCGGCAGATAGGCGCAGAGCACGCGCCGCCCAAACGTTTTCGGTCCGCGCAGGAATCGCGCGACCGCAAGAAAGAGAACGGAAGAAAATGCAAACGTAACGGCGCTTATAATCGAAAATCCGTCCGACGACCAAACCGTTACGGCACGCGCGGGGTTTTGCGGATTGACGTAAACAGGCATCTGTTTGCCGTACGCCTCTTCCAACACACCGCCGAACGATCTGGTATCGCGTAAGACATAGTCGTTTCCGTCATACGTATACGAAAGAACGAGCACGAAATACGCCTTGCCGAACCCGCCGCGCGTATCGTGACCGACCACCGTTGCTTCCGTGCGCTCGTAATGCAATTCGTAATCGCGCATCCGCGCGACGTTCAGCCCGAAAAACACGACCGAGAGGACGAACAGTACCAACGCCGCCGTGTAAAATACGATCGCGGCGATTGTTTTCTCCCGTTCTTCCTTCCCGTCGTCCGCGCGAACGCGCTTTTGCTCGGCGCGCAGACGCTCCGCTTCCGCAGCGTTCTGCAAGCCCTGTTCGGTGGGCTTGATTTTCCGACGGAACTTGCCCACGTTACAACCCTTCCAGCTCGTCGAGCGTAAGCTGAAAAGCGGGTACGAACTGCTCGAAAAAGTAGTCTACCGACCGCATATGCAAATCGCGCAGCGCATTGCCGATCGTCTTTTCCGCCTGCACGAATTCGTTGTTGCCCGAACGCAGTTCTTCAAGACATTTGAGATAAGCCGAAAGCTTGTCGGCGGCTTTCATGAATTTGTATTCCGCGCAGGATTTATCCGCCTGTAAAAAGGGATAAAGCTCTCGTTTCATGCAGTCGGGCAGCCCTTCCGCCATTTTTTCGACGGCAAGCTCTTCCAGCTTCGCGTATTCGCCGTGAATGCCGTTGTTGAAATATTTTACGGGCGTGGGCAGATCACCCGTCATCACTTCCGAAACCTCGTGATAAAGCGCGTAGAACACGGCTTTCTGCGCGTCGATCTTGCCGCCGAACACGCCGTTTTCGATTGCGACGAGCGCATGCGTCAGCACCGCAACCGAATGAGAATGCTCCATGATATTCTCATCGCGCGTCGAACGCATCAGCTGCCAGCGCTTGATAAACTTCATTCTGTCTAAATAAGCATAAAATTTTTCCATAATTTACCTCGTTGTATCCCAAGATGTTTCGACTTCGCTCAACATGACAAGCAAAAGCCCTGCGTTCACCATGACAAACAAAAACCCCGCGGGCATCATGACAAGCAATAGCCTTCCCCGTCATTCTGAGCGGAACGGTGCCTCTTCCCTGTCATTCTGAGCGGAACGGTGCCTCTTCCCCGTCATTCTGAGCGGAACAAAGTGCCTCTTCCCCGTCATTCTGAGCGGAACAAAGTGCCTCTTCCCCGTCATTCTG
>CAJUGP010000006.1:19131-52555 GCA_910586365.1 uncultured Christensenella sp. | reverse complement strand
AGCGGAACAAAGTGCAGCCGAAGAATCTCCCGAACGCAGTGTGTCGTCGCAACGGCGTTTTTCGTTTGTATTATACTACAAATCATCCGAAAAAACAATTTACTTTTCGCCGAATATGTGCTATAATACAAATAATTTCATATCCGTCGTGGGTGCCGTAACCGGCTGAGATCATACCATTTGAATCGGACAAGGTAATACTTGAACGAAAGCACAGGATTTTCGAGGAAGAATTCCGCCCGCATGTTTTACGATGCGGGCGTTTTTTTTACGTTATTCGGAGACGGGTAGAAAAATATTTTTTTCTTTGAGGTGTGTTATGTTATCCGTTCTCCTTGACGTAAGTCAACACGTCACCGACGTGGTGATGTGGATCTCGGTCGGCGCCGTCGTGCTGCTGCTCGGCGTGATCGCGCTTATCTGCATCAAAGGCAAACGCCGTTACGACGCAAAGCATATCGCGGCGGCGGGCATTTGCGTTTCCCTTTCGTTCGCTCTGTCTTATGCAAAGATTTCGCCCCTGCAATACGGCGGATCGATCACGCTCGCAAGCTTCGTTCCCGTGCTTATTTATGCCTACGTTTACGGCATTGCCGACGGGTTTCTCGCAGGAATCATACACGGGTTACTCAACTTTATCTCGGGTCCGTATATTTTGACGGGCGCAACGTTTTTACTCGACTACATTCTTGCGTTCGCCTCGATCGGGCTGATGGGCTTTGCAAGAAAATTCACGAAAAAAATTACGTTTAACGTTGTTTTGGGCGCCCTGCTCGTTTACGCCGCGCGGTTTCTTTTCCACTGGGTTTCGGGGATCATCTATTTCGCCCATAATTCCGTGTGGGTGGATCTGCCCGCATGGGCGCTTCGCAACGGCGCGCTTTATTCCTTTATCTACCAATGCGTTTACGTGCCCGCGGACTGCGCGATCTGCGCCGTCGTCTTGTATCTTCTTGCGAAATTCAAGGTACTCGACCGCCTTATCAACATAATCCGACCCAAGCCCAAAGCATGTTCCGCTGAACAAACCGATCAAAACGAAACCCCGAGCGACGATCCCAAGCAAAAGCAATAAAAAAACCGCCCTTCGGGGCGGTTTTTGTTACGTCATACAACGCATGACGGCGCGCTCGAATTCCACCGTATGCGGCGCGCCCGCGCCGCCGTACGTGGCGGAATTATGCAGATAAACGGCGGCAAACGCGCGTTCGGGATCGACCCAAAAATGCGTTCCGTATGCCCCGCTCCAACCGAACGAGCCTGCGCTAAGCGGCTGCGCTTCGTTTTGCTCGCTCACGACGCGCACACCCAGCCCCCAATTAAATACGGGGCAAATCCCCTCGTAACGCCCGTCGAGCCACGGCGTAGCCATGTTTAACACGCTCTCCCTTGCCAATACCTTCCCTCTGCCGTGCAAGGCGTTCAAAAGCTCCGCGGCGAACGCGCCGTAATCGCCGATCGTCGATAACAGCCCCGCGCCGCCTCCCGTGTAGCCTGCGGGAAAGGTATCGAAGTTATGCAACAGCGCTTCGCTCGTCAGCGCCCCGTTCTCGCTTTTGTAAGTGAGCGCCAGATTTTCGCGCGCGTAACGCGCTAAATCGTACGACGTTTCCGACATGCCGAGCGGCTGAAAAATCCGTTTGCGCAGAAATTCAGCGTAAGGCATGCCCGACACGATTTCGACGATCCGCGCCGCAACGTCGAACCCGAGCACGGGGCTGTAAAACTGCGCGCTTCCCGGCTGAAAGGCGAGCAACCCTTCCGCGTAACGCGTAACGGCGCTTGCAAGCGTATCGCCTTCGCACGGCTTCAAACTGCCGTATTGCGCGTCGCCCGCCGCGCCCGAACCGATACCCGAAGTGTGCGTAAGCAAATGAAACACGGTAACTTCCCGCGCCCGTTCGCCGCGCGCAAACCCCTGCGCCGTTTCACGGGCGACGTACAATTCCCGATACGGCGGCAAATATTTACTCACCGCATCGTCAAGCGAAAGCAGCCCGTCCTGCACGCATAAAAGAACCGCCGCCGCGGTGATCGGTTTTGTCATCGAGGCGAGGCGGAACGCGGTATGCGCGCCCGCTGCATGCACGCCGTTCGCCGTGCCCGCATAATCGGAAAAGATACACCCGTCCGCCAAGAACACGGCGGCGCAGCAGCCCGAAACCATTTTTTGC
Organism: uncultured Christensenella sp.; assembly: GCA_910586365.1. Lineage (GTDB taxonomy): Bacteria > Bacillota > Clostridia > Christensenellales > Borkfalkiaceae > Gallimonas. The sequence goes on along the minus strand of CAJUGP010000006.1, from coordinate 50,381 downwards.
GCAACGTTATCCGATAACCGTTGCCGAATCGGCTGAAAATCCTTCATGCTCTTTCTTCTCCGCAAGTTTATCCGTCGAACGGCGGACAATGAGCTTCATGGGGATAATGTATTTCCCGCTCGTATCGTTCATGATATTATCGTAGAGCACTTGAAAAATCTTCTGCCCGAATTCGTAGCCGTTTTGGTCGATCGTCGTGAGCGGCGGATAACACGTTTCACTTTTGGCGATATTGTCGATGCCGATCACGGAATAATCGCAGGGCACGCTTTTGCCCGCCGCAGTAACCGCCTTGATCGCGCCGATTGCCATAATATCGTTGGTGGCGATCACCGCCGTTACCTGCGGATAACGTTCCATCATCTCTTTCATAAGTTCTCCGCCCAGCCGTTCCGACGTGCTGTACGGCCATTCGCCGAATACGATGCTCATACTCGGATTGGGGAATTGCTTGGACATGGCGACGCGGTATGCGGCAAGGCGCACGTCGTAATAGCACGATTCATCGAACGCGCTTAAATACCCGATCTCGGTATGCCCCAATTCGCGCAGATACCGCACCGCCTGCATAAATCCGTCGTGACGGTCGGAAGTAATATACGAAATATCGGGCAGATAGGTATTCCGCGAAAAGTCGGTGAGCACTTTGATGCCCGCGTCGCGCAGCTTGCACAGCAACTCGTCCGACATGAAGTCGGGCAGCGTGGAAACATAAATGCCGTCCACCCGCCGCGAAATAACGTTTTCGATATAGCGGTCCACGTCGCCCGAGGCGTCGAAAATATACACGACGTAATCGTGTTTGAGCGCTTCTTTCTGCAAACCTTTGATTACTTCGAGCTGGTATGTGTTGGTAATATCCGCCGTCATATAGGCGATCGTACGCGTTTTGCTGCCCGCAAGCGACTGCGCAATGCGGTCGGGCATGTAATTGAGTTTGCGCGCCGCTTCCATTACCCGCCGCTCCACCTCTTGGGAAAGCCGCTTCGTGCCGTTAAGCACATAAGAAACGGTTGCGGACGATACGCCCGCCTCTGCCGCCACGTCTTCGCGCCGAACGCGTTTGGATTTGTTCATTCTCGGCATGTTTTTCTCTCCTTGCATTCCGATTCAATGTCAACCATTATCAATTTTATCGTATTTTGTCAAAAAAATCAACTTAATTTCAACGTTGTATTTTACGCCGTCTACATAAGAGGACGCAAACAGCCGCAGCCGCGCACACGCACGTTACAGCCATGCCCCCCGCATACGATGCGGAAGCGCAGCCTTTTTTCGTATTTTCGCCTTCGTCCGCCGGGGGAACGGCGGGGCGCTCCGCTTTGAGCGCGGACGGCGCGAATTGCAGACTTTCCGCCTCGCCGACCGCAAAATTATCGACGGCAGGCGCAAGATTGAAAAACGAAACGCGCACGCTGCCCGTAACGCTCGGCACAGACGCCTTGAAGATCCGTTCCCCTTCAAGGTAGAGCGCAACCGAACCGTTTTGCACGCGCAAGCCGACTTGCACGCCGTCGCGCGACAGCTCGCACTCCGCGCCTGCAATCTCCTCGTACTTCGCCTCGGCGGTCAACGCGCCCGTACGCTCTTTTTCGCGGACGTAACAGAGGGTAACACGTTTGTTTTGCGCGCCGTATTCTACGCGGCAGCGTTCGGTATTCGAGCCGAATTCAACCGCCCAACCCGAAAGCGCGGCGTATCCGTCCGCCCTTTCCTGCGAAAGATAATCGAATTTCAAATCGAAATCGGTATATTCACCCGCAAGGCGTAAACTGCCGTGTGCGCCGTTTTCCGAAGGCGTAAGGAACGCGTTTTCCGCGCTCTCGTCCCGTTCCCAGCCGCGCATTTCAAACGGTACGGCGCCGTCCGTAAAATCGCAATCGAACCACGGCGGCGTTTCCTCGGCGTCGCCCGTAAGCGCGAACCCCGAAAGACGCGCCGTGCCCGTCTGCGCGTTTCCGCGCGCACCCACAAGATAAAGCCCTTGCTTTTCGACGGTAAAAGAAAACGTATTCGCGCCGTTCACCGCCGTTTTTTCGGCGTACAGCGCGCCCGTTTCCGCATCGCTTACGAAGAGCTGCACCTGAGCGCCGCCTTCGCGTTCGACGTGCGCCGTAAAGGTATACGTACCCGCTTTTAAGCGCAAGCCCTGATAAATGCTCGGCACGCCGTACCTTTGCGATAACGCCCCGTCCAGAGCGAGCACGGCTTTCCCTTCCGCTACCGAAACGTTTTGTTTGTACTCGCCGCCGTATTCCCATGCGGCAAGCTTTTTGGAAAAAGACGGATCGGAAAACGCGGTTTGCACGTTTACGCCGCCGCAGTCTGCCGCCCAATTGGTTTTATCGAGCGTGCCCAGGTTGGAAACGAGTCCGCGGTAAGAATTATTCAAAAGCCGCACGTTGTGAACGGGAACGGTTGAACCCGCCGCGCCGTAATGATGATTGCCCGCGGCACCCTGCCCCGCCCACACGTTGACGGCATGCGAACCCGTCCAGGCGGTGGCGTATCGCGCGCCTAAAATGTTGTCGTAGACGTAAATCCCGTCGATCGCCTGCAACGTTAAATCGCTTGCGTCCGTTCCCCAGGCGACGAACACGATGCAGTTCCCCGGCGTGATCGCGCTGTGACGCACGGTAATATTGCGCAGACGGTTGTCGCCGCCGTCGGGTTTGGCGTGCCACCAGGTTTTACCGCGCTGTTCGCCGATCGAATGCGATACGAGCACGATCGCGTCGTCGTTGCCGTAGATGAAACAGCGATCGACGATCACGTTTTTGCTCCCTGCGCCGATGCTGATCCCGTCGCCCGAAAGGCAGTTGCACTCCGTCAAATTCAGATTGCCCAAATACACGTTTTCGCACCCGTAAACGACCATATGGTAGCAACTCGTACGCAAAACCGTGATGTCCGTCACCTCTGCGTTTCGGCAGTTATAAAAGCCGATCGGCACGAGGTGAACGAGGTTTGCGCAGTAGTTTCCGTATTTTTCGCTGTACGCGTCCGTCGCCGCGCCGCTGCCCATGTCGCAAAGACGCACCGTGCCGCCGCCCGTCAGTTTGATATTTTTAGCGTCCGCGGCGTATACGAGCGGATAATTATACGTAAGCGCGTTATGCCCCCAGGTGATCCCTGCCGCGTCGTGCCCTTTTTTATAGCCGTAACGGTAATCGCTTTCGTTGCGCGACTGCCACAGCACCGCGCCCTTCTCGATTTTCAGCTCCACGTTGTTTTTTAAGCGCACCGTCGTAGCGACGTACCTTCTGCCGTACGCGCTTTCGTTTCCTTCGAGAACGACCGTACCGCCGCCCGCCGCGCTCGTTTCGTCGATCGCGGCTTGGATCGCCGCCGTATCGTCGGTGATCCCGTCGCCCTTCGCGCCCTTATCGAGTACGTTTAAGACGGTATTTTTAAGCGCAAACGCATACGGATTTTCGGTAAAATCGCGCCAATTCTCGATATCGAACGCGCGTCCGAGCTTGACGCCGTTTACGGCGGCGATAAATTTCGAGGAAAGCATGCTCACGTTGCCGTCGGTAAACGGAAACGAATAGGTAAACCTGCCGCCCTGTGCCTGCGCCGTGCCGATTTTGAAGGCGTGCGCGGCGTCGATCTCCTCGTTCATGTTTTCGATACCCGTACGGAAAAGATCTACCTGCGCGTTTTCATGCCCCGCGGCAAGCGTGCCCGTTACCGTGACGGCAAACCCGTCCGCCGTGCACGAATCCACCTTCCCGACCGAATGATCGGCGACCGTTTCACGCTCGAACGAAATATGATCGATCGAAAAGCTTCCTTCCGCCGCGCCCACGAGCTTCAAACGAATCCCGCGCAGCTCGCCCGTCGCTTTGGGGCATTGCGTTAAATCCGCATAATACACGTGATAGCCGCCGCCTTCTTGCAAAGGAAAGAAAATTTCCTTATCGGAGCCGTATTCTTTTTGCGTACGCGTAATAAACTGTACGCTTGCCTGCGTTGCCGCCGTGTTGTTTTTCAGACGAAGCATAAGCGTTCCGCGCGTTTGGAGCGAAGAGATATACCAACGCGACCCTGCACTCGTTTCGGTTGCAACCTGCGCGTAGGCGGTCGGTTTTTGTAATTGAACGGTCAGTTCTCCGTTTTCAAACGTTTTCGCGCCGCCCGCTACCGTGAACGCGTTCAGAAATTCCTGCGTGGAAAGATCGTTTCCCGCCGCGCTCGCTTTTTGCGGTTTTAAGGCGATCGCCCCCGCCGTCAGAACAATCAGCATTGCCGCAACGCATAATAACAATGCGATTGTTTTCCGTTTGAGTTTCATGTTTTTATCTCCTTATGCTCTTACCCTCATTCTTTCCGCCTGTTTTGAACGCTCAATCTGTTTGAAAATTTCAGATGGTTCGGCTACGCTCACCATGACAAACAACTGTCATTCCCAAATAGTTCGGCTACGCTCACCATGACAAACAACGAACGCGCCATGACAAACAACTGTCATTCCGAGTTGGCTTTTCTGTTACTATGTGTTGGCTTTTTTGTCATTCCGAGCCTGTCGAGGAATCCCTTAAAACGAACGCGCCGCGCAAAAAACTGCGCGGCGCGCCGTTCGCAAAACGCGCATTTTAACACAAGGCGCGCCTTGCGTTCGGGCTTTCTTTTGTTGTTTCTTTTTAACTAAGTTTGACTTTCTGTTACTCTTTACTTGTTTCAGATGGTTCGACTTCGCTCACCATGACAAAATCAGAATGACAAAAGCATCCGAACACTTCGCTTAGAATAACTCAATCACACAGCCGCGTAAAATTATTCCGCTACTTCGGGAAGGACAAGACCGTTGTTGAAGATACCTTTTTTGGTTTCGCCCTCGTACACGGCGGCATAACCGTCGGAATCAACCTCGCTCGTTTTCAGCGTATAGATGGTAAATCCGTGACCTTCGGGAAGAGTCAGTTCCACGCCTTCGAGTACATAGATAACAACCGTTTCACCATCGATATTTTCAAGTTGTTCCGCCGTCAATTCCATATCGCGGCAAACAAGCGCCATGTTCGTTGCCTGCTGCGCAGAGTCCGCATTGTCTGGATTAAGCAAATAAAGCAAATCGTTACTGTTAATCGCAATTCTGCCTTTCGCGCCCGTCCAGCCGTAGCCGCCCGCCGGTCTCCATGCGCTACCCAAATTCAAAGCAACTCTCGAAACATTCTTTTCTCTGGCAACATTAGCCGATTCCGTAGAAGCCCAAGCATCGCCGAGCGAACCGAATATCTTGTCTTTGGCATCCGAAACATTAATTGCCACAACGTTAGTAACCGAGCATTCAGACTCGATTACGGAAATTCTTCCGCCAAGCTTAATATCGGGATCGTCAAGATGGAATGCATGACCGATCATGCCGCCAATGCTTGTAAAACCGATAATCGTGCTATCCGAAACATTACAATTCTTAAACAAGAACATCGAATTGTCAGCACCTTGCCCCGTTCTGCCAACAAGGAAACCCGATTTCGTTACAGCGCTACCGCCGACAAAAGAGTTGATGACGTTTACATTTTCAAACAAAGAAATATTTTGTCTGCCGAAATACGTATTGGTAGAACCTCCGCTTACAAAGCCTGCCACTACGCCGCAATGTCTATTACCATTCGGATATTCCGTTTTAACAGGATCGGTATAATCGCTTCCGTCCATACCGTTTGTAATAAGCGCATTTTCAAAAGTAATATCGCGAATCGTAAAATCGTTCTGATGAATGATACCGAAAAATCCCGCCGCGCCGTCTTGATGGGCAGCACCGCCGTTCCAAAGGTGTCCTTTCGTTTGCGCATACAGATTGGAAATCGTGTGTCCGTTTCCGTCAAACGTAAAATCATATAAAACGCTGTTGAAAAGCCAAATCGGATTCCATTCCTGATTGTTAAGATCAATATCGCATTCAAGCGAAAGCGTCCAAGCGTTCGAGGGAACATAAGCGGCATTTACCTTATCTGCATTGGAACCGGAAGTAATGTTGTAAACGCCTGCATCGAAAGCCGAAAAGCGATATGACGCATAGGTCGGATTGCCCGATTCTTCGCAATTTACGAGTTTCGCCCAATAAGCAAGCCCTGCCGCCGAGGTAATGTGCCAGGTCTTATTTTCAAAATCCGCCACATATCCGCCGTCTGCCGCCGTCGTCGCCTGATTGCTCACCGTTTCGGGATATTCGCCGTCCCATACGCTGAGCGTGTTGCCGTCGTAACGCGCCGTAAGGGTAATGTGCTCGGTCGCCTGGAAGGTATATTCCGCTTCGGAGCTGACCTTTTCGTTTCCGTTATACCAACCGTCAAACCGCTGCGTTCCGATCGCTGCGGGCGCGACGATCGTCACATTCTGGTTCTTTTCGATTTTATCGTGGCTGTACTCCTTGCCCTTGATCGTGCCGCCGATCGCGGTTACGTCTACGTAATCCTTGTCGACGTATTCCACTACTTTGTCGGGTTCTTTGTCGCCGCTCGGCGTTTTGCTGCCGCAGGCAGTCAGACCGACCGTGAGCATCAGCGCGAGGGGCAGTGCAATCAATACTTTTTTGTTCATAAACTTTTCTCCTTATTTTTTAATTTTTCCCGAAAGACAAACTCCGCGGTTTCCCCCTTTCGATTAAACCGCCTTCGCCTTGATTTCCGCCTTCGTCGCCCGAAACGGGACGGAAACCACGATACGGTTGTTCTCGATCGCGTAGTCGTCGGATTTTTGTCCGTCGAGATAAAATTCAAATTCAAACGAGGGCTTTTCAAAGGTAAATTGCACCTTTGCGTCCGCCACGGCGCTGCCGCTGCGGTAGTCCTCTACGCCCGAGATCTGGGCAAAATAGCGCCCGATCGACAAATCGTAATATCTGCCTGCAAAAGTCAGATTTTCCATGCGCCAAAATTTCAGCTCCTTGGGAAGAGCGGGAGCGATCTGTAACGTGCCGTTGCGCCCCGCCGAAAGCCCGAAGAATGCGTCGGGCACGGCTTTGAACAGGAGCGCCGCCTCTAAAAATTCGTAATCCAACCCCACCATGCCCGAGGTGTTGCCGCCCTGCGGCGTAACGTCGGGAAGCGTATTGTAATACGGACGGTAGAACTTCCAACTCTTGGGGATCTTCGTTTGGTTGCCGTTCGCGTCGGTTTCCACGACGAAATCGGGAAGATCGGCTTTCTCGAATGCTTCCTGCACTTTAAGATACCATTGCTTGATCGCGGTGAGCCGACCGTACGCGTTTTCCCGACCGATACTCTTCTGCGCGACAATATCGTAATAAGCAAGCTGCAACGCCGTGCCGCCGTTTTGCACGTTGCCGTCCCATTGCGAGGAGTAACCCGAATAGAAATCGGGGGCAATGTTCTGGGTGTTGAACCGCGACGCAAATTCATAGCGGAAAATATCTTCGCCCTGACTGTTGTCGCCGCGCACCTCGCGTTCGCCGTTCACCCATTCCATAATGGACTGTTTCTGTTCCTCGGTGGGAATGCCGAGCGCGATCGCCTGCTGATTGAAAAAGAGATAGCCGTGATCCTGTTCTCTTTCCATGCCGTCGATGAATCCCGCGTGGAATCTGCCCGTTTTTTCGTTCCAAAACTCCGTTTGAATGCGCGTTTTGCACCGTTCGGCAAGCGCGTCGATCGACTGTTCCGTTTGCTTATACGCAATATTGCTTTTGAGCGAAGCGTCGCGCGTCGTCGTTTCAGGCAAATTCAGCTTGTAATACGCGCTCATGTTTTCGAGAAACGCCATCGATTTGAGCGCGTAATAATATTCGAGGTTGGCATAGAGATTGAGGTTGGGGAACGCCAGCACGTCCCAATAGCCGTTGCCGAGTTGCGTGCCCTGCACGCGCCTGCGGTCGTTTCCGTGCCCCATAAAATACTCGGTGCTGATAAGTCCGCTTTCGCCGCCGAGCTGGTGCAACAGGAAGTTCATCGCCTTGCGCGCCTTGGGCATGACCGTTTGCAGAAGCGCGCTGTTTTGACTGTACCCCAAGATCTCCGCCGCCGCAATAATATAATTGCAAACGTTATTCGTCTGTCTGTCGTCGAAATCGGTGGATAAAAACCCGAAGCTCCATTCGCCGTTCACCGTGCTCGTTTCTTTGGCTTTGAGCACGAGTTTGACCCGCGTGAGTTTATCCTCATCGATATCGGTCGACCACGTATAATCTTTGGCTAAATACATGGGGAAGCCGTAGCCCGCGTTCGCAATGCCCTGCGTGCCGATCGGATAACCCGTCGTGCAGAACGTGGAAAACGCCACTTTGCGATCCTCGCTCCAACCGGGCGTTTTCGCCGTCTGATAATATACATACAGATCGTCGATATCGCTTCCGCCTACGGGCAGGTAGGCGATATTCATGCGCAGGAAGGGCGCGACCTTGGTGCCGACTTCAAACTCGGGCGAAACGATTTCCGCTTGCTTCGCGCCCGAAAGCGTAACGGTATAACGGTTGTTTTTGTTGCTTGCAGCGCCGCCCGTTACCGACCAGCCTTCCCACGGATCGGCGGGATAATTGGGATCGGCGGAATACCCCCAGGCTTTGCCGCCGTTTTTGTAATTGGGGAACTCCCACCCGAACGCCCAGCTTGCAAGCGTGCCGCCGTCGTCCGTCCATACGTACCCCTGTTCGTCGATCTTCGCCGTTTCAAGCCAATTCGTAACCAAATCTTTGGTGGCGTATGCCGCCGACATCGTGCCGTTGGCGTTCGAAGCGTCCCACCAGCTGCCGATCATCGACTCCCACTCCTTCCAAGGGCTGCTCCCCGCGCCGACGGGGTGGCTGTGCACGCGGTTTTCGGTATCGCGCATATGCCGTTCGCGGTAGTCGTTCAATACGCCGTCAAGCTGCGTATCGGTGCTGACGAACGTGATATTGCGATTCGTCGAGGTGTGCGCCGCCGTATAATCGTAATATTCGTAAACCTCTTCGCCGTCCTCGCCGCCGGGGACTTTGCCCGGATCTTCGGGCGTGCCGCCGAAACAGCCGCAAAGCGACGACGCCGCCAGCATCAGCGCAACGCCCGAAGTTAGGAATTTTGCCGTATTTTGTTTCATAGCGTCTCCTTTAATCCTTCATGCCCGTGATCGCAACGCCCTCGATGAGGTAACGCTGAAACACGAAAAAGAGAATAATGCAGGGAAGCGTCATCAAAACGCCCGCCGCCATGGTCTGGTTCGCCAACACGCGGCTGCCCGCGCCGTAATCGATATACATGGTAAACGCCAGCGTCGCCCACTTGGAAGAAGTATCCGAAAGGTAGGTGAACGGCGTTAAGAAGTCGTTCCAGGCACCCATGAACGACATGACGCCCACGTAAAGCATGATCGGCATGCAGAGCGGAATAACCATTCTCAAAAAGATAAGGAAGGAACTTGCCCCGTCGAGCTGCGCCGCCTTGATCATGTCGTTGGGAATGCCGCGCATGAACTGCCGCATGAGAAAGATATTCGTCGCGCCGCCGCCGAAGAGCGAAGGCACGAACATGGGGTACAGCGTATTCGTGAAATGAAACTTCGCATAGAGGAAATACAGGGGCACCATGGAGATAACCGCGGGAATCATCATGGTGGAAAGCACGATCCCGAACACGATCTCCTTGCCGACGAACTGCATCTTCGCAAAGCCGTAGGCGCACAGCGCCGAAACGAAGGGAATTCCCACCGTTAAGACCGTAGCGACGATAAGCGTATTGCCAAGCCCTTTCATGAAATTCGACGACGCGCCCGATACCACCGCCCGATAAGCGCCCAAATACAATTTGCCCGAAGTCGGGAACAGCACGCGCGCCAAAATATCTTTGTTAGGCAGAATGGAAAGGCAGATCATGACGAAGAACGGAAAGAGAAAGAACGCCGCGATCACCGTCAGCAAAAGATAACGCCCCGCCGCCCAAGCGATCTTTGCGGCGCTTCTTCTTTTTTTCTCCGCCGCTCCGTTTGCAGGCGTTTCGGGGGTCGGCTGCACGGCGTCCGCCGCGAATACGATTTCCTGTGCCATATCAACCCTCCTCCGAATAATAAATAAACTTGTTCATCTTCATGACGAAGAACGAAAGCACGCCGATGATCAAAAACAGAATAAAGCTGAGCGCGCACGCGTAACCGAATTTGTTGACGCGGTAATTGTAAATATTCGATACGTAGAAGAACAGCGAATTCTGCACGCCCTGCCCGTCGCCGACTAACATAACGACCTGCGAATAGGTTTGCAAAACGCCGATGATCGACATGATCGTGTTATACAGAATCATGGGCGCGCACATAGGGATCGTGATCGTAAAGAGCTGACGGGCTTTGCTCGCGCCGTCGAGCTGCGCGCTCTCGTAGAGCGAACGCGGCACGTTTTTGAGCTGCGCAAGCCATAAGATCATGTTGCCGCCCAACCCGAACATGTTGATGAAAACAAACGACGGCATGCTCGATTTCGCCGCTTTGAACCAGGTCAGCCCCGTGATGCCCACTTTGGCGAGCAGAGCGTTGAGTACGCCGATCTGCGGATCGGTAATGCGCCCCCACAGCAAACCGCTGCAAATGGGCGGGATGAGCACGGGAAGGTAGTAGATCACACGGTAAATACGCATCCCCTTCAACTCGCTGTTCAAGAGCACCGCAAGCAGAAATCCGAGCACGAGGGTGAGCGGAATGGAAACTGCCGCATACCCGAACGTGATTTTCAGCGTCTGCAAAAATTCTTTGCGGTACGTGAAATTGGTAAAAATGTCGGTATAGTTTTTAAGTCCGCGGAACACGCCCAAATCGTCGAAGTACAGCGTGCCCTCGAAAAAGCTTGCGACGAACGCATAGACGACGGGAAACGCCGTGAAGATGAGCACGCCGAGAATGACGGGCATCACATAGAGATACCCCACGATATTCTGCTTGATCTTCTGTTTGGTCCGCGCCGACAAGCCTTTATTCTGTTTTTTGGGGGGAATCGCCGCACCCGCAGGCAAAGCCTCGGGAATCGCCGTCCGTTCGGTTTGATTGGTCATCATTATTTTTTGATTTTGTCGTTAAACGTCTGTTTGAACGTGGAAACCGCCTGCGCGTAGTTCATGCCGCCGACCGCGTTGTTATAAAAGCCCTTCGCCACGCTGACGCTGAAATCCTCCTGCACCGAATAGTGCAGCGACGAGGCATAGTTGAGGAAAATATCTTCGGTGTGCGTATCGACGAAGGCGTTGACGCTCTCCTCGTCCAATTCGCCGTATTCGCGCCAGCCGCCCGTATTGCTCAGCGATTTGAGCGCGGGCACGGTGTTGCCGAGATACGCCACCGTTTCGTAACCCTCTTCCGACATGCAAAACTGCAAAAACTTCCACGCCCATTCGCGCTTGGTTTCGTCCGTGCACGCTTTCGTGATCGTATACCCCGAACAGCCCGCGCCGACGTAACCGTTTCCGATTGTTTCGCCCGCCTCGTTCTTCTGCTCGAAGTTGGGGAACGACCGCACGACAAGCTCCCATTCGCTGATGCCCGAAGCTTCGTAATAACGGGGGAACTGCGGACGCACATCGACCATCATGGGCAAGCAACCCGTTAAGCCGCCCGCGTACATTTCAAACGTTTCGCCCTGATCGTTATAAGCGAGCGGTCCGCCGATCTTTTTGCCCTCGGCATCCTTTAAGTCGTTAAAAACGCCCTGATAGAAATTGTAGTACTTTTCCACGCCCTGCGCGTATTCTTCCATTTCGATGGCGATCTCGCCCGCTTGGGTGAGATATTCGCCGCCGAAATTGCGAAGCATCGTGTATTCGATGGGGAACCACTGCTTCAAGCCCGTTCCCGCAAGCGGACGGATCTTACTGTCGAGCTTGGCGAACTGTTCGCAGATCGCCATAAATTCCTCCCACGTCCAATCGTTATCGGGGATTTCGATCTGCGCGAGATCGAACATCGTTTTGTTGATATAAACGACCAAACGGTTATAATCGCGCGGCACGAACCAAATTCCGCTGTCGGTGTTGGAATAGTGCGTGCTGTCGATGAGCGCATCGTAAAATCCCGAAAAGAATTGCGCGCTGCCGGGGAATTTTTCCTCGTCCGCAAGATTCTGAAAAAATCCCGAACCCGAATAAGGCGCGTGCTGATCGCCCGCCGTCCAGATAATATCGGGCAGCTCGTTCCCCGATTCCCAGCCGCGGATATCGGGCATGCCCCCCATGGTTTTGGTCATGGTGATCTGAACTTCCTTGTTCTTTTTCATGAACGCCTTCGCCCATTCCTTCATGAGCGCCTGCTCGTTGGCGTCGCGCAGCGTTGCGTACGTGATCTCCACCGTCGCGTCTTCATTGATGATCGGATCGTCGTCCGGTTTGGTGTTGGGATCGTCGCCCATGTCGACGCAGCCGACCGTACCGAACAAAAGAGCCGCGCTCATCAACATGCCCATTCCCACTGCGATTTTCTTTTTCATGACTTTTACTCCTTTCCCGGCTTATTGCGCCGCAGACGAATTCTTCACAAATTGGATTCTGCCGTTTCTGAGCGCCGTCGTGATCACGACCCGATCGCCCTGCACAACGTAGTCCGTGCCTTCCGTAAGCGTCGTGCTGTGCTGGCGGACGGTGAAATCGTAATCGGGCTTGGGCAGCGTTACGCACACTTTCAGCCCCGATGCGTCGCCCTGCACGCTGTTGATTTGAATCCAGTTTTTCCCGATCGAAAGATCGTAATAAATATTAGCGTAAGCAAGATTTTCCATCTTCCAGAAATCAAGCCCCGCGGGAAGATTCGGCGTGACGTTGAGTACGTTGTGCTCGGTGGAAGAAAGCCCGAAGAACGCCGTCGGGATCGAGGTATAAAGCAGCGCCGCCTCGATAAATTCGGTATCCACGCCCACGACGCCCGCGCCGCCGCCCTGCGGCGTTACGCTGATCGTCTTATAATAACTGCGGTAGAAATTTTTGCCTTCGCCCTCTTTCTCGGCGACCTTTTCGTACCACGCCTGTATTTTTTTGAGCTTCCCGAACGACGCGTCCGAACCGTTCACGGCGTTTTCCGCCACCAAATCGTAATAAGCGCACTGCAACGCCGTTCCGCCGTTCTGCACCTGTTTGTTCCACCCGTACGTACCCTTTGCCGAGCCGTCGAAACGGTACCAGAACTGATAGGTGTTGCTCTTCGTCGTCCAGCGGGGCGCAAACTCGAAGCGGTAAATTTTTTCCGAAACCTTCGTGCCGTCCTTAATCGCGGTATCGCCTTCGACGAGCCGTTCTTCGTTGATCCACTGCGTGATCGTTTCCGCCTGCGCATTCGTGGCAAGCCCCAGCTCGATCGCCTCTTGGTTATACGTCGTAAAGCCGTAGTCCACCGTCTTTTCCACCGCTTTGGCGACTAAACCGGGATCGTCGTCGGCAAGATAGCCGAGCACGAATCTGCCCGTTTCTTCGTTCCAAAAATAATCGCGGAACTGCGCCGTGAACGCGTCGATTCTGCTTTGCAGGCTTTCCGCCGTTTCCGCATACGCAACGTCGCCCGACATTGCGGCGTTTTTCACCGAAACGCTTTCGCCTTCCACGTTCGCGGCGGCTGCCATCTTTTCCAGATAGAGCATGCCTTTGAGCGCTTTGTAATAATAAATGTTGGTGTAAAGGTTGATGCAGGGGTTGTTCACCGCGTCCCAATAGCCGTCGCCGATGCCGCGCCCGACCGCTTTGTAGTTGACGGGGCACTTCGCTTTCGCGCCGCTTTCCAGGCTCGAAGTTTTTAAGAACTTCTCGCTGCCGTCGCCGAAATAATCGTAGTTCGACGAACCGTCGTGCCCAACAAGACGCTCGGTCGTGATGAGCGCGGAAACGTCCTCTTTCGAGCCGCCCGTCCGCGTGACCGCCTCGGGCGCGCCGCAGTAGGTGAAATAGAACTGCATCGCCTTACGGATACGGTCGATATTCGCCGCGAGCCATTCGTCGTCCTGCGCGTACTGGTAATAATAAGCCGCCGTGGCGACAAACACGCCGTTGTTGTTGATCTGCCTGCCGTCGAAGGCAAGCGTCACTTCTTCGAGCCGCACTTCGGCGTTGATGCCGTTTTTGAACACCACTTCGATTTTCATATCGGTAATCGCGTCGGAAAGCTCCTGCGACGTTCCCCAATACTCGTTCGCGTACATGGGCAGCACGATATGCGTCGCCGAAGAAAATTTCTCCTTATAATTGGACGAAAATTCTTTATAGCTCACCGAGTGATCGGCGTCCCATTCGGTGTTTTTGGTTTTGGAACCGCCCTTCCAGGATACGATTACGTCTTGCACCTGATCGGTAAAGCCCAGCGAATCGTTATCGGTGATCGAAAGGTCGATTTCGAGGAAGGGCGCGCAGAACGGCGTCGCCATGAGCGGTTTGACCTCGTAATCGGCTTCATCGTACACGATCGTATTGTTTTCGGGCTGTTCGTAGGTAAACGTCACCCATTTGAGATCGTTATCCGAAACGTAAAGCGAGTCGTAATAGTGCGTCGCCGCTTCCGAAAGCGTGCCCGTTTTGCCCGTGCTCGAAGCCGCCTTCCAAATCGAAGAGAGTTGGTTGCTGCCGTTGCGGTAATTGTTGATATTGTTCTGTCCGTTGAGGTAAGACGTATTGAGGAAGATGACGTCGTTGTTCTCGTTGACGTAATAAGAGTGCCCCATGTTCGGGAACTCCCAGCTCTGCCCCCAGTCGGTGGTCGTCGTTCCGTTATCCATCCAGATATAGCCGAATGCGTCTTGCGTGATCGAAGAGATCCAGTTGTTCACCGTCGCCTTGGGGCTGTAACCGATGCCCGCCGTGTTCATCCACATGACCGACATCGCGTCCCATTCCTTCCAAACGGTGCTTCCTTCGCCCACTTTGAGATCGCCGATCGAATACTCGTCGTAACGCAGATGGCGGCGCATATACTCGTTGATAAACGCGTCGAAGCCTTGATCGGAGCTGTAAAACTGCATGAGCCCTTCGTTGTTCTGCTTGGTATACGTGTAATTCACGTCCATATCGGGCAGCGGATCGCCCTTCGGACCTTTTTCGCCGCCGCAGCCCGCCAACGCGCTTGCGCAAAGAACGGATACGAGCGCGATCGCCCCAAACGAAATAAATCTCTTTTTCATGCCCCTTCTCCTTATTTCTTCTTGTTATACGTGATGAGTTCGCCTTCGGTCAATCCCATCTGATTGTCAAGCGTGTCGTCTACGTTCGGCTGCGCGTCGGTAAGCTGATCGGCAGAGATCCACGCTTTGCGCGAATAATCGTAAATGAAATACGCGTCTTTGTGAACGGCTTTCCCGTTGGGGAGCAGCAGCCCCGCCTTTAAGCCGAAGAGCATGTTCTGTTTGAGATCGGGAGCAAGATTTTCATGGAAAGACGTAATGTCTTGATATTCGTATTGATTTTCGCCTACCTTGCGGCGCGTCTTTACAGGTTTTAAGTTCTTATCGTGCAGCGAATCGCCCTTTAATACGACTTGAATAAAATTGCTGTCGATATGGATCTGCACCGCCAAAACTTGCAGCGATCCGTAAAAAGGCTCGAAGTGTTCGCCGTCGCTCGAATAGGAAATGCCTTCCTGCGCCACCGATTCCAACAGCTGGCGCACGCTGAACGCCTGCAATCCGTTTACGGTCGTCTTGGGCGTCATATCGAGCTGCGTCGTGTTGGCGAAAAATGCTTTCAGTCCGTTCATTTCGGTGCAGCCGAACATCAGTTTATGGCTGAGGCTGTGCTCGTTCGACCAACCGTATACCTGATAGGAATGCAGTAAATTTAATTCGGCGTTGGTATACGAATAGCTCGTCACGTTGTTTTTCGCGTCCTCGCCGTACTGATCGCGCAGCCAACGGTTATCCATTGCCTGCAAGTCGATATATTTTTTGGAAGTGATGGAATCGGAAAAATACACTTTGAAGGTAAAATTCCCGCTCTCGATCGTCGGCGCGGAAATCGAGGTGACGCGCACTTCGTCGAACGCGCTCACGTCGTCGCCGCGGTAAATGCGCTTTCCCTGCGTAGCGGACGAAGAAAACTCGTACGTATAGCGCACGGTCGTAACACGGTCGGTCGCGCTCAACAGTCCGCCGAACACTTCGGCGGTCACTTTTTCGCCCTCAGTAAAAAAGCTTGCGGGAACGGCGAACGCGATCAACGTATCGTCCTCGGCGTCGTATCCTGCGGACGCGCCTGCGATCGCGGAAAGCAGCGTTCCGTTTACCGCGATAAGCGATTTTTTCGCCTCTTCCAATGCGGTGCTGCCGTCGGATACCGCTTTGTCGAATTTGCAGATAAAGGAATAAATTTCCTCGCCGCGTTCGAGCGATACGCTTTGCAGGAAAATCGCTTCCTGCCCTTCCCAAACCGTTTGAACGGCAACGCCGTCCCCTTCCGCCGTTTGGGCAGCCGCCGCGCAATAAGGCACTGCGCAAGCCGCGCACGCCAACGCCGCAAGAAACCCGACAATTTTTTTCTTCATGCTTATCCTCCCCGATCAATAATTTCCTATTAATGATTTTTTTTGTGCGTTCTGCAAGAACGCACAAAAGAGCAACCGGTTGCTCTCAACTTTTTTTAATTTTTTACGGGCTCAATCGACTAATTCGATGCCGCTCGGAATTTTTTTCGTGATTTTTCCGTCTTTCAACTCGATCTCGATGTTCCCGAACGGCGTGGGATAGACGATTTTATACCGCTTAAACCCTGCCGCAACGGGCTTCACCGCCATTTTTTTGCAGCCCGGCGCTAAAATTTCGATCCCGCCGACGACTTTTATGAGAAAGGGAACGGGTCCGCACGACCAACCGTGGCACAGGCTGTGGCGGAATCCAACGTAACAATGATCGCCGAAATCGCCGTGAACGTCTTTTTCGCCTTCCTCGGGCAAACGCGTGATCGGCGCGCTGCCGTTTACCCAATCGAGATGGAAATCTTCCCAAAACGTCGTCGCACCCAAGTCGAGCATAGCGCCGTAATATTCCTTCATCAACGAAACGGCGCAGGCGGCGTCGGTCCGCGCGATCGCCGAAAGCAGATAATAACTCATAAACGTGGAAAAACCCTTCGCCCCGCCGTTCGTTAAAAACGCATAACTTTCAAGCGGCTGTTTCACGCCTGCGTAAACGAGCATCGCTTCGCACTGTTTATAGTTTGCTACGGTTTGATTGCGATTACGCGCTAATTTTTCCATCATGCGCACGCAGACCTCGGTATCGAGCGCAAGTTCTTCAAACAATGTAAACGCATATTTGCCCGCCAACACCCAAATGGCATAAATCCCGATTTTCTCGTCGGCGGAGTTATGGCTGGGCCAATCGAAGAGCGCTTCGACGGTTATCTCCCCCGTTTCGGTAACGCAATCGTTCATGAGCCGCACCGCGCCTTCGAGATACGCTCTATTTTGTTCGAGATATTCTTTATTGCCGTTTTGCATGTAATAATCGTGCAAAATGATAAGCCACCAACAGGTATAGGAAGGAATGCCGTTCATCCACTGCGGCAGAGGCGTATGCGCCGTGATATAATCGAGCGAACGCTCCACGGTGCCGTCCGAGCCGAACAAACAGCAAATGCCCGTCGTTTCGGGGTGCATGTCGCCGATCCATACAAGGCAATCGCGCTTAATGCCGTCCCAAATATAATTTTGCATATTGAGTTCGAGCGTACGCTGCGCCACCGCAAAAATTTCGTTTACGCGCGCATCGTCGCACTCGAACGAGCCGACGGCATGCAAGTCGCGGCGTATCTCCGTAGCAAGCACCGCTTTGAGCACGACGGTTTTCTCTTCCTCGAAATCGATCCGCACATAACGGAATCCCGTCTGCAAAAACTCCATATCGGAATAGATAAGCAGTTTGGTATGAATATCGCGCAGAGAATGGAAATTGCCCGCATTCTTCTGCCCGATCCCGGCATAGGCTTCCGAAACCGATTCGCCCGTTCGGATATGAACGTTTGCTTGCTCGCCGTCCGCGCCAAGCGTTAAAATCCGCACCGCTCCGTGCAATTCTTTACCGAAATCGAGAACGACGTACCCCTTTCCGTGCACGGTGATCAGATGCTGTTCGCTCAATCCGATCTGTAAATCGCAGGGCTGCAAAAATAATTCGGCGTTTTCCACGTTCGCACTTGCTTCGTATACCGCAACGGGAAACACCGCTTGTCGGATTCGTTCGTCCATATTTACTCCCAAAGTGCACCGTGTAACGCGCACGCATTTTTTCTTATTTTCACAGCCTCGTTTACCGAAACGTTTACCGTAACCGCTTTCGTAACGATGTAAATATTGCCGTAACTAATTTCGTAACTAATATTCGGTTATCCGCGTAACCAATTACAGAATAACATGTTTCAAAAGAGTTGTCAATACTTTTCCGAAAAAAATTTTATAATAATTTTTTCACACGGCGTTTTGCAATAACGGGAATTTTCGGATATGGTAAAATTTTGCTTGACAAAGAGCAAAAGGTTTCGTATAATGATAAGCGAAATTTCGTGACATAGTTTCCCTTTTATGCGTTGCGGCGAAGGTACTCCCGTTTCGGAAACGGGATCAAACGGTTTTCAATTTCATACGCAGGAATCGCCTAGCGGTATGGCGTCAGCTTCCCAAGCTGATCCCGGCGGGGGCGTGCGCAGCCACCGAGCCGCACCGCGGCGAAGGTACTCCCGTTTCGGAAACGGAGTCGAACGGCTTTCAATTTCACATGCAGGAATCGCCTAGCGGTATGGCGTCAGCTTCCCAAGCTGATCCCGGCGGGTTCGACTCCCGTTTCCTGCTCCAAAAAGAAACAGCACTTCACAAAAGTGCTGTTTCTTTGCGTTTACGTACTTGAAACGGGAGTCGAGGGTGGAGACGATTGCGCGAGCAATCGGTTTGCGTCAACTCAGCAAGTTATCATAAAACCTTTTTCGCAAACTGCATGGCACGGTGTGCCATGCATCGGGGCGCGCCGCCAAAGGCGCGACTCCCGTTTCCTGCTCCAAAAAGAAACAGCACTCCATAAGGGTGCTATTTCTTTTTATAAATTCACACTAAAACGGCGCTCCAACAAGCGCCGTTTTCTCAGTCCTTTACGCAACCGCAACAAAATCTTGCGGCGATGAAAACACAACCGAAATTTCCTTCGTTTCGCCGCCGCGCGATACCGTTAACACAACGGTGTCGTTTTTCCGAACGTTGTATAAAAAATCATCCAACTTATGCAATCGGGTGAACATCACCGTTCTTTCTTCGCGCTGCGCGTGGATAATTTTTCCCGAAATAAGCGTATCGCCGTTCCGCAGCCCTGCCGTCACGCATGCCGATCCTGTAAGCAACGTTCTATTCACGACGATTTTCTCCTGCCGATAGAATTTACACGTTTCTTCGTTAAATACCGTTTGCGTCGATAACACCGCGCATTCGACGCCCGTGATCGCACGCGTCGCCGCAGCAGGCTTTTCATAATCGATCGTCCCGTCCGTGCGATACGAAATTCCGTCGATAATGCTTTCGGCGACGGCAAGCGCAAAATTCGTCGGCAACGCGTAGCCGAAGCCCGCCACGCCGTCCTCCGTACCCGCGCCGTCCTTTATCGAATCGAGTCGCGCGTTGACGATGCCGACAAGTTCTCCGCGCAAATTAAACAGCCCGCCGCCCGAATTGCCGTGATTGACCGCCGCATCGGTACGGATTTCGGGCAATATCATGTGCGTTAT
This sequence comes from uncultured Christensenella sp., assembly GCA_910586365.1. Classification (GTDB taxonomy): domain Bacteria; phylum Bacillota; class Clostridia; order Christensenellales; family Borkfalkiaceae; genus Gallimonas. The sequence goes on along the minus strand of CAJUGP010000006.1, from coordinate 30,735 downwards.
TCCGTCGGCGGCGGTGGCGTTGATCTCCTCGCGCTCCACCGATACGACGCCGCGCGTCACGCTCAACCCTTTGCCGAGCGGATTGCCGACGGCAAATACACTTTCGCCGACCGTGACCGCATCGGAATTCGCCGCAACCGCCGCGCGCGCAATACTCGAATCGCCTTTTAACGCGTCCGATTGCTCCACGTGCAGAACGGCAATGTCGCTCGTCATCGAACCGCCGACGTAATACGCGTCGATCGCGCCGCTCGTATCGGGGTCAAAATTCGGATACGTTTCGTTGCCGTATAAATAGACGACGATATGATCGTCGACCTTGCCCAACGCCGCGCGGTACACAACGTGGTAGTTGGTGACGATATACGCGCTTCCCGTTTGTTTATCGAGCGAATAGATCACGCCCGCGCCTGCGGAATGGGACGACGTTCCGACCGCGTACACGCTCACGACCGAGCAAAGCGCTTTGTTCGCCGCCGCCGTTCCGTCGCCGACCGCCGCAAGAAATTCGGGAAACGTACCCGTAAATTCCCCCGCCTGCACGGCTTGCAAATAGCTCTCGTACCAATTTTTCTGCTGCGTCGTTCCGCCTTCGCCGTCCGCAAGCCAATTATCCAACGATCCTTGGTATCCGTTATCGACCGCAACGTCGAACGGCGTGTTGCCGTCGGGCGCGCTGGCAAAAAAGCCGCACGCGGAAAAAGAGCACAGCGCGAGGATAAGGCATATAACCGTCGTCAAAAAAACCGTAATTTTCTTTTTCATAACGTACCTGCTTAAAAAATGAGCATTTTCATTATACCATGTATACGGCAACTTATCAAGCGAAAAAAGAGCGGAAATACTTTCCGCTCTTCTTCCCTCTTATAAATCGTCCGCGTCTTGCACGGGTTTTTCGTAACCGCCGTCGGTACTAACCCCCGTATAAGAGCCGAGAACGTCATCCCGAGAACTCATTTTTGCGCCTTTTTTTAAGGCATTCTTCTTTTTCATTATTTGCAGTTCTTCGCTCTCGAGCACTTGCCGCTCTTCTGAGCCTTGTTCTGCGCGTTGTCCTGAACGTTGTTCTGCGCGTTCTTAGCGTTGTTTACCTTCTCGTTGTTGTTTACCTTTTTCATAAATTCTCCTTTTTGAAGGGCAGATGAAGTTCGGTATCACCCTGCGGCGCGCCGCAAAGAGGGCAAACCTTCCACGATTCTTTCGACGTGTGCATAAATCCGCATTCGCTGCATATCCACAGCATGGGACGTTCGGCTTTATAGAGAGAGCCGTCCTCAAACGCCTCGTGCAGATAACCGAAGATAATTCTGTGATTGTCTTCCACTTTGGCAACCTGCTCGAATTTGAGCGCGATTTGCTCAAACCCCTCTTCCCGCGCAATTTTTGCAAACTGCGGGTAAATATTTTCCGCTTCGTCCTGTTCGTCGATCGCCGCAAATTGCAAATTCTGCGCTAACGTACCCGCATGGAACGGATAACTTGCGTCGATATGAATGTTATCGCGGCTGCCCGCTTCTTTCAGCAAGGTCTGGAAAAACACGCGTGCATGGTTGGTTTCGTTCTTGGCGATCGTTTTGATCGTATCCGCCAAAACCTGATAACCCTGATGCGTGGCTTCCCGCGCCGTCAACTGATAGCGCATGCCCGCCTGACATTCTCCCGCAAAGCTTCTTGCGAGATTGTAATAAGTCTGCGTCTTGGTAAAGTCCATAAATTCATCTCCCTTCTACGCTTATTTTGGACGGTTTTCCGTCCGTTATACGCGCTCGGAAGAAAATTTTTTACCAACGCACACCGAACCGCGCGTTAAAATCCGCAACGGCGTAATCGTCGAGCAGTTTGTTGCGTTCCTTATAATCGGGAAGCGCTTTTTGCACCGCCGCCCAAAAACTGCGGCTGTGATTGAAACACGCGATATGGCACAGCTCGTGCACGACGAGATAGCGCAACACCCGCTCGGGCAGCAAACACGCCCAACGCAGATACGAAACCGTGACGCCTTCCCGTTCGCGGCGGCAGCAGCCCCAATAGCTTTTTGCATGCGAGAGCGTGACCTTCGGGCAGGCGATGCCGCAATCCGCCGCTACGGCGCGTGTGTAATCATGCAAAAACGTTTCCGCGTTGCGGTAAAGCAATGCGAGAATGTGTTTTTTTACGTCATATCCGCAATCGATGCTCCGCTCGCCTTCCAGCCGATACGTATCACCCGCGCGCGCGACGATATACTCTTTCCCGAACAGAAAAACGGCGTCCCCCTCTTCGTAAGCTGGCAGCACGGGCTGCGGACGAAGACGGTTGCATACGTAACGCCTGTGTTTTTTTACGAAACTTAACGCCTCGCTCTCCGAATACAGATACGGCACGTACACACACAGACGGGTATTGAACGCCACGCGCAGAGAATACCGCCGCCCGATGAGCGTTCGCTCGATTTGCACGTTCTGCAAATAGGGGTGATCTATAATCGCGGCGCACGCCGCCGCCAATGCTTCGATCCGCTGCTCTTCCGACATGCCCCCTCCCGTTACGCAAACAGCGTCGTCAGTAACATTACCGCCGCCGAGATCGCAAGCAATACGCCCGTTGCGCGGTTGAGTTTCACGACGGATATTTTATTGGCGATCGTTGCGGCGATACGCGCCGCGATAAACGTGAAAATCACACACGTCAGCAGCATGGGAATGTTCGGCAAACCGTTTATAACAAAATGCACCGACGCGCCGAGGAACGCCGTATAAGCCATGATCAAAACGCTCGTTCCCACTGCCGTTTTGAAGGCATAGCCGAGCACGATGGTCAGCGCGAACAGCATCATCATGCCGCCGCCCGTGCCTTGAAAGCCGCACACAAACCCGATCACCGCACCGCAGAGCGCGGCAAGCAGCGTCGGCGAAAAGAATTTCGTTTTCTCGCGCGCACGCCGCGTTACGGGATTGATGATAAACTTTAACCCTAAAATGAGCGAACCCGCGATCGAAACCAACTCCATTGCCCGTTCCCCGACCGATACGGAAGAAACGGCAAAGGCGACGGCGGTGCCGATCACGGTAAAACAGACGACGCTTACGAGCAGCATGGAGCTTCTGCCCGTATCGATATTTCCGCTTTTAGAATAGGTAAACGCCGTTACCGCCGAGGCAAGCACGTCGGAAGCGAGCGCGATACCGACCGCCTCGAACACGGGAACGTGCAAAAAGGTGACGAGCATGGGCGAAATAAAAACCGCCGCCGAAAGCCCCGCAAATCCTGTTGCGACGCCCGCGCCGATCCCCGCCAACGCGCAAATCAAAAATTCCAACACCCGTAAGCCCTCCCGTAAAGGATATTGTACCATTTTCCCTTCCGTTTGTCACGCGCTCGCGCGCCGCCGCACCGATTTTTTTCGCAATTCTCAAAAAGCGGAAGGCTCTCGGCGTTCGCGCAAAGATTTCTCGACTGCGCGCCTTCAGCGCTCCGCTCGAAATGACAAACTATGTCCGCCCCCTTGTCATTCCGCCCCGCCTTAGGCGGCACGAGCGCACAGCGCGTTGTAGCCTGTCGAGGAATCCCCATAAAAAAAGCAGAGCGTTTCGCTCTGCCCTTTCTTTCCGTTTTACTCTTTTCCGCTGAACACCTTTAAGGTTTGCAGCGCGTTTTGCTCCATCGCCTTTTGCGCTTTTAACGCAAGGTTGTGGAAAAAGTCCGCGTCCTTTTTGCCCGCGGCAGCCTTCGCCGCCGCATAGCCCTCGTAGGACATATAGGAATAATAGTTAATTTTATTGATTCCGCGGCGGATCACTTCTTTGTATTCTTCGTGCGAAATTCCGCTCCCGCCGTGCATAACGAGCGGCAGATCCGTATGCTTTCTCACTTCGCTGATAATATCCATGTTGAGCACGGGTTTGGTTTTATAGATGCCGTGCGCCGTGCCGAACGCGATTGCAAGCGCGTCCGCGCCCGTCCGCGCAAGATATTCTTCCACCAATTCGGGTTTGGTATACAGCTCTTCGGGACGCGCGGCGCTCTCGCCGCCGCCCTCGCGCTGCGGCAGCGCGCCCAGCTCCGCCTCGACGTCCACCCCGTGCGTATGCGCATAATCGACAAACGCCTTCGTCCCCTGCACGTTTTCCCCGTAAGAAAGCGCGGAATAATCGATCATCACCGAGGTAAACCCGAGTTCCGCCGCCCTCTTGCAATATTCAAAATCTTCGCCGTGGTCGAGATGCACGCAAACGGGCACGCTTGCGCGGCGGGCGAGTTCGAGCATGACGGGACCGATTTTTTCAAGCGGCGCAACGTCCTCGTGGCATTGCGCGTGCGCCGCGATCACGGGCACGTGCAGCGTTTGCGCCGCGTCGAGCACGGCAAGCAGACATTCGAGGTTGGGCGTGTTGAAACTGCCGACCGCCGTTTTGGTTTTCTTTGCGATTTCGCACACTTCTTTCAAACTTGCTAACATTCGTTTACTCCTCGATCTTAATGACTTCGTAGTGAAGATAATTTCCGAACGCCTCTTCCAAAACGTATTTCATATGCCCGACGCCCACCGTGGTATGGTGTTTGAAGCCGCCCTTTGCAAGCCGAATCAGCTTTTTCTGCAAAGCGGGAATTTCCGCCACGCCGCCGCAGCCGAAAAATTCCTTTTCGATCGGTTCGCCCGTAAAGCGCGCTTCGCTCGCATAAACTTTGAGTTTTCCGTCCTCGGTAAAGCCGTTGGAAAAAGTCATGTCCATCGCCTTGATCCTGCCCTCGTTCGTGCCCCAGCCCGAACCGGGATCGCCCTTTGCAAACATTTTATGTTCGGTCACGGCGCCCTTCCCGTCCATCAGGCTCTGCGCGACGGGTCCGCAATGGAAGAGAATGACCTTGTTCTCGTCGTCGCCGTAATTGTTGTTCCAATCAAGACATGCCGTGGGTCTTTCGCTTGCAAGCGCCATCGCGCGCATGGTGATCGCCGACGTTAAATCGATCTCGCACGAGCACACGATCCCCCGATCGTTCAGCTCGGAGATCAGCACGCACGGGCAGACGCGCAGGATCGTTTCCATCTCGTTCCAGCAGCGCAGCGTTAAAGCGTCTAAACGGTAGGCCTCGATATACTCGTCGAGAACGACCGAGATCTTCGCAAGCGTCAGCTTGTTTTGCACGGGAACGCGCGAAAAATCGGCATACCCCTCCAACCGCTTGCTTTTCGCCAGAACGGCAGGGTCGTCGTCTTTCTTTTTGTTCACGAAATCGATAAGCTCGGACAAATCGAAGCTTTCGACGTTGATGCCGTACCGCTGCAACGTTACTTCGTCGAACCGCACGGTTTTGAACGCCGTCGTGCGCGCGCCGATACAGCCGAGGTTAAAGCGCTTCATTCCCTTGACGACGCGGCAGATCGCGGCAAAATCCGTTAAGTTTTGCGCAAACGCATCGGAAAGCGGATGCACGACGTGCGGAGGCATGACCGTGAACGGAATGCGGTATTGGTAAAAAACATCCGTCACCGAAAACTTTCCGCAAAACGCGTCGCGGCGGTGTTTGAAGTCCATTTTGCCGATTTCGTCGGGATACGCCTGCATGAGAATGGGCACGCCCGCATCTTGCAGCGCGGCGACCGCGCCGTTCTCGTCGATAAAAATGGGCATGCACAGAATAACGCCGTCGTACTCGCCCTCATGGGATTTGAGCCAATCGTGGTACATTCTCCCTTCTTCGCGCGTTTCAACCGCGCCGTAACGGGTGAGGTTTTCGTCCATCGCAAGATAATCGAAGCCCGCCTTGGTCACCGCCTCGATCATCTCTTTGCGCGCGCCAGTGATCAGTTCGCCGGGCATAAACCCGCGGTTGCCGAAAAACAGTGCAAATTTCATTTCAGTCGATCTCCTTTATCAGTCGATATAATTTTTTATATTTTTCGTAATGTTGGGCGTAACGGCTTCCGCCGCGCGGCTCGTATAATTTGGCATAGCGCACGAACGTCGCCGCCGCCTCGCTCAGATTGTCCGCCGTACCCATGGCGACCGCTTGCAACATGGCGCAGCCGCAAAGCCCCCCCTCGGAAGAACGCAGCGTGCGGAAGGGAATCTCTTGTATTTCCGCCTTGATTTGCAGCCATTTTTCCGAATTCGCACCGCCCCCCGTCGCCGTGGCGCGCTTGATTTCGATGCCGTAAGAACGTATCGTTTGGGTGTTGAGCTTCATTTCCATGGCGCACGCTTCCAAAATCGCGCGGTAGATTTCCGCATCCTCGGTCTGTGCCGTCAAATGCAGAAAAGCGCCCGTCGCGTTGATATCGGCATACGGCGTCGCCGCGCCCGCAAAATAGGGCAGCGCCAGCACGCGCGAAGGCTGGTCTTTCATGCGCTTTTCGATATAGTCGAAAAAGCTGCGCTCCTCGCCTTTATAGTCGTGCAATAACGTCCGGCGGAACCAACGCACGAGCAAGCCGCACGAATAGTTGAAAAGATAGGTGCAGTAAAGCCCTTTCACGGCGTAAGGGACGCATACGTAACCCTGTTTGCCCATGACGGGAGCATTCGGCAGCGTGCGGAAAAGCGTCGTGATGCACTCCACCGTACCCATGCCGTCGACGGCGTCGCCCTCTTCGAGCGCGCCCGCGCCGAGCGCGGAGCAAATTTGATCGTGACTGCCCAAGATCACCTTGCAAGTTTCAGGCAGACCGAGCTCTCCGCACGTTTGCGCCTTTACTTTACCCACGACGCTGCCCGCCGGCATCGGACGCGAAAAAAGCGATACGGGAACGGAAAACGCAGAGAGCAATTCGCGATCGAATTGCAGCGCGCGGATATCGAACGCCCCCGTGCGCGAGGCAAGCGAATAATCGATGACCCGCTCGCCCGTGAGCAAATAGCCGATATAATCGCACAGCAGCATGAGTTTATCGGCTTTTTCAAAGGCGTTCGGCGCGTGCTTTTTGATCCATAGCAGCTTACTGAGCGAGTACATGCTATGGGGCAGCGTGCCCGTGGACGCAAACAACCGTTCTTCGGAAAACCGCCGCGCGATCGCGCGCGCCTCTTCCTCGCCGCGCGGATCGGTGTAAAGCATAGGGCGGAACAGCACTTCGTCTTGTTCGCTGAGCAAAACGAACGACTCCCCGAACGAAGAAATACAAATGGAATCAACCGTATGCCTGCGCGCAACGGCAGAAATCATACCGCGCACGTGCGAACGGATCGCCGCTACGTCGACGTACGTATCGCCGTTTTCGACGTAAAAGCCGTATTCCGCGGCGTTCTCTTCCAGGATTTCGCCGCGATCGGAAAAGAGCTGACATTTGCAATTTGTCGTTCCGACGTCGATGCTCAAATAATTCATACCGCTATTTTACTTGCCAAACGCGCGCGAATATAGTAAAATGCGTTTATAAATATGGTAATTTCGTACCGAGGAATACTTATATGAACGATTTCGGATTGGCGAAAATGCAAGAGCTTTTACGCGATTTTTACAATTTAGCGCACATTAAAATCTGCATTTGCGACGAAGCGGGAAACGAGCTTTGTTACTTCCCCGAAAAACACACCCCCTTTTGCAAACGCCTGCGCGAAATTCCCGAGCAGGACGAAAAATGCCGCCTGTGCGACAAACGCGCGTTCGCCGAATGCAAAAAAACGCACCGCCAATACCGCTATATCTGCCATGCGGGTCTTTTGGAGTGCGTTTCGCCCGTGCTCTACGGCGAACGGATCATCGGCTATATCGTGGTCGGGCAGATCCGCGCCGAAGAAAGCGGTCTGCCCGACGCCGTGCTCGCCGCCCTTGCCGACGCAACCAAACAGGAGCTGACCGCCTCGTACGGCGCGCTGCCCCTTGTCGAACAGGAAAAAATCAATTCGGCGATCCGCATTCTCGACGCGTGCGCGGGATACGAGCATCTAAAAGGCTTGATGAGCGCGGCGGAAGGCGGCATCGACCGTCAAATCGACGCGTATGTCAATTCGCACCTCAAAGACGCGCTTTCCGTTTCCGAACTGTGCGCACGCTTCCGCCTTTCGCGCAACGAGCTATACGGCATTTTCAAAGATTATTTTAACGATTCCCCCGCCGAATATATCAAAAAAAGACGGCTTCACCGCGCCTGTTCCTACCTCGCGGAAACCGATCTTGCCGTAAACGCGATCGCGCAGAAATGCGGGATACCCGATTACAATTATTTTTCCAAAATCTTCAAAAAAGCGTTCGGCGTATCGCCCCGCGCGTACCGCAAAAGCAATTCTTCCCGCTGACCTGCTTCGCTTGCCGTAACTTGAATTCGACTTAATTTTTCTTTCTTTTATAAAATTTGCGTTGAAATACCGTAAAAGACGGCATACGTTAAAGTATACGCGATTGCGCCATATCGAAAACCGCCGCGCAATGCAGGAGAGAGAATCATGCAAATTTCAACTCTTATCGGAAAACGCATTTTTTCAAGAGAAGGAAACGAACTCGGTTACGTGCTCAGCGTGCTGCTCACCAAAAACCGCACCAAACTCTTTGCGCTCGGATGCGCCGACGGCGAAGAAAACGAATTTTATCTGCCCGCCCGCGCCGTGCTCTCGGTCGGCGACGCGGTCGTCTGCAACGACCAACGCGCCGAAATTATCGAAAGCCAAGGGCAGAACGCCCCGTTCGGGCTTGCCGTCTATTCGGAACGCGGCGAATCGCTCGGCACGGTTTACGATCTTTCGCTCGAAAGCGACGGCGCGTACCTCATTCTCAACGACGGCTCGCGCTTTTCCGCCGCGCGCGCCCGTTTCGGAAACGTCGTCATTCTGCGCAGCGAGCCTTCCGCGCGCAAACGCGCCGCGCAGACGCCGCATAAAAAAAGCGCCGCGTGCGCGGTAAATACGGCGGCAAAAGAAAAAACGCCGTCCGAGAGCAAATTTAATCGGCTCAATCTGCTCGGACGGCGCGTACGCAAAACGGTATTCGATTCGGAAGGCAACGTTGTGGCGCACACGGGCGACCTGATCACGCCCGATACGCTCGCGCAGGCAAGACGGCATAACCGCCTGCTGCAGCTCACCGTAAACACGTTGACCAATCTTCCCTTATAATTTATATTTTGCGGTCAGTTTCAAGACGGTGGCAAGACAGTCGTTGACGAGGTGCAGCTCTTTTTCGCTGAGCGACTTGCCGCGGTATCCTTCCACCGTGCGCGTGAGCGCCTCGATTTCCAAACGGTCGGCAGGGCTGAGCTTTTCCTTTTTGAGCTTTGCGAGCAGCGCCGTCACGTGCGAAAGGCAAGTGCCGCACTCTTCCGCCGTTGCAAGCGGTTTTTCGCCCGCGGGCACGTTCTCTTCGGGCAGCTCTAACTCTTCGCGGAAGGTTTGATAAATCGCCTCGTCGCGGGCGCGCCGTCTGTCCTCGCGCCCTTCCGCGCGTTTTTTGAGCGGACAGGGAATGAGAAAGAGCAGCGAAAAAAGCCCTGCGACAAATAAAAACAGCGCGGCGTAAATCAAACCAATTGTCGCGTTTTCGGCGCAGCACACGAAAAAGACCCCCGCCGCGCCGACGGCAAGCGAAAGCGGCGCATACGCTTTTCTGCCGCCTACGACCGTAAAAAGCACGGCAAGCGCCGCAACGAGCGCGGGGCACACGATAAGCGGCGCCCATGCGGGCACGTTCGCCCCCACCTGTTCTATCAACTTCAAAAAGATTTCCATAACCCCTCCGCAATCCTATCCGATAAATGATACCCGCTTTTCGCGAAACTTATTCCCGTCCGACGGGAATTTTTTTATAACACGATTTCGCGCCCCGAGGCGATATTCACGATCCGCGCGCGCACGCTCTCTTCCCTTACGCGCATGGTCCGCGCAACGGCTTTTTTATATAGGTTGATCTGAACGGCGTACGATTTCACGATATCGCGCTCGTCCTTGCCCGAATATTTGTAATCGACGACGGTAAAACCCTGTTCGTCCTCGACCAATAAATCGATCGCGCCCTGAAAGATAAGCTCGTCGTCGCAATCGGCAACGCCCGTTTCGCGCGCGGAAAGGCGCACGAGAAAGGTCTGTTCGCGGAAAATACGTTTGCCCGCAAGCGACGCGAGGCAGGGGATCGCCAAGATCTTTTTCAGCTGCGCAAGGTCGATCAACGCGGCTTGCTCTTCGGTTAAAATCCCTGCACGGCGCATACGCGCAAATTCTTCTTCCGCGTCCGCGCCGAAGGTCACGTTCTGCAAAAACAAATGGTACGCGACGCCCTCTTCCTTGCTGAACCCCTTTCCCGTAAAATGCGCGCGCTCTTCGTTTTCTTCTTCGCGCATCAGCGCGGTCGCCGAACTCTTTACGGGCAGAACGGTCGCGGCGGCATGCGGATAGGCGACGGCATACAGATTTTCGATCGTCTTTGAAAGCGTTTCGTCATGTTTGCCCGCAAGCGCGCTGCGCCGTTTCGGCGGCGGCAGACTGCCCCCTTCCGTAAAATAATCCGCCGTTTCGTGCAGATCGATAAAATCGGAGAACCGCGACGCAAATTGCGCGGGGATCGTTTCTTTCCCCGCAAACAGCATATGCAGACGGTACTGCGCGCGTGTCATCGCCACGTAAAGCAGATTTTTTTCTTCGATAAGCTGCTTTTCCTCTTCCGCCGCTTGGGCGGCAAGACGCAGCATATTTTCGCTGACCGTGCGCGTTTTTACGTCGTAACTCTTGGGCGCGGCGTAAAATTCTTCCGTCCACATCAATTCGTCTTTATCGACGCCGTGGAAGGGAGCATCCAGCCCTGCAAGAATGACGACGGGGTATTCCAAGCCCTTGGACGCGTGCATGGTATGCACTTTTACGGCATTTTCGCCGCCGCTCTCGCAAAAATCCACGCGGTAGGAAAGCGCTTTCAGCCGCGCCAAAAACTCGTGTACGCCGTCGTCCGCCGCCTCGGCGATGAGCCGCTGCACGTGCGATAAGCGCGCCTGCACGCTTCCTTTTTGCGCGATCTGCCGCTCCAACCCCGCCGAAAGCAATTCGTTCATCATCTCCGCCGCCGTGCGCACGGCGCACAGCGCGCGCAGACGCGCATACCGTTCTTCAAACGCCGCAAGCTTTTGCGCGATCGGATCGCACAGCATGCGGCGGTATTTTTCGCACGCCTCGCGGAAGGTATAGGGCGAGGGAAAGCGCAAGCGGATCGCCGCCAATTCGCCGTCGGTAAATCCGCCTACGGGCGAGAGCAGCGCCGTTCCGAGCGGAATATCCTGCCGCGCGTTATCGAGGAGCGACAACCAATCGATCAAAAGCCGCGCCTCGAAATAATCGCACACGTTGATCTTCGACGACGTGGTGACGGGGATACCGCGCGAGACGAGCGCGCGCACGATGCGTTCCGCGTCGCCCGTGTTTTTGCGCACGAGAACGGCAATATCGCCCCAGCCGACCGTGCGTTCGCGCCCCGCGTCAACGTCGTAAAAGAGCGCGCCGCGTTCGGCTTCGATCAGCCGTACGACCTCGTCGCTCAGCGCGTCGCTCTCCTCTTCTCCCACGCTTTCCGCCACCGAATACACCCCGCGCGTTTTTTCCTGCTTTTCCCGCTCGGGGATCAAATGAAACTGCACGTCTCCTTCGTGTTCGCCGTAACGCTCGCCGCCCGTCAAGATCGGAAGAGGACACGTCTGAACTCCAATCACGA
>CAJUGP010000006.1:7018-19121 GCA_910586365.1 uncultured Christensenella sp. | reverse complement strand
GTGACTGGAGTTCAGACGTGTGCTCTTCCGATCTATGAGCGGATACCCCGTCAGGATTTTGGAAAACACGCGGTTCACGGCATTTATAACCGCCCGCGACGAACGGAAGTTGCGCGTCAGCGAAAGCGCGTTCAGCTCATGCGTCTTTTGGTCGAAAAATTCCGAACGGCTGCCGCGGAATCCGTAAATCGCCTGTTTCCCGTCGCCCACGAAAAACGCCTCTTCCCCCGTCAGCGCCGATAAAATACGCTCCTGCACGGGGTTGACGTCCTGATACTCGTCTACGAACAGAAAGCGATATTTTTCCTGCAGCTCGCGCCGCGTTTCTTCGTCTTGCAACAGCGCGATGGTATAGCGTTCCAAATCGTCGTAATCGAGCACGCCCTGTTCGGTTTTCATGCGGCTGACCGTTTCGTCGTACCGTTTCGCAAGCGCGGCGAGCGCGGCGGCGCGCATGCGCGCGTTTTCGCATTTTTCGCGTTCCTCCTCGCGCGAGGAAAATGCGGCAAGCTCGCCGTAAACCCCTTTGATGCCCTTTGAGGCATACGAAAGGGCTTTCAGAATACGCTTGTCCTCTTCTTCCGCCTTGGAAGAAGGGGGCATGGACGAGATCGCAGGGCGCAAAACGCTTGCCATAGAAAACAAATCGGCACTGTTTAACAGCGCCTCGCACGCCGCCATGATCTCGTGAGCAACCTTCACCGCGCGCGCGTTGGTTTCCGCAAAATACACGATCGCCGCGTCCGCGCTATCGCGATAATATTCGATTTTTCTGCGGAAACCGCGTTCGACCGTTTCGCACGCCCGATCGAAAAGATCGTGCGCTCCCACCTCGCCGAGCACGCGCGCCGTATCCGCGCCGCCGCGCGCCTTTTCGTACAGCGCAGCCACCAAGCCGCGCAAACGCTTATCGCGCTTTTTATAGAACCAGACGGCAAGCAGACTTTCAAATTTTTCCCCGCCTTCCTCATACGCCTGCTCGAACACCTCGTCAAGGGCGCGCGCGCCGATCGCCTTGCCCGTAGCGTCGTCCGCGCCGATAATGCGGAAGGACGGATCGAGCCCGACGCGGTAGAAACGGCTGCGCAGCAATCTTGCGCAAAACGCGTGTATGGTGCAGATATCGGCAAGCGGCAAATCGTTGAGCTGTTCTTTGAGGCGTTTGCGCGCCGCTCCATCGCCCGCCGCGGCGATTTTTTTGACGAGCGCGCCGCGCAGCCGTTCGCGCATCTGTGCCGCCGCCTTGTTGGTAAACGTAACGCACAGCACGTTTTTCACGCCCACGCCCTCGTCCGCGATGAGCGATACGAGCCGCTCGATCATAACAAAGGTCTTGCCGCTGCCCGCCGACGCCGATACGATCACTCTGCCGCGCGCGGAAATCGCGTCTTTCTGCTCTTGCGTAAGCGAAACGCTCATTCTTCCCCCCTTTCGCGGCGCACAATCGAAACGATCTCGGCGCACGACACCCCCGCCTCGCGGCGCGGCACGCCCGTAAAGGCGCACATACCTTTGAATTTGCAATAAGAACACGTTTCGCCGTAAGGCGACGGCGTCACGTTCCCCGCGCGCATTTCCTCTTCGGCTTTTTTCGCAACGAGCAGCGAATAGCAAAGAAAATCGTCGAACGCGTCCTGCGGCATTCCCTTTTCCGTTCTGCCGCCGCCCTCGAAGAATTCCGATTTTTTGCCCTCTTCGCGCGTCGCATCCATATAGGCGATCACTTGATCCGAACAGGAAAAATAACCCTGCATGCGGTATTTGACCTCGCCCGCCTTGGCAAAACTTTCCTGCGCGGGGAAATAAAATGCGCCCGCCGCCGTTTTCTGCCGCGCCGCGGCAAGCAGATAAAGCTGCAGCTGTAATTTCCTGCCCGTGTAATAGGCAAGCGGTTTATCGTCGATCGCGCCCGTTTTGTAATCGATCACGCGCACGTAGCCTTCCGCCTCGTCGATACGGTCGGCTTTGCCCCGCATGTTCAGCTCGGGCAATTCGATTTTTCCTTCGACCATGCTGACGCGGAACGCCGAGCCTTTGAGCTGGCGGTAAGCCGCCGCCGCGGCTTCTTCGCACTCCGCAACCAGCCTTCCGCCCGCATACGCCCCTTCGCCCGTGTCGCAAAGCTGCGCGAACTTGGGCGAACGCAAAAGCGCTTGCGCCTCGCTGCGCGCCGTTTCGCGGCAGACGCTCTCTTCCTGCACGTCGTTGAACTTTTGCGCCACGCGTTCGAGGACGGCATGTACGAAACTGCCCGCGTCGGTATCGGGCATGGCGCCTTCGTCGCGCGGACGCATTTTCAGCGCGCGCTCCGCAAAGCTCTGATACGGGCAGTCGAAATACCGTTCGAGCAGCGTCGGCGAAAGATCGCCCGCGAACCAAAGCTCCCCCGCTTTTTCCACGCGCGCCGACCGCGTTTCTTCGCACATGCCCCCCTCTTTATGCGTAAGCGCGGCGAGAAGGGAAGCGTACTTGCCGCCTTCCTCTTCCCTGCCCGCCTCGAAATCGTCTTTGAGCGCAAGCAGCGCAAGCTCCGCGCTCGCGCGTTCGCAGCAGTTATAGGGAAACACGTCGTCGACGGGCACGCATAAAAACGCGCTCCTGCAATAGGCGAGCGCTTCGCTCGGATTCTGCGGTTCGCCCCCGCGCTTTTCGGGATAACTCAAATACAGCCGTTCGCCGAACGAGGTTAAATTGAGTGCTAAGCTCTCGCGCGCGCGGCGGTTGACAAGGGCGATCGCCGGTTCGACCTCGACGCTCAACTCCTTCAAGCGCGAAATTTCGCCGTCGTCGATCACGGCGGTATCGGTCGTCACGCGGGGCAGCGCGTCGGTCAGCCCCGTGCAGAACAGCACCTTCGGGCGCGTAAATTTGCTTTCGGTAAGATCGCCCAAAAAAACCGCGTCGACCGACTGCGGAATCATCGAAACCGAAACCGCTTGCAAGCCGCTTTTCAACAGCGCGGCAAATTCGCGCGCGGCAAACCGCCTGTTTCCCGCGATATAACCGATTTCCGCCAGCACGTTTTCCAGCGGCGAAAGCTTCAGAAATTCCTGTTCCGCGCCCGTAAACGAACGCTGCAAATTCTGCGTGATCCGCTCTTCCCCGACAAAGGCGCGCAGCGCCGTGATTGCGGCAAGATATTCTTCCCCCGTTCCCTTACGCGGAAACAGCGCCGTAATCGCAAGCAGTTTTTCACGGCAGACGCGCAGGTGTTCCGCGTGAAAGCGTTTCAGCGCCTCGCCCTCGCGCAATGCGCGCCGATACGCGCCCCGCCAACAGCCGAAGCGCAAAAGATAATTGCGGTATTCGTCGCCGTCGCCGAAATACACGCTCGATACGATCGTATCGACGGTATCGGGTAATCCGCCGTCGGATAAGGCTTCGAGCACGGCAAGAACGAACTTGCAGAACGGATGCGCCGAAAAAGGACGCTTGCGATCGGCAAAATACGGAATGGCATAACGGAGAAAATATTTCTCCCAAATGAGCGTGTCGCCGCCGTCGCCGAGCACGGCGATATCGCGGAAACGAAGCCCTTCCCGCACGTATTTTTTGATGAGCGCGCACACCCGATCCGCCTCTTGCGACTCGTCGGCGGCGCGGATAATTTGCACGTTGTTTGATTTCTGCGGCTCGAAGCCGAATTTTTCGGGCGAAAAAAGCATTTGCGAAAGTGCTTGCGCCTGCGCGCATTGCGTACTCTTTTTCATCACCGTTTCGGGTTCGCCGTATTCGCGCAGCACTTCCTTAAAAACGCGCGCCGCCTCGTTGGTATAAAATTCTTCCCGCCCAGCAAGAAAGATCCCCGTCACGCTTGCGGCATGTTCCGCCGCCGCGCGCACGCCTTCGCGCGCCTGCGCCGTAAAAGAAGGAAACCCGAAAAAGTAGACGTTTACGCCGTCGAGCGCGCCCGCGCAAATTTTTTCCGGCAGGAGCGCAAGATAGCCGTTTTCGTCCACCAACTCTTTTTCTTGCAGAAACGCGCCGTATTCTTCCAACAGCAGCGCCAAATCGCTCAGCTTGCGTTGCAGCGTTCCCTCGGTTTCTTCCGCGCTGCGGCGCAAAAGAGCGGCGTCCACGCGCGAGCTTAAAAGCTGCGCGATCGTTTCGTAAACCGCTTCCGCCTGCGTTTCGCGAAAACAGACGAGCGCGTCTTTCTTTTCCTGCATGATTGCGGACAGCGCGACGACCGATCCCGCCTTAGACAGCACTTTGCGTTCGCCCGAAAGAAAACGGGCGAACGTGGAAACCTCGGTGGAAAACGTCGCCCCGCCCGCGGCGTCGAGCACGGCGCGTTCGGTCAACAGCGTAAGCCTGTCCTCGCAAAAGATGAAATTTTTTTCTCCGCGCTCTTCCGCCTTTGAAATCTGCGCCGCCAGAGCGGCAAGCGCATCGTCGAGCGTGGGCGCGCCGATAATCAGCATACTTCCCCGCAAGTGAAATTATTTTTATTATTATAACACAAATTCGCCCGAAAAGGGAAAACGTTTGCGCATTTTTCATAAAAATTTCCCCGTATTTTTGCGAATTATTTTTACAAGCGCGGAAAAATATGTTATAATGAAAAACACGGACGCATACTTCCGTCCGTAAATTCCCCCACGGGAGGATTCATTTTGAAAAAAATAAAATTTTTTGCGCCTCTTCTCGCGCTGCCCTTGCTGCTCCTTGGCGGCTGCAAAGCCGCGACGCCCGCGATCGGACTGAGCGCGAATTGGAACCGCGATACCGCGCTCGGCAATCTCACGGGCGAAAAAAGCGAATTCGAGGAGCTTGTTTACGACGTTTCGTTCGAGGGAAAAACGACCGACGGCTATGCCGTGCACTACGAAAACGGCACGTATACGACGAAGTTGGGCGCGCGTCTTATCGAAACGGGTAAAGACGAGGCGGGCAAGCCCGTAAACGAGTGGGGGTATTATTACCGCACCTCTTTCGCCGTCGACGTATTCTTCACGATCGGCGAACAAAAGAGCGAAACGTTCCGCGATACGCTCGAATCCGAAGTGTGGTTCCGCAATCTCGACAACGCGCTGCAACCCGTGAAAAGCGTAAAAACGGGCGTGAGCCATACGCCCGTCGGCAACGATCCCAAATCGTTCGATCAGGATTATTACGCGTTATTCGACAATTACTCCTGCACGATCGCTTACGACGTTCCGCTTACGACGGCTTCCATCGAACGCTCGTACAGCGAACGGTACTCCACGCAAACGGAGTCCGCGGAACAGAAAAGCGAGCTAAAAACCAAACTCAAAGCCGATAATTTTTTCGATAACGAACAGATCCTGTTCGCCCTGCGCGGCACGGACATGAGCGCGAGCGTTACGCTGAAAACGCTCAACTCCACCGCATTTACAAGCACTTCGTCCGTGCGCACCGCCGTGCCGAAGGCGACCTCGTACGCCGTCGATTTTGAAATGAGAGAAAACGGCGAAACCAAACAGGTAAACGGCAGCATCGACGCGTTCAGTTTGGAATTCTCGTATTCTTCGGGCATGTCGGGGCAGGCGCAGCAAGTTGTTTACGCCGCCAGAACGAGCGTGAACGACAACCTTTACCGCAACGTGCCGCTCTATATGGAAGTGCCGCTCTTTTCAAGCTTGGGTACGCTCAAATACACGCTGAAAACCGCAACGTTTATGTAATTGCGCTCGATACAATCCCCCACTGCGCTAACGCGCTCCCCCTTTCACAAGGGGGCTTAAAACAAACCCCCCGCGCAGCGGGGGGTTTTTCATCCATTTCATTCGCCGAAAAATTCGTCGTAAACGGCTTTTAAGGTGGTTTCGTAGCTTTCGTTATCGACGCCGACAATGATGTTGATTTCCGAAGATCCTTGGTCGATCATGCGCACATTGACGCCCGCGCGGGCGATCGCCTCGAACAGACGCGCGCTCGTACCCACGTTTTTCATCATGCCGTGCCCCACGACGGCGATCAGCGCCACGTCGTCGAATACGTGCATGTGGTCGGGATGAACGGTTTTTTCGATATCCCGAATCAAATTTTCGAGCACGCCGTTTTTGAGCTGCTCGCTGTCGATCACGAACGACATGGTATCGATCCCCGAAGGCATATGCTCGAAGGAAATGCCGTATTGCAGCAACACCGAAAGCACGCGGTACGTAAACCCGATTTCGGCGTTCATGAGCGATTTTTCAAGGAAGATAACGGTAAAATTCTTTTTCCCCGCGATGCCCGTAACGGTATTGCCCGAAAAACGGTATTTGCTCGTGGGAAGAATATCCGTGCCCGCATCGTCGGGACGGAAGGTATTTTTGATGCGGATGGGAATATCCGCCTCGCGCACGGGAAAAATGCTCTCGCTGTGCAGCACGTTCGCACCCATGTACGAAAGCTCGCGCAGCTCTTTATACGAGAGCGCGGAGATCGGCGCGGGATTGGGCACGATGCGCGGATCGCACGCCAAAAAGCCGCTTACGTCCGTCCAATTCTCGTACAGATCGGCGCCCGCCGCCCGTGCGACGATCGCCCCCGAAATATCGCTTCCGCCGCGCGAAAAGGTTTTTACCCTGCCGTTTGCGTCCTCGCCGTAATACCCCGCCACGACCGCGCGCGCCTTGCCTTTCAGCTCCGCGCGGAGCAGTTCGTAAGAACGTTTGTCGAGCCTGCCCTCGGAATCGAATTTCACGACCGCGCGGGCGTCGAGAAAGGGAACGCCGAGCAGCTCCGCCATAATGCGCCCCGAAAGATATTCCCCGCGCGACGCGGCAAAATCTTCGCTGTTCTCCTCTTCGATCTGCCGCCGCGTTTCTTCCATGAGCGCTTCGATATCGAAATCGAGTTTCAATTCGTGCACGATGCCGACAAAGCGGTTTTTGACTTTCTCGAACGCGTCGCCCGTTTTGCCCGTCGACTTCACGTCCGCCGCCGTTTCGTATAAAAGATCGGTAATCTTGATATCGCCGCCGAATCGCTTGCCGGGCGCCGACACCACCACGTAACGCCGCGACGGATCGGAAAGCACGATCTTCGCCACGCGCTGCATATTGATCCCGTCCGCCATGGACGTTCCGCCGAATTTACAAACTTTATTCATAACTGATTTCTCTGCCTTCCAGATAATAGCGTTTATCCTTCGCCTCTCCGACCGAAAAGGTCTTTTTGGGGAAATTGCCGCCGTTTTCCAACTGCGCGAAAAAGCCGTCCTTTTCCACCGTTTGCAGCACGATCCCGACGCAATCCTCGCCTGCAAGCGCTTTCAGTTCGCGCTCGCCGTGGATATAATCGACGACCCCGCCGTTTTGTTTGAGATATTCCTCGCAAAGCTCGTCGCATTTTTGCACGCCCGCCGCGCCTTTGGGAAGCGAAGGGTAAAGCACGTTCCCCTCGCGCTTACACTTGACCGCGCGCATAAAATAATCGCAGAACGTATCCGCGTCCACCTCTTTCATCAAACGGTGTATGGGGTGGAAAACGATTGATTCGTCGTAAAGATTGACAAGCTCGACCAACATGAAGCGCGCGGGGTGATTGTTTTTTTCGCGCTCGGTCAGCTTTTTTTTCAGCTCTTCCCAATACGCTTTCGCCGCCGCCACCGAATGGTTGCCGTCCGCGACCGCCAAGCACGGTTCGCTGCGCGTTTGTATCACGCGCGACAGCGCAACCGACGTATCCTCGGGCAGAAAATATCCTTCGATATGCCCGCCGCCTTCCATCAAATCGAAATCGTACAGTTTTTCAAGGTCCTCGCCTTTGAGCAGCTTTTTGACTTTTCCCTTTTTATCGTTATAAAACAAAATCGCATGGGGAAATTCGAGGGGCGCGCGGCGGCGCAGTGCGATCCTTGCGCCGAGCCGCGAAGGCACGACCTCTTCCGACGAACGCACGGGCGACGTTTCGCCCCTGCCCGCCGTATACGCATCGAGGTCGATCGCGGCGAGAATGCCCTCGCGCACGCCCGTGGATACCGTGCGCCGCGTAAGAAGAAAGCCGCGCGTCAGTTTGCCGAGCGCGCCGCTTTCAAGCGCATGGTACATCGATGCAACGATTTTCTTGGCGGCGTCCTCGTCGTCCTGCCCCAAATAACATTCGGGCAGAATAAAGCGCAGCGTCGAGGGCGCGTCGCCCGTAAACTCCTCCACGCGCCGCCAATAACCGCTGTCGGAAGTGAATTGGTCGCAGGCGATCACCGCCCACTTTCCAAACCCCTCTTCGGGCAGCAGAATGCGGGGAATTTTCAAACACGATTTCATATAGCGTTTACGATAATGACGACGACGACGGCGAGCGCGAGCGCAAGCAATTTGATATGCACGTTTTCCACGAAAACCTTTTTCATAAATTCAAGGAATTTCACGATCTTTTACCCTCCGCGTTGCCGTCTTTCCAATAATATTCCTTTAAGAACCGTTTCAAACTTTCCGAATCCATATACCGCGTGATCTCGCCGCGCTTGACGACCGAAACGATGCCCGTTTCCTCGGACACGATAACGGTGGAAACGTCGGCGACTTCGGTAATGCCGATCCCCGCGCGGTGGCGCGTGCCGTAGTCCTTGGGAAAGTCCTTTTGCGTAAGCGGTAGGAAACACCCCGCCGCCTGTATCTTATCGCCGACGATGATCATCGCCCCGTCGTGCAAAGGCGCTTTGGGAATGAAAATCCCCTCGATGAGCTGGCTCGAAATATTCGCGCCGAGCGCGATGCCGCTGTCTACGATATCTTTGGGCAGATTGCCGTTGGAGAACACGATGAGCGCGCCGATATTGTTTTTGGAAAGATTCTGCACGGCGCGGACGATCGCCGCGATACAGGCGTCCGCCTTCACCGTGTTGGGACCGTTCTTTTTCGCCGCGACGTCCGAAACGGTTTTGCCCGTCCGCTTGTTGGAATTCCAAATGCTGCGTTTAATGTCGATGCTGAACAGCAGCAGGAAAAAGAGCGACGTGAGCATGAGGAAGATATAGAACACTTCCACGGACAGGTGTTCGGAAAACAGACAAATGACGCCCGCAAGCAGCACGAGCGCGGTATAAACGGGAATCAGTCGTTTCGCGTTGTTGTTTTGGAGCGTTCGGAGCACGTAATAGATGACGATAAATAAAAAGATCGCCTCGAATACAATGATCCAACGCCCCGAAAATTCGACGAAAATATTTTTGATTCCTTCCCATACAACGGCAGGGTTACGCATGTTCTTCTCCTTGTAACGCTGTTTTCATTATATCGGTTTTTTCGGAAAAATGCAAAGGCTTTTCCGCCCTTTTTCGGTTATCCGAAAAAAATATTTGCGATCGCGGCGGTCAGCGCGCCCGATTTGTGGTAAACGCCGCTCCTGCTCCCGCACGACAACGCGTACAGCTTGCGGTAAAGCTCGCACACGCGTTTCGCTCCCAAACGCGTTACCGCCTCGCGGTTTTTGCCGACCGCGTACGGCTTCACGCCCAGCGTTTCGGAAAGCTCTTTATCGCTCAGATTCGACGAGGCGATCTCGGCGAGCGTGCGGTAATGCGCGCAGAGCGAGCCGAGCGCGGCAAGCTCGTCGAACCCCTTGTTCGTAAGATCGGTCAGGATATCGGTAAACGCGTCGAAATTCTTCCGCGACGCGGCTTGCGTCAGCTCGTAAATTTTATACTCCGCGTCTTTGGGCACGTACTCCTCGACAGCGGCGCGCGTCACCCTGCCCCCCTCGCCGAGTATGCTTTTGAGCTTGCTCGTTTCCGATTTCATGCGTGCGGCGTCCTGCGCGCAGCAGCGCACCATATACGAAACGGCGTCTTGATCGGGCGCAAGCCCTTCGCGGCGCATGAGCGTAAACAGCCAGCGCGACAGCGTTTCCTCGCTCTCGCGCGAACAATCGACGTAAGTAATGCCGCCCTTCCGTTTCAGATCGACTGCGCCCTGCTTTTTCACGGCGTTCACGAGCACAAGCACGGTGGAAGGGCACGGCTTTTCGCAATAGCCCTTAAAGCGCTCCCATTCGCGTTCGCCGAGAAAAAAGGAATTGACGCGGACAAACCGCAGTTCGTCGAACATGGGTGCGGTATAAAGGTTGGAAAGGAAGGATAAAAAGGCGTCGCTTTTGAGCGTTTCCCCTTCCGCGCACGATTCGTTCAGAAGCGGTTGGGTGAGCGCGCACGCCTCTTTGATCGCTTTCACCGCCCCGTCGCGGAAGTACGCGTCGTCGCCCTCGACGAGGTAGATGCGCGCAGGTCCTTCTTTCAGCGTTTTGGAAAGCTCGATGTATTTCATGCAAGCATTATAACATTTCCGCAAAAAAATTTCAAGCGTACAAGGGGGTACGGCGGGCAAATGCTTGCTTTTCGCGCGCGAATCGGGTAAAATAAAAAGAAAATATACGAGGATGACTCTATGAAACTGTGGCAGGGCAGGTTCGCCGCCCCGATGGCGCAAGACGCCGACGACTTCAACCAATCGCTTCCGTTCGACAAAAAGCTGTACCGCGCGGACGTTACCGCGTCGATCGCGCACGCAACCATGCTCGGCAAGTGCGGCATTCTCACCGCCGAAGAGAGCGAAAAAATCGTTACGGGGCTGAACGCCGTTCTCAGCGATATCGAAAGCGGCGCGCTCGCCATGGAGCAAGCCGAGGACATTCACTCGTTCGTGGAAGGCGAGTTGGTGAAACGCATCGGCGACGCGGGTAAAAAACTGCATACCGCGCGTTCGCGCAACGATCAAGTGGCGACCGACATGCGCCTTTACGTACGCGAAAGCTGCGACAAGGCGATTGACCTTCTTAAAGCGCTGATCATGGTTCTGTGCGAGCGCGCCCGCGAGTCGAACAGCTATATCATGCCGGGATTCACGCACCTGCGCAAAGCGCAGCCGATCAACTGCGCGCAGTATTTCAACGCCTATTCCGAAATGTTTTTGCGCGATCTCGACCGCTTTTCCGCCCTGCGCAAACGCATGAACGTGCTGCCCCTCGGCAGCGCCGCGCTTGCGGGAACGTCTTACCCCGTCGACCGCGATTATACCGCTTCGCTTTTAGGGTTCGACGAGGTTTCGCAAAACTCTCTCGACGCCGTTTCCGACCGCGATTTCGTGGCGGAATATCTCTTTAACGCCTCGCTCGTCATGGCGCACCTTTCGCGGCTGTGCGAGGATACCATTTTGTACACGTCCGAAGAATTCGGCTATTGGAACATTCCCGACGAATATTCCACGGGGTCTTCGATCATGCCGCAAAAGAAAAACCCCGATCTTCCCGAACTCGTGCGCGGAAAAACGGGGCGCGTATACGGGCACCTCATGGGGATTTTAACGACTATAAAGGGGCTTCCCCTCGCCTATAACAAAGACTTGCAGGAAGATAAAGAATCCTTTTTCGACACCGAAACGACGCTCTTTTCCTGCGTGAGCATTTACACCGCGCTGCTTGAAAAAATCACGCTCAACGTGAATACCATGTACGAAAGTGCGGGCGAAGGCTACTCCACCGCGACCGACGTCGCCGACTATCTTGCAAAACGCGGCGTGCCGTTCCGCGACGCGCACGCGATCACGGGCAGACTCGTGCGTTACTGCATCGAGAACCGCAAAACGCTGCCCAATTTGACGTTAGAGGAATACCGCGCGCAAAGCGACGTGTTTGAAAGCGACGTGTTAAACGCCGTTACGACGCGCGCATCCGCCGAAGGCAGAAATTCGGCGGGCGGCTCTTCCAAAGCGGCAACCAAAGCGGCGCTCGCCTCGATCCGCCGCCGCTTGAAAAAGTATTGATTTTACGAGATGTTTCGACTTCGCTCAACATGACAAAAACCTGCCATTCTGAACTCGCACCGCCGCGCTGTCATTCTGAGCCCGCCGAAGAATCTCAACCCCAGAACCTCAGATGTTTCGACTGCGCTCAACATGACAAAAACCTGCCATTCTGAGCCTGCACTGCCACGCTGCTATTCTGAACTCGCACCGCCGCGCTGTCATTCTGAGCCTGCCGAAGAATCTCAACCCCAAAACCTCAGATGTTTCGACTTCGCTCAACATGACAAAAACCTGCCATTCTGAACTCGCACCGCCGCGCTGTCATTCTGAGCCCGCCGAAGAATCTCAACCCCAGAACCTCAGATGTTTCGACTGCGCTCAACATGACAAAAACCTGCCATTCTGAGCCT
>CAJUGP010000006.1:0-6918 GCA_910586365.1 uncultured Christensenella sp. | reverse complement strand
TGTCATTCTGAGCCTGCCGAAGAATCTCAACCCCAAAACCTCAGATGTTTCGACTGCGCTCAACATGACAAAAACCTGCCATTCTGAGCCTGCCGAAGAATCCCCCCTGCGCTAACGCGCTTTCCCCCTTAATTTAAGGGGGGCTTATCTTAATGCGTCCCCTTGTCAAAGGGTCGCTCGCCTTATTGCGTCCCCCTTGTCAAAGGGGGATAAAGGGGGATTGCCTGCTTTATTTCTGATTAAACTTTTTGCGCACCGCCCAATCGGTAACGCGTTCGGGCAGCATCTTTGAAACATAGCGGAGAAAATTATTCGCGCCGCCCGCCGCCGTAACAGGCGGCGGGTTTTTGCGTTCCGCCAATTTTAAGATGCTGTCCGCCACTAAACCGGGGCTGTCGCCGCCCTGTTCGATATTGGCAAGCGCGGCGGACGCTTTTTTTACGTCTTGCGCATACGAATGGGTTTCTTCCTCTGCGTAAACCCTGCGGCTGTACGTAAAATCGGTCGCCGTGCCGCCCGGAAGCAGCGCGCTTACGCGTACGCCCCGACCGCGCAGTTCGCAATCCGCGCCGCGCGCAAGCATGGCAAGTGCGGCTTTGGACGAAGAATAAAACGCATCGTAGGGAATGGGCACGTCGCCGCCCATCGACCCGACCAAGATCACTCTTCCGCCGCGCTTCGTAAGATAAGGCACGGCGGCGCGCAGCGCCTCGATCGCGCCGAAATAATTGACCTCGAACAAATAACGATAATCGCCGCTCTTAGCGTATTCGACGGGCGCCGCCATCGAAAATCCCGCCGAATAAACGAGCAGTTCGACCGAACCCGCCTCTTCGCCGATTTCGCGCACCGCTTTGGAAAGCTCCCCTTCCTGCGCGCAGTCCGCGGTAAGCGTACGCACGCGTTCCGCCTTGCAGGGCGTGCGGGAAATGTTGAACACCCGCCACCCCCGCGACGCAAGCTTTATCGCCGTTTCTCTTCCGATTCCCGACGACGCGCCGACAATGATCGCCGTGCGCCGCGCGTTGACGCGTTCGCCTTGTTCTTTTTCCTTTGTTTCTATGTTCTGCGTATGCGTTTCCATATCTCGATTATGCGCCAAAATATGGAAAATCATACAAAATATTTTCGGTCAACGAAAATTCACGCTTCGCCTCGATACCACCAAACCACGGGGATCTCGCTGTACCTATCAAGATTCCAATAATCCTTCCACCCGTCCGGTTTGCTCTCCGCCTCGCAGTAAATTGTCAACCCGCCACAGCCATCGAACGCCCAGCCGTCTATGTTTGTCACACTGTTGGGTATCACGATACTCGTCAACCTGCTACAACCGGAGAACGCATGGCCGCCAATACTCGTTACACTGTCTGGAATGACGATACTCGTCAACCTGCTGCAACCGGAGAACGCATAGCCGTTAATACTCGTTACACTGTCTGGAACAACGATGCTCGTCAAGCCGTTGCAACCGGAAAATGCAGAATTGCCAATGCTCGTTACACCGCTACCAATCGCCACGCTTGTCAAGCCCTTGCAACCGGAAAACAAAGTCCTCTCAATGCTTGTTACGCTGTCGGGAATAACAAAACCAGTCAACCCGCTGCAATTAGCGAACGCACCCTGTCCAATATTTGTTACGCTATCGGGAATAACGATACTCGTCAAACTGCTGCAACCGATGAACGCAGAATAGCCAATGCTTGTTACGCTATCTGGAATAACGATGCTCGTCAAACTGCTGCAACTGGAAAATGTAAAATCTCCAATACTCGTTACGCTATCGGGAATAACGATGCTCGTCAATCCACTACAATACTTGAACGCAGAATTACCAATTCTTGTTATGCTGTCGGGAATAACGATACTTGTTAAACTGCTGCAACCGGAAAATGCAGAATAGCCAATGCTTGTTATGCTGTCGGGAATAACAAAACCGGTCATCCCGCCACAGCCTTCGAAAGCCCAACCGTCTATGCTTGTCACTGGTTTGCCCTCATAATAATAGGGAAGAACGATATCGCCCGAAGCCGTGCCCGCTCCGATCACAGTATAAGAGTTTTTATCTTCGTTTAAGGTATATTCCACGCCATCGGTATACTCCCACAGCTCCCCGCAACGGCGGCACTGATTATTGGCATTATAATCGTGCCCTCTAACAACGGACACGTAAAGATCTGTTACCTCTTGCGTTCCCGCTTCGTCGGAAAAATTCTTTCCACAAGTACTGCACGACCAATATTCTATTTTGCCCACGCTCGTGCAGGTTGCGGTAGCCTCGTGATACGTCATATTATGTACATGCTTGTTTTCGTTTCCTCCGAGTTCGCCGCAAGCCGCCAAGCCGAACAAGGCAGCAAGTGACATAGAGATAAACAATAATCCAATCAGTTTTTTGTTGCGCATTGTTTTTTCCTCCAAAATAACAAATAAGGTGTGCCTTCAACCGAAAGCACACCGCACAGAGTACCTCCGATTGTTGTCACACAAATTCTCCGCATACGGAAAAAAGAGATACACAATGCCGAGATTGTGATCCGTATACGAAACATGAATTTGTGTGACACAGAAAGTATAATGCAGTCGCACAAAAAAGTCAATACTTTTGGAGGTTTTTTCGCGATCGGTATTTATCCGAGCGCGATATCGAGCACCATCATCAAACAGAATCCCGCTACGATCCCCACGCTTGCCAGCGTTTTATTGCCCGAAAAGCTTTCGGGGATTAACTCGGAGCAGACGACGGCGATCATCGCGCCCGCCGAAAACGAAAGCGCCCAGGGCATCAGCCCCGCCACGAACATGGCGGCAACCGCGCCTAAGATACAGGCGGGAATTTCCACCGCGCCCGATCCCTGCGAAAAGAGAAAGCTCTTCCAGGGCGGCATGCCCTTTGCGCGGAGCGGCACGGCGACGCACAGCCCCTCGGGAAAGTTCTGCACCGCAATGCCGATTGCAAGGAAGAGCGCCGAAAGCACCGCTTCCTGTACGCCCGCCGCTGCGGCGAACGCCACGCCCACCGCCATGCCCTCGGGAATATTATGTAACGTCACGGCAAAATACAGCAACGCCGTCCCCTCGCCTACGCCGCCGCATTTCGGCTTCACGCGGGAAAGAATGATATCGCCCGCGATCACGAACGCGCCGCCCAGCAAAAATCCGATGGTCACGGTCGCATAAGACGGAAGCGCGCCTTCATATTCGGTTGCGGGCAAAAGAAGCGAAAAGAAGCTTGCCGCGATCATGATCCCCGCCGCCATGCTCGTCAGCACCGTGAGGGCGCGGGGCGAAAGTTTTTTCGAGAAGAACACGAGCGACGCGCCGAGCGCCGTCATCGTATACATTAAAAGCGAAGCCAAAAGAGCTTGCCAAACGGTATCCAACTGTGTAAACCATTGCATTTGTAAACCTCGTGTGTATAAAATACAGTCACTTTATCGTATTCAAACGCCGTGATTTTGGTAACCTTAATCCCCCTTTGCGCTGCGCGCTCCCTGAAAAAACGGCGGTGAAAAGGGTCGTTCACCTGCCTCCCTTGCGTAAAGGGAGATACCCCGTTAGGGGCGGTGGGATTGTTTCCTTATTTCAATCCCCTTTGCGCTGCGCGCTTTCCCCCTTAATTTAAGGGGGACAAAAAAAGCCGCCCCGTTGCATGCAACGGGGCGGCGAACGCATTTTTATTCTTCCTGCGCGCTTTCGAGATAATATACTTTTCCGTCTTTCACAAAGATTTCCACGTCGTCGTCGAACGATCTGCCGAGCGGTTTATAGTCGGTGAGATCGCAAGCGCGCTGTGTTTCGATCATGCAAGCCGTTTCTTCCGAGAGCTTGCGGTACTTGCATTCCTTTTTGAAGAGAGCGGGCAGAAAATGCAGCACGGCGTCCGCCCCCCTGCGCCTGCGTTTGAGCGCAGAAGTATCGATATCGAGTTTGCCGATCTCGTCACTGTGCCATTTCTTTAACGACTTTTGCGACTTCGCCACATTTGCAAGGCATACGCGGAAGGATGATGCGCAATAGTCACGCGATACCGCGCCGAAATTGAGCGCGTATTTCAATTCCGAAATATGATACAGCACGGCGACGAGTTTATTTTGATAATCGAGCCATTTGGCAAGCTCCCTGACGACGGCGCAATAGCGGTCGAAATCGGAAACGCGCGTCTGCGTGTACGCGTTGATCGTTTCGGTCGCCTGCCCCAACAGCTGCATGCACTCCGATTCGGCGTTATCCAGGCTCATGAGTGCGCGCTGACGGACCGCATCGTTTTTCGTCACCTCGCTGCGGTAGGAGATCACGCCCGTAACGCGCAAAATCAACGCCTCTACCCTGCTTTTATATTCGTTGTTCTGAAAATCGGATACGGCGCGCAGATCGCCGTCTAACTTCGCAAGGCGTTTGGAGATGTCCGCCATGAACTTCTGCCCCACGATCAAGGCGGCGACGCTGAACGAAAGCGACGCCGCGCCGAGCAGCGTTTCGCCCGTCTGCAACCCCTTCATCGCGCCCGTCGCCACCTTCGTCGCCCCGACGGGCAACACGCATTTATAAGCGGGGCCCTGCACGGCGGCGACGGCTTTCGCCCCCGCGCCCAAAGCGCGCGCGATCTCGGGCACGGCTTGGTTGAGCCGCGCAAGGATCATCTCGTCTTTGATTTCGACGAGCTTGCCCTCTTCTATTTTCAAATCGGACGCAACTTCGACCTTAATGACCGAAGTTTTTTTCTTCCTACCGAACATGACTTCATTCCTCTTTCCGCATGCGGTCCTTCCCGATCGTGAAAACGCCGCACGCCAATTCGAGCGCGCCGCCGTAAACGAACGCGAGCACGATTTGCAACGCCTGATTGCGCGCCAACGATGAGAACGCACCCGCCGCATCCGAAGAGGCGAACAGCGCCGCACACAGCGTAGCGGGAATAAGCCACATTGCAACCGTCAACAAGAACGGCAGCGGGAGTTTTCCGCGTGCGTAACATTCGTATAACACAAGAAACAACCCCGTTCCGAGCAAAAACACCGCAAACACAAGCGCGGGGCTTTCGTTCGGGACGTAAATCCTGCCGGGGTTTGCACGGTCGACTTTAATATAGATTATGTCGCCGACCTGCGGCGCGGCAACGCCGCTGAACTCAGAATTTCCCGTATAAGTATAGTGTTCGCCGCCCAGATCGTAACCGTAGCGCAGCGTATACCCCTCGCCGTGCGGAAAAATCATCTCGACCGTGGCGGGCACTTCTTCAAAATCCTTTGCGCGCACCTGATCGCGTATCACAAACCCGAGCGCAAGCAACCCCGCCGCCCATACGGCGGCATACAGGCAAACCGCCGCCGCGATTTTTTTCCTGCGCGACGGACCGCGTTCCGCGATCGCGTCGGACAGAAGCGATTGCGATTGCCCCAACGCTTTGGGCGCCTTGCCCGCCGCCGTGTGCACGGACAGCGCGAAGATAAGATAATTCGAGCAGACAAAGCCGATCAAGCCGAAAAAGAACTGCGGCAGGATCGTATGCCAGGGAAACGCGCGGAAGGCGTAAACGAGCGGCGCGACGTAGAGAAACCAGCACGCCGCAAGCAGCAGCGCTCCGAACAGGAGCGCAAAAAACGAACGCGCCGTAAAATTTTCGCGGAGGGCGTAAAAATCAGCGGACAAGCCGTGTTTGATCTGCGCCAATCCGCTGCCGAGCGCCTCTTTCAGCCGACCGCGGTTTTTCATATCGTCGTGAACTGATAAGCCGCCGAAAAATGATACCGTTTGCCTTTTTCGAGCACCGAGCTGCCGCGCGCGGCATATTCGGGCACGTTGACGTTGTTGGGGATCGCCTGCGTTTCGAGGCAGAATCCCGAGCGTTTGCCGTAATGACCCGACTTGCCCTCTTGATTGAGTCCGTTTCCCGCATAGAACTGCACGGCAGGCATATCGGTGTAACATTTCATGGTGATGCCCGTCTTTTCGCTTGCGACGACGCCGAAGCGCGCCCACTGCCCGCAAGCGTTTTTCAGAACGTAACAATGATCGTATCCGCCGCCGCGCACAAGATCGGGGTCGGGAGCGTCGATCTCTCTTCCGATCGGCTTGGGCGTGTTGAAATCGAACGGCGTGCCCGCCACGGCGCGGAATCCGCCGCGGGGAATGAGCGTATCGTCCGTGGGCGTGATATAATCGCTGTCGAGGAACAAGAAGTTATCGGCTGCCGTTTCGTCGCCCTCGCCGTTGAGATTGAAATACGCGTGATTCGTAAGATTGACGAGCGTCGTTTGATCGCACTGCGCATCGTATTCGATCGTCAGTCGGTTCTCGGCAAACGTATAGCAAACGGTCACGTTCAGATTGCCGGGATAATTTTCTTCGCCGTCGGGCGAAACAATCGAAAGATAAAGCTTTTCGCCCTCGATACGGTGCGCCCAGATCTTTTTATCGAAGCCCTCTTTGCCGCCGTGCAGGTGATTGCCCCTGTCGTTGCAGTAAAGGGAATACTCTTTTCCTTCGAGCACGAACTTCCCTTCGCCGATACGGTTGCCGAATCTTCCGATGAGCGCGCCCAGATACCCCCCGTTTTCCTCGTAGCCCGCAACCGTAGCGTAGCCTAAAATCACGTCGACGGGGTTGCCGTTTTTATCGGGCACGATAAGACTTTGCAAAATTCCGCCTAAATTAAGCACAGTCGCGCGCGAACCGCCGTTCTCGAACGTAAACGCGAGCACCTTTTTTCCGTCTTTCGTTTTTCCGAATACGCTTTGTCGTATCATTTTTATTCCTCCGTTTTTGCTCCTCGTTTCCCGAAGATGGCAAATGAAAGCTCATTTTTCAGCCCATTGAAGCAATTATATCATAAAGGAGCGCAAATGTAAATAATTTCCGAAAAATTACCGACACTGAGAATATGCAAAAACGTTATATTCCCTTTGCGGTATTTTT
>CAJUGP010000005.1:43933-76493 GCA_910586365.1 uncultured Christensenella sp. | reverse complement strand
CGGCGGAGCGGGGCGCGGCTCAAAAAGCTTGTCGCCGCCGTCGGCGACGCGTACGTGTGCGTGACGGACGCTAGCTTTATCGACCGCGGAATAAAGCCCGCCGAGCTTTTGACCTTCGGGCGGCTTGACGACGACGCGACCGAGCCCGCGTTCTATTCCGCGCGGCTGCTCGCCAAGCGCATCGGCGCGAAAAAGGTGGCGGT
Source organism: uncultured Christensenella sp. (assembly GCA_910586365.1). Lineage (GTDB taxonomy): Bacteria > Bacillota > Clostridia > Christensenellales > Borkfalkiaceae > Gallimonas. Next base: position 76,290 of record CAJUGP010000005.1, on the reverse strand, counting down.
TTTTTAACAATAAGCGTTTTTCTACGCGACATACAATATATAAACGAACGGGAAATGCGGCGTAAAAAGCCGCATTTTCTGCGTGAACGGAATATATTTAACGGTGGCTATTGCGGCGCGGTGTGCTCGGCGCGGCGATTTTCGCGTGATTTCGCGTATTTTCACGCGGCTTTGACAGCGCGGTCACGGTGCGGTCACGCGCCTTTCACTTAATTAAAAGTCCATTAAAAATGCGGCATGCGCGCAAAAATACTTGTACTATTTTCGTAAACGTGATATACTAATCACTAATACGGATAACTATCCTCGCTTTGTCGGGGCGGTTGCCGTGCGGAGGGTCATTTGAAAACCAGTACCAAAGTTTTAATCGCTGTAATCAGCGTTATTCTTATAGGCGTTATTATCGGCGTGGTCGTTTATGCCTCGACGGGGCTTAAAGAGCAAACCTATTCGTATTTGCAAGAGGATATCGACAGCGGCAACGTTGCGGAAATTTATCTCGAAAACGACACGGCGTACGTGAGGTTGGACGGCGGCAAGTCGTACGGCTATAAGGTGTACGTGCGCGACACGCTCTTGATTGAGGTTGTGCAGGATTACAACGCCGACGAGGCGCATAAAGATGCGCAAATCGTTTTGTCGTTCAACAACCGCTACGCTACGTCCATTACCGATTATATCGTGCCCGTTTTGGGACTGATTTTGCTCGTCGTGCTGATGGTGTTCATGTTTAAAGCCATGAGCAATACCAATCGCCAAACGATGGATTTCGGCAAGACCAAAGCCAACATGCAAAACCAATTAAAGGTGCGGTTTTCCGACGTGGCGGGCGCGGAGGAGGAAAAGGAGGAGCTCAAAGAAATCGTCGAGTTCCTCAAAACTCCGCAAAAGTTTACGGCGGTGGGCGCGCGAGTGCCGCACGGCGTGCTGCTCGTAGGCCCTCCCGGCACGGGTAAAACGCTGTTCGCCAAGGCGGTTGCGGGCGAGGCGAACGTGCCGTTTTTCAGTAAGTCCGGTTCGGATTTCGTGGAAATGTTCGTCGGCGTGGGCGCGTCGCGCGTGCGCGATTTGTTCGACCAAGCCAAAAAGAACAGCCCTTGTATCGTGTTTATCGACGAGATTGACGCGGTCGGACGTCAGCGCGGCGCGGGCATGGGCGGCGGCAACGACGAGCGCGAGCAAACGCTCAACCAGCTGCTCGTGGCTATGGACGGCTTCGAGTCCGACGAGCATATAATCGTCATGGCGGCGACCAACCGCTCGGACGTTCTCGACCCCGCGCTCATGCGTCCCGGTCGGTTCGACAGGCAAATTTACGTCAACCTGCCCGACGTGCGCGGCAGAGAAGCGATTTTCAAGGTGCACGCGCGCAATAAGCCGCTCGCGTCCGATATAGATTTCCAAACGCTGGCGCGCATTACGAGCGGGTTCTCGGGCGCGGATATCGAAAATCTTTTGAACGAGGCGGCGATACTCACCGCGCGCGAAAACCGCACGCGCATTACCATGGAGGACATGTTCGAGGGTATCGACAAGGTGGTCATGGGTCCGCAAAAGAAATCGCGGCTCGTCACGCCCGTCGACCAGCGCATTACCGCTTATCACGAGGCGGGGCACGCAATCGTCGCGCGCTGTATCAAGGAATGCGACCCCGTGCAAGAGGTGTCCATTATCCCGCGCGGTCAGGCGGCGGGCTACACCATGTATCGCCCCGACAACGACAACAATCACATTTCGCGCAATCAGCTTTTGGGTCGGCTCGCGCAAGCCATGGGCGGCAGAGCGGCGGAGGAGCTCGTAATAGAGGACTACACCGCGGGCGCGGTCGGAGATATTCAGCAGGCGACGGGCATTGCGCGCAAAATGGTTACCGAGTGGGGTATGTCGGGCAAAATCGGCACGGTGTACTACGGCGGCAGTCAGGAGGTTTTCCTCGGGCGCGATTATCAAACTCAGCATTCGTATTCGGAATCGGTCGCGGCGGAAATCGACGGCGAGGTCAAGCGACTTCTTGACGAGGCGCACGCCAAGGCGGTCAAGATTTTGACGGAAAATCGCAAGATTATGGAAAACATGGCGCGCGTGCTGTTGGAATGCGAAACCATTTACTCCGAGGAGGTCGACATGCTCATGGACGGCGCGTCGCCCGAGGACGTAAAGGAGAAGCTGTCCGAGCGCATGAGCTATAAGGCGGCGCACAAGGGCGACATGGAGCGCGCGCCGATTAAAAAGCTTTCCGACTTGAACGTCGTCGCGCCCGAGAAAAAGCCCGCCGACGCGAGCGGAAATATCGGCGGCAGCACGGGCGGGAATAACGGCGGAGACAGCGCGAGCGCGAGTACAAGCACGACCGCGGGCGACGCAAACGACGGCGCAAGCGGCAATGCGGGCGACAGCGCGGACGGCGAAAAGCCCGCGAGCACCAAAAAGCCGATTAAGCGCACGACCAAAAAGACGGGCGGCAGCGGCGATACGGCTAAGCCCGACGACCAACCCAAGGATTGACAACGCCGACACGGCAAAAGACAATAATTATTCGGACGGAATTACGATATGGCAAAGTACACTAAGAAATCGGAAAGCGGTAACGTGACGGTTACGAACACGCACAGGAAAGCGAACATTGCGGTTATCGTCGTAGTGAGTATCGCGGTGCTCATACTCGTGGCTGTGGCTGTGCTCAGCGCGGTGCGCATTGACCCGACGGATAAGCTGGGCACGCCCGAGCGGTACGACTTTTACGACCTCGATTCTACGCGCGCGACCTCTACCAACAAAGAGGCGCAGAGCAAGCTCGACATCGCGATGGGCGATATGCGGTTCAGCATTATGAGCGCGATGCTGCAATGGAAATGGGACTACTCGTACAATTTCAAGCGCAATGCGGACGGCGAAAAGGTTAAGCTGTCGGCGGTGGACGTGAAAAACGTGACGGCTACGTCTACCGAGTACATGGTCGAGTTCGTGTACCCCCGAGTAGACGTGATTGACGACAAGCTCGATTACGATTCGGCGCAGTCGATTACGGTCGACGGCGAAAAGGTGTATTTCGACCGCGTAAAGGTGCTTATCGGCAACAGCAACGGCGAGGTGGGCACGATATCGCTGTACCCGTACCTGTCGGCGCGTATCGATAATGCGTCCGATATCGACGGCATTGCGTCCGATACCTACGAGATTACGGGCATTAACGTGCGCGCGAATACGACGAGCGCGTTCGCCGCGTTGAAGGATTTGGCGACCGAATTGAAGAAATAATCGTTATTATACGGTTTGCGGAAAGGCGAGACTGCGGTCTCGTCTTTTTTCGTGCGCAATATATGCGTAGCGTGCCGTCGCCGCTTTGCCGATTTTGAGAGGTGCGCCGCGGCGGGCGCTGACGCGGCAATGCAAAAAAAAGCGTCGGGCGGTTTGGGGCATACCGCCTTAATCGGCTTGCAAAAATTCGATATTCGGTATATAATACAAGTGAATTTGCTTGCACGCAAGGGCAAATTCGCGGAGCAAGTCGATTTTTCGGCTATCCTACATACACAAGGACGATTTATGTTACACGAAGAATGCGGAGTTATGGGCGCGTACGATTTCGACGGCGGCGACGTCGCGGTCGATTTGTATCACGGGCTGTACACGTTGCAGCACCGCGGGCAAGAGAGCTGCGGCATTGTTACCAACGATTACGTAAAGCTGCACACCGTTAAAGATAAAGGGCTTGTCAACGAGGTTTTCAACCCGCACAACCTCGCGTCGCTCAAAGGCAAAATAGGCGTGGGGCACGTGCTTTACGGCTATACGGGCGAGGATAACGACGGCGTTCAGCCCATAGTGTCGCGCTACTGCAAGGGCTCGATGACTATCGCCATGAACGGCATGATAACCAATTACGACGAGCTGAGGGCAAAGCTCGAACAGCGCGGCGCGATTTTCCAATCGTCGGCGCACGCGGAAATGGTGATGAACCTCATCGCCGTGGCGCGCACCAAGTGCGGCAGCGCGGAGCAGGCGGTGCTCGACGCGACCAAGCAGCTGCGCGGCGCGTATTCCATAGTCGTTATGAGCCCCAAAAAGCTCATTGCCGTGCGCGACCCGTACGGGTTTAAGCCGCTGTCCATGGGCAAGCGCGGCAACAGCTATTTTTTTGCATCCGAATCGTCGGCGTTCGACGTTATCAAGGCGCAGACGCTTTGCGACGTTAAGCCGGGCGAGCTTATCAAAATAGACGAGAACGGCGTGACGCGGTTCGAGGACAACGTCGGCAAGGTCAAGCCGTCGCTGTGCGTGTTCGAGTACGTGTACTTTGCGCGGCCCGATTCCTATCTCGACGGCAAGAGCGTTTATCAGGCGCGCATAGACATAGGCAGGGAGCTTTACGCCGCGCACCCCGTCAAGGCGGATATCGTCATGGGCGTGCCCAGCTCGGGCTTGCATTTCGCGCTCGGCTATGCGTACGCCAGCGGCATTCCGTACGCCGACGGGCTTGTCAAAAATTCGTACGTAGGCAGAACGTTTATCAAGGGCACGGACGCGGTGCGCCGCGAAGCTGTATCCATTAAGCTCAACGCCATGCGCGGCGCAATCGAGGGCAAGAACGTAGTGCTCGTGGACGACTCGATTGTGCGCGGCACGACCAGCGCCAACCTCGTTCGCATGATTAAGGACGGCGGAGCAAAGAGCGTGCACATGCGTATCGCGTCGCCGCCGTTTATATATTCCTGCCCGTACGGCTCGGACATTCCCGACCGCGCGCAGCTCGCCGCAGTGCGCATGAGCATAGAACAAATCCGCGAGTCTATCGGCGCGGACTCGCTCGGATACCTGCCCATCGAGGCGTTCAAAAAGGTGGGGCTTTGCGACAGGTACTGCGAGGCGTGCTTTACGGGCAATTACCCCGACGCCGACAAATAGGCGTATAGCATATTATGGAAAACAAAGATATGCCGACCGCGCCGCAGCCCGCGCGCGAGCGGTTTAACAACACGCTCAAAGCCCGCGCGGCGAGCATAAAAAGCGTGCGCAACGACGTGTACACCACGCGGGCGTGGCAGCTTGCCGTGTACTTTATGCTGGGCATAGGCGCAATCGCGCTGCTCGTCGCGTCCATGCTTACCGACGGCACGGTCTCGATTGCGTGCATGATAAGCGGCGTGGTCGCAACGGTGTTTATCGTATTCTTCTACACCGCGGTACGCGCAATCGCGCCCATGAGCTTTTTGCAGTATACCGAGGTGGACGGCGACGTGCGCTACTGCTTTCGCATAATGTCCAAGCACCGTTCGGTGTTTTACGACGGCGAGCACGTGGTCGAGGCGGATAGAAACGAGTACAAAAACCCGTCGTCGTTCGAGCTCGAATTTCTGCGCGCCGACTTTTTCGCGGACATGGACGCGGACCTGCGTATAGCCAAGGGCGAAAAAGAAATCTACAAAGGCACGCTCGACCGCGGCGACAAAACCGTCAAATGCAAAATCGTGTTCGTAAACAACGTGCCCGTGTACGGCGTTGTCGGCGGCATGCGCATTAAGTATTTCGACGTCAACAGCACCAAAGAGCGGTTCGTCGTGCCGTATGCGCTCAAACAGGCGACCAAGAGCTACGGCTTTGCGTTCCCCAAGCTTTCGGGGCTGTACGTGCGCGACGACGTGAACGCTACCAAGCAATAACTCATCATGAAATCGGACGATATTTGGGATAAAATGTATGCGGCGGCGGTCGCCGTGCAAAACGGCAGGCGCGTTTCCGAGTATGTGGAGGCGGGCGGCGTGGCTGCCGCGGTGCTCGCGGCGTCGGGTAAGCTTTACACGGGCGTGTGCGTAGACACATGCTCAACGCTCGGTATTTGCGCCGAGCGCAACGCGATTTTCAATATGCTGACCGCGGGCGACGAGGCTATCGACAAGGTTTTGGCTGTCATGCCCGACGGCAAAACGGGCGCGCCGTGCGGCGCGTGCCGCGAGCTTATGGTTCAGCTCATGCCCAAATCGTATAAGCAAATTCAAATCATGCTCGATTACTCGACCGGGCGCGTCGTCACGCTCGGCGAGCTGACGCCCGAGTGGTGGATATAGGGCGATTGCGCTTACATATGCGAATATGCGCATTTCCGTCGTTTCGTTATGGAACGGCGGTTTTTTAAATTTGTTAAGCAAATGTTTCGTTTGCGCGTTGCCTTGCGGCAAATTCGCGCGCCGAGCGATAAATCGGCGGTAATTTTGCGCGCGATTGCTTGAAATAATTTTTTAATAAAATTAAAAAACGTATTGACTTGCGCGTATTTGTGTGCTACACTACCGATATCAAGGTTGGCGATTGGGTGAGACGCGAACGGTTTGGGCGAATGCGGCTTAAACTGCGGTCGGCGCATTTATCGCCGCAACAAGCGGCAATCGGCGCGGGGGCGGACGGTTGCGTCGTTACGGCGTTGCCGTAAGGAGAAACGAATGATGAGAAAACGGTTTTCGTTGATATTTGCGGCGATACTCGCTTTGTGTATCGGCGCGCTTATCGCGTGCGGCGACAAGCCCGAAGCGCCTACGCCGCTCGTCGCGCCCGTGCTCACGCTCGACGGCAGCGTCGTGTCGTGGGAAGCGGTCGACCACGCGACGGGCTACGAGGTTTACATAGACGGCGACAGAGCGGCGAGCGTTGCGGAAACGCGCTACGAATTGGGCGTTACGGCTTTCGGCATTTACGAGGTGCGCGTGCGCGCGACTACCGACGAAAGCGGGTATGCCGCGTCCGAGCTGTCGGCGGCGATTAAGTACGTTTTGGATAGCAAGCCCGACGTGCCCAAGCAGACGCTCGCCGCGCCCGTGCTCACGCTCGACGGCAGCGTCGTGTCGTGGGCGGCGGTGGCGCACGCGACGGGCTACGAAGTTTACATAGACGGCGATAAGGCGGCGACCGTTACGGAAACGCGATACGAATTGAATATAACCGCGGCGGGGCGTTACGAGATTACCGTGCGCGCGGTTACTGCGGAGGACGGGTACGAAAGCTCGGCGGCGTCGGCGGCGGTCGTTTACACCGTTACCGTCGCGACGACCGAAAAGCTGGACGCGCCCGTTTTGTCTATAAGCGGGAATGCGGTTACGTGGACGGCGGTGGCGCATGCGACGGGCTACGAGGTTTACGTAAACGGCGACAAGGCTGCGACGTTGACCGTCGCCGAGTACGTGCTCGACGCGACGGAGGACGGCACGTACGTCGTGACGGTGCGCGCCGTTTCGACGGACGCGGGCTATACCCCGTCCGACTTGTCGGCGGAGGTCGTATACGTATTGAACAGCGCCGCCGAGCCGCTCGACGCGCCCGTGCCGACGGCGGACGGCGACACGGTGTCGTGGGCTGCGGTCGATAACGCCGTTGCGTACGCCGTTTATATCGACGGCGAGCGCGCGTCGGTAGTTACGGCTACTTCCTATACCGTGGCGGGAATCGCCGCGGGGGGGCATGAGGTCGCCGTTATGGCGCTTGCCGACAATACGGGCAAGCATTGCAATTCGGAATTGTCGGCGGCGGTAGAGTGCGTCGTCGCCAAGGTCGCGGACAGGCTCGCGCTTGTGCGCGCGCCGCAAAAGCTGGAATATATCGCGGGCGCTGCCGCGCTCGATTTGACGGGGCTTTCAGCGCAAATTCATTATACAAACGCCGAGCCCGAGAATATCGAGCTCGGGCTAGACGACGTCGTAACCGATTACGATTTGAGCGTCGCGGGGCGGTACGAAATAGAGTTTGAAAAGGACGGCGTTTTCGGCGCGGCGTTCCGCATTTACGTAAACGCGCCTGCGGCGGTCGGCGGACGCGTCGTCAATCTTTGGACGTACTCGGGCGACGACGGCAACAACGGTACGGGCGTGTGGACCGCGCCCGCGGCGTACGACGTGACGGGCGATATAGGCTTTACGCCCGTTACCGCCGTCACTGCCGACGGGAAAACGCTTACGCTCACGGACGGCAAAGCGCCCGTGTCCGAGCTCGGCATGGGCGAAACGCTCGTCAAGCTCTCCGACGGCGCGCGCGAGGAGTACGTGACGGTTGTGGTTGCGTACGGCATAGACGGCGCGGGCGCGTGGTATTCCATGGCTGCCGCGCTCGACGGCTACTACGTTCTCAAAAACGATATCGACTTTGCGGCGGGCGGCAAGCAGATAGGCAACGCGCCGCTCAATATGACTTGGAGCAACGACGCGCACACCGCGGCGACGACCGTCGCGCTGGACCGCAGCGGCGTGGGCGACCCCGAGGCGCGCGGCGTCGCGTTTACGGGCACGCTCGACGGCGCGGGCTATTCCGTTATGAATTACGAGCTCAAAAAGGGCGGGTATTCGTACAACGAGCGGTACAAGGGCGGCGGCGCGGCGATGTTCGGATACCTCGGCAAGAGCGGGCGCATACGCAATCTCGTGCTGGCGGGCGTGACCGTGCGCGGTATGGATTACAGCTCGATTTTGGTGGGCTATAACGAAGGACGCTTGGAAAACATAACCGTCGAATATAACTGCGTTGTGTCCAATATGTATTCGCACGGCGCGATAATCTCCGCGTATAATTACGGCGTCGTCAAAAACGTAGTGTCGTACGTTTCGGACGGGCTGAGAAACGGCAACGCGGTTGCGCTCGACCTCGTGCGCGCCGACGGCGATTATACGGGCGAGCGCGCGGTCAACGGCTACGTGTGCGACTATTCCGACCTTACAGGCATACTCGGCGACGGCTGGCGGTATCTCGACGGGCACGGCACAGTGTACTGCAACGACACGTTCCGCATAATCGCGGACAGCCCCGATACCTGGTACGTGGGCGTTGACAACGAGGTTACTGTTATACTCGCCAATCCTGCCGTCGTAAGCGGCGTATACGTTCATTCTTGGGGCGGGTACTCGGGCGCGGTGTCGGTTACGGGCAGCGCGGCGCGCGGCAACGCCGTCACGTTCAAGCTCAAAATACCGAGCGGCACGACGGGCGGTTCGCTGTCGGTTATGTTCAGGTTTTCCGATACGGGCAAATACTGCTGCAACGTAAAGCCGACAATCGGCGCGCCCTATATCAACCGCATCGAGGACGGCACGCAAGGCGGGTTCGAGGCGGTGGTCGGCTCTGAAATCAACCTTTCGGCAGTGCCGCTGCGGCTCGTCTTTACCGACGGGTCGGAGCAGTCGGGCGCGCCCGATGGGTACGTCGAGAGCACTTACGACGCGAGCAAGGCGGACGTCGCGCAGTACGTGACCTTCTACAAGCGCGCGGGCGACGAGTATTTGTACGCCGTCATAAAGGTGACTGCGCGGGAGCCGCAGGGCGAATACGTGTCCGAGCTTATCGTGGAAAAGAAGGCGGGCGCGGCGCGGATAGAGCTGGACGCGAACGGCGCGTTCGACCTCGACGAATATCTGTCGTTTACGCTCAAAACCAATACGGGCGACGCGCGCGTCGTCACCGCCGCCGAGGCGGGCATAACAGCGGGCGCGTACAAGGCGGGCAAGCGCGTCGTAGCATTTTCGTATAAGAACGAAATCGACTACACGGCGGTCGGGCAAATCGAGTTGGAGCTTTGGCAGCGCGTGACTACGGCGGCGGAGTTTGCCGCAATCAACGACAACCTTGACGGATATTACGTGCTCGGCGCGGATATAGATTTCGGCGGCAAGCAGTACAGCATAGGCTGTATACCGCTGAGCCTGGACGGCGGCGGCAATACCGTTTGCGATATAAAGGACGGTATGGGCGTGGGCGTGGCGTTCGTCGGCAAATTCGACGGCGCGGGGCATACGCTTTCGGGCTTTAAATCCGACTACGCGCTCGCGTTTACGCCCGAGAGCTTTGCGCGCACGCTGTTCAATTATATAGGCGAGGGCGGCGAGGTTTACGATTTTACGGTGAGCGGGTTCGACGTCAAGTCTACCAACTTTACGGCGTTTATCGCGGGCTGTAACCGCGGCGTCGTGCGCGGCGTTACGGTGACGGGCGGCGCGATTGCCGCCAACTACGGCGGAGCGGCGGCGTTCGCTTACGCCAATTACGGCAAGATAGAAAACTGCGCGTGCGGCGTCGCCGCGTTTACCAAGCCCGACGGGTCGAGCGCGCAAACGCTAGCGGCGACCGCGGAGGGCAACGGCACGGTTACGAATTGTACCGTCGGGGCATAGGAGAGTATCATGAGAATCAAAAGATTTGCGGTTTTGTCGATTTTGCTCGCGGTTGCGCTGGCGGCGGCAGTCGCGGCGACGGCGGCGTTCGGAATTTTCGCGCCGCGCGGCGAGGGAAGAACGGCGACGCACGGCGGCGTGGGCGTGGAGTCCTCGACGGCGACCGATACTGCGCCCGCTGCGGGCGGCGATTACTCGGCGAGCGATTTTACCGCCGTGCCCGACGATTGGGAGCTTATAGATAAGTGCGATACGGGTAATACTCGCACGACCTTTTTCGACGGCGAAATGTCGGTGTTCCACAGTGCGACGACGGGCGGCACTGCCGCGAATTATTACGGTGCGGCGTACAAAATCGCCGCCGACAGAACGTATCGCGATTTCACGTTCGAAATGACCTTCCGCATGGTTAGCTGGACGGACACGAGTCGGTTTATCGCCGTAATGTTCCACACGCAGACCGTCGACAATCGGCTTATCGGATACATGGTCAATTATCGCGTCAAGGGCGAAAACGCCGTGTCCTCGCTCAACAAGACGTCCGCCAACGACAGCAATTCCAAAATCGTCAAGGACATAAGCGACAAAAAGCTGCATACCATGCGCATAGAGCTTGTCGGCACGCGCTGTTTATATTATATGGACGGCATACTTTTGCACGATTGGGACGTGTCGATTAAGGACGCGCACCTCGGCGGCGCGCTCGACAGCGGCGGCTTCGCGCTGCTCGTAAACAGGAGTCAAATGCAAATCGCGTCGGTGAAAATAAACGAGCCCGCGGCGGAACAACCCGCGAGCATCGACGACAGGCTTATCGCAAGCACGTACTACGACAACGGCGGCATTGTCAACGGTCCGACCGTGGCGTGCGATATCACGGACGGCGCGACGCTCGATGCGGCGCTTACGGCGGACGCGCGCCCGTCCAACGCGATTTTGCGGTACGACGCGGACGGCAACGTCGTCGGCGCGAACGGTGAAATCCTGGGCGCGTTCGACGACGTTTACTTGGCTATGCGCGGGCGAATAGTGCCCGTCGTGCGCGTGGAAAGCGTGGCGGCGGCGGACGCGTTTGTCGAGTACATGAGTACGACGCGCAATATTTTGGATATATCGGTGCTGTCGTCCGACCCCGCGCTGGTCAAGCGTGTGCGCACGGCGTGCCCCGCAATGCGCGGCATGATAGCGTACGACGAGCCGCGCGCGCTGTCCGCGCTCGTGGCGGAGGTGCATGCCAATCTTGCTACGGTGGCGGTGCTGCCGCAGCGGCTTGCGACCGTCGAAGCCGTAACGTATATTCAGGCGCGGTTCGAGACGGTGTGGGTAGTGCCCGAGTCGGCGCTCTACGCGGATATTTGCGACAGCGTGAACAGCGGCGCGTACGGCATTGTCAGTCCGTATTTCCGCGACGTGTACGACGCTTTGGCGACGTACGAGACGGGCAGCGTCACGCGCACGGCAATGAACGTGGCGCACCGCGGCTGCTCCAATCTGACCTACGAAAACTCGCTCGGCGCGGTGCGGCTCGCTGTGGAAAACGGCGCGACGCATTTGGAGCTCGACGGCAAGCTCACGCGCGACGGGCATATCGTTATTTTGCACGACGACGATTTGACGGCGTCCACTACGGGCACTGGCAACGTGGAGAGCAAGACGCTCGCCGAGCTCATGCGCTACGACTTGACCGTGCGCGACGCGAACGGAGTGAAGGACGCGTATTTGAAGGACGACGACGGCAACGATATAATAGAACAAAGAAAAGCCGATTTAGGCGTAAAATTGACAATTTAAAGGGTATTTAATAGCGACTGAGGGCGTTAAAAAGGGATTAAATGTGTGTTGTTCATGCATTATTCCTATACGTCTTTGGTCGCTATTTTTTCTTACTCTTTTATTTTTTCTATTTCGGATCTGAGCCATTCAAATTTTCTTTTTGTATAGGTTTTTTCGGTCAAATCATTAATTTTGTGACCTACGATATACTTGATCGCATATTCGTCCACATGATATTTTTTGGCTGTCGTTACGAAATGAGTTCTGCCATCATGAGGACGGTGATGCTCGTCTAAGTTCAAGTCGGTCTTAATTTGTTTAAATAGGGCGTGATACATGTCGTATCTAAATGGCTTGCCGTTGTCGGTGAATAGAAAATCGCTTTTCATAGCAATGGCCTGATTGTACCGCTTTCTTACAAGTTCTTGTGTTTTAGAATGAATCGGTACTTTTCTATTCGTACCGGCTTCTGTTTTCATTCCACCAACAAATGACATATCTTCGACATTTACATCAGAAACCTTAAGTTTATACAGTTCCTGTGGTCTCCATCCGGAATAGCATTGTATGAGAATCATATCGACACCAATTATATTTTCGACATTATTCCAAAGAGTTGTCATTTCATCGGAAGTAAATGGTATATGTCCTTCTTTGGTCGATTGGATTTCTTTTACCAGTTCTTCGGAAAGGGTGAATGAGCGAGAATAGTTTCGATCGACAAGTTCATATTCCAACGCATAGTCAAACATAAGATTGAAAATCGTTTTGATATTGTTTTGAGTTCGTGGATCCGGAGTTTCGGGCAAATCATCAGAGATGGTTCCTTTTTCCATGCATCCTTTAATATGCCGAATTCGGATGTCGATTACTCGCATGTCATAAACAGCTCGACAATATTTCCATGCTCGTTTTGTAGCGCATTTGGATGATGCTGATTTCAAACTAGCAAGATAGTCAACTGACCATTGATCATAAAGCTCTTGAACTGTCATTTCCTTGTTCAAATCATATGGGTTTTTATTATATTCGACCAAGGCTGCATACGCTTCATTATACGTTGAAAAATAAGAAATTGGTTTAAGTGGTTTTGATATTGGATGTCCGGTCTCTGTTTTTCCAACACAAATCATAGCTCGAAACGGCTTGCGTAAGTTTCTGTTTTTAATTTCACTAATTTGACCAAAACCATTTGGCAGGCGCTTTCGTCGATTTGCTTTATATTTGGTTTTCTTGGACAAAATTTCTGGTTTGATTGGAAAACCGCAATGGGGACAAGCAATAGCTTTGTCGCTTACCTGAAGTCCACATTCTTCGCAGACTATTAACATTTATACCTCCTTTCTTGACTTCTTTCAAATTATTATATATAATAATGTAGGAATTGTCAACTCCTACACTCATATTTTTTAAAAAAAGGAGGCAATATGATACGAGAGGATGTGATGATTTGCCCAATCTGCGAAGGGGCATTACGTTATTATGATAGTGTTAGAAGAATTGTACGGACGAAATATGGAAAAACCGACTTTGTATTAATTCGCCGAATGAGATGTTGCGAGTGTAATAGTTTTCATAGAGAGATACCGGAATTTATATTTCCATACAAACACTATGAAAAAGAAATTATTATAGGTGTAGTAGAAGGACTTATTACATATAATACGATTGGGTTTGAAGATTACCCAAGCGAATTGACCATGGCACGATGGATTAGAACCATTGATATTTCGCTTTTAAGTTAAAGCTAGATTAGACGGGGTTGACAAACGTTTCATATTTGAGTATAATATAGTTGAAACATTCTTGGAGGTTTTGGCTATGATCTTATACCATGGTAGTACGGTAATAGTAAAAGAGCCACGTTTAATACAGCAAAATAGATATTTAGATTTCGGATTTGGATTTTATACAACGGCTAATCAGCTTCAAGCCGAGCAATTCGCATTAAAAGTTGCTGCGACACGAAAGGGTTCTGCTATAGTAAATTTGTACGAGATTGATAATTCCTCTATTTTTGAAAAACTTAAAATAAAGCAGTTCGATAGCGTTAGTAGTGAATGGTTAGACTTCGTTTCTCAAAATAGAACAGGCACTTATATAGGCGAAAAACATGATTTGGTAATTGGTCCGGTTGCGAACGATGATGTTTTTAGAACGGTTCAAACGTATTTGGCTGGTGTTATTACAAAAGAGCAAGCATTGGAATCTCTTAAAGTAAAGCAATTGTTTAACCAATATGTGTTTACCAACGAATTTGCAATGAGCTTTTTAAAATTTGTTAATGCGAAGGAGCTGACATTATGATCGATGTAAAGTTCAGTACAATCTTACGCATTACAATCGTTCCGCAAGTTGTCGATATGATCGTTAAAGAATGCGGAGTTAACGAATTGGATGCGACGAATATGTTTTATCGTTCCCAAACATATAAATATTTATCTGATGAGGAAACAAAAATGTGGCATTTTAGTCCGCTAACCATATTTAATATTTGGAAAGTGGAAAAAGAAACCGGGGAAGTTATATTTCCGGAGGAGGGTTTGTTATGAGTAAAGAATTACCGTTTCTTATTCATTGTATTGAGGAATATCGTTTACAAAAAGATTTATCCGGCGAAGATGTAATGTCTTTATTTAATCAGTTTGCCGTTTGCGAGTATATTGTAAAATACTATGGTGCATTACATGTAACGGGCAACAATTATATCGTAAATGATATTGACGAATATATCGAATCACAAAAAGCAAGTTGATAGATTCTAATCTAGATTAAAAGATTTTTAAGCCGTGTAATGGATATTTTTTCCGTTATGCGGCTTTTTTCATGCCCCAATTTCTCACTTACTTTGATTTTACAAAGCCGTCATTCTAATCTAGAATAGAGAAGCAGGAGGCAAAGATAATGGACGAAATCGTATTTGCAAGTGGTTCGGTGCCAATCGTAGTGGTTGCACGTATTTATGGGAAAGATGCATCATGGGTGCGTGCCGGAATTATAGCGGGTTGGTTACCGATAGGAAAAGCGACGAGAAAAGGCAAGTTAATAACCAACGTTAACGATATTAACTCGAAATACGGACGTATTAACTTTTATATTTCTCCGAAATTGCTGTATCAGGAAACCGGATATGTTTGGAAGGGGGAACGAAAATGAGTACATTAATTCGACCTGAATTGTCGTGTAAGAATAAGTATTGGATAGATCGTCATAGATATTATGAGCTGAAACACTTTTGTATGCAGTATGATATTTGGAAGCAGGCATACGACGGTCTTGATAGTTTAGTCAGAATGAACTACGAGGGTGCGCACGTAAAAAGCAGCAATATTAGCAATCCAGTGGAAAGATGTGCGGACGCACGTTCATACTATTTTGAAAGGCTTACCATGATTGAAAAAGCGGCCGATGAAACCGATTCCTTCTTTGGAAAGTATATTTTGCAAGCGGTAACAAAAGGGTTGTCGTATGAAAAGTTATTGATACAGACGGGAATTCCATGCTGTAAAGATAAATATTATGACTTATACAGACGGTTCTTTTGGATTCTAAACGGAATTAGGAACTAGCGTTCGCGAAAAAAGCAAAGCTTATTATGGAATAAATTATATTTTAGGAGGTTTCATTATGGACGTATTGAGGACGATCGGAGTTTATCTGGTAGCAGGTGCTGCTACGACCATCGGTACCATATTGGCATATAAGGGTGCTGAAGTCATAGCAAATCCGGCAACCAAAGCTAAGATCAAGTCGAAATTTGCGAACATAAGAAGCAAATTCAAAAAAGACTAGTTCCGAGATTAAGGGTCCTAACCATGGACTCTTTTTCTTTATATTTTTGCATTCGCAAATAGAACATGCACATTAATGAGGAGGTGATCATTATGCGTTATTTTAGTTTGTTTTGGGATGCATTGTATGCGATTACGTTGGGTAGTATGGCAGCCGCGGGATTCGCAACGGTAAATCTCTGCATTAAGAAACGTGCAGATGACCGCAGAAAAGAAAAAGAGCAAGAGTCCTAACCATGGACTCTTAATCTTTTATATTTTCCGTACGCGGGTGACTGAAAATTATGGTATTCTATTAAAGTGAAAAATTATAGGAGAAAAGAATGAAACATTATTATTTGATTGCTTATATTAGTGAATTCAACGAACGTGTTCTTACACAAACGTTATACTGTACCAAACATACGGCGGAAACGAGATTTAATGGGAATGGTCAAAGATTGTTATCCATAACACGAATTTCCAAACGAGCGGCTAAAGGGGTATAGACGTATGAGTATAAGCATTGCTATTGTATTAATTTGTGTTGCTCTTGTTGTAGGTTTTATAATCGGATTTATATTTTTTAATATACGAAGGAATCGCAACGAGGTAGTTGGGCAATTAGAAATTATTAAGGAGTCTGAAAACGACAGACCATATATGTATTTACAAGTAAGCAAACCGGATATTTTGCTTCATACGGGGAAAAGGTTTGTATTTTTGAGAGTACGGAGATTGAAGTATAACGATAGAACAGACATAATAAAAAACACCGATTCGCAAAAATAACAAATGCCTTTATGGAATAAATTTATATTTAAAGGAGGTTCCTATATGGACAAAAACATTACAGGAATGTTGAAGGAGGAGATTACGTCAAGTTTCGAAAAGTTAAAAACCATCGATACAGGAAGTAAAGAACATGCTTCGGCAGTAGAGGATTTGGCAAAACTATACCGTTTAGCCATCGAAGAATCTAAAGCGGATCAGGAGATCAGAATCAAGAAATCGGAAATCAAAAATTCGTTGACTCGTCAGAATGCAGAACTGGAACTCAAACAGAAAGAATTAGAGTTGAAGGATAGCCAGTATATGCTTGAACGCGATATGAAAGAAAAAGAAGTCGAAAGTACAGAGAAGGAACTCAAAGAGCGGAAGATCGATCGATATGTTAAAATGGGGTTAGCGATAGCCGAACTTATATTACCGTTGACTTTCTATGCGTATTGGATGAAGCGTGGTTTGAAATTCGAGGAAACCGGAACGTTTACATCAACGACATTCAGAGGGCTGTTTGGTCATTTCAGACCGACTAAAAAGTAAAAATTCCAAGAATAAGACAGTGTTAAAGCAAACGCACTGTCTTAATTCCTTTTATATTTTGAAACGGAGTATTACAACAAATTATTTATGCGTTATCATCTTTCGAAACCAAACATTTATAGTTCTCGATACGGTGAGAAATACAAGTGCAACCATCCGGTTTACAGCTATTGTACTCTTTATATCATCAATAATCGTGGGTTGGCTGTTATTCAACAACGGTATGATAAACGAACAAAGGCTACATGGTGGACCGACATAGATGATTGGCTTGTCGATTTGTTATATTTGCACGAAAATTTTAAGGCATATTTCGATAAATACTCGGGAGTTAAATCAGACGATGGTTTATATCCGACTATTACGTTACGTCAGATAATGTGGGCACTTAAAATGAAACCATTAAAGCGTGAGCGCTGGGAAACAACATTTGATCATCGAGATATTTAGCGAAAAAAACAGCCCCCTTAATGAGAAAACTAAAAATTTTAAAGAGGTGTTTTATATGAATCTTATTAACCGTATTATATCTATGTTTCACGTTTCGGATATTAAGTTGAAGAAAAAGGAAAAGAAACCATCTGTTGTAAAAGACGTGGTTAAAGATCCTGATTCATTTAAGCTCGAAATGTATGTGGAGAATGGTGAAATTGTTGTAAAAATCAGAAAGAAAACTGAAGAAGTAGGGTCCTAATCATGGACTCTTTTTCTTTACTCGCAAAAATTACAACCGATGTTATGGAGAAGAGTGTCATATTAGCGGTTTTGGCGAAAGCTGAAATCTTATTGCACGATATGTAGTGTAAGACAACTATGTAATACGGCTTCTCTTATATTTTCATGAAAGGAGAATAGTAATGAAAACTAATTGTATTAGAACATTTTTTAATAAAAACGGTTCTAAAATATTGTCTGCAACAGCCTCCGTAGGAGTTGTTTTAACGAGTGTTTTTAGCGGTTGGGGAACGTACGAGGCATTTAAAAAACTGCAAGCAAGAAAGAAAGCCGATAAAGATCTAAGCAAAAAAGATAAATTGAGAATCATATTGCCTCATTATATCCCGGCTGCTGGATTCGGATTATCGACGATTATGTGTATTCTAGGTATTAATATTCTTAATACGAAACAACAAAACGCTTTAACAAGCGCGTATATGTTGCTAAGTAGTTCGTATAGAGAATATCGTAACAAAGTCAAAGAGCTGTCTGGCGATGAGGCTGATTTGGCAGTCGTAAGTGAAATCGCGTCGAAAAAATTGCCCGAAGGTAAAATTTCGGAAAACAAAGTGCTTTTTTATGAAGCATTTTCAAAAAGATATTTTGAATCAACGATGCTGGATGTTATGGCTGCGGTCTACCATTACAATCGTAATTTTCAACTTAGGCAATGGGCGTCGCTAAACGAATTTTATGATTTTTTAGGAATCGATAGAGTTGAGTACGGCGATTATTTGGGATTCAATGCCGACCAAATGTGGATAGACGGATTTACTGCGCCGTGGATTGATATTCACACTCAACGTGCAATCAACTGTGATGGGAAAGAATTTTATATTCTTCAGTTCGATTGGGATCCCATACCAAACTACACAGAAGTTACTGAATAAAAGGAGTTTTCAGATGAATAATGACATTATCAATCATCCTTCACATTATACGGACGGAAAAATAGAAGTGATCGATTTTATCGAGGATAAAAAATTAAATTTTCATCGCGGTAATGCAATAAAGTATATTTCAAGGGCAGGTAAAAAAGATCCTCAAAAAGAAATCGAAGATTTGGAAAAGGCCATATGGTATCTTAGCCGAGAAGTCTTGCGATTGAAAGGAATCGATGGAAAACCCGAATTGAAACGCAGTTCAAATATGATGAAAGTTTATATTTGTTCCAGATATTCTGCTCCGACCACGGAAGTTCGTCGTGCTTACATTGGCTATGCGAAAGAACTATCCGGAATTGCTTTAAGCAAGAACACCGCACCGATTGTTCCGCATTTATATTTGCCAATGTTGTTGAATGACAACTGTCCGGATGAACGAGAAATGGGATTAAAAACCTGTCTTGCTCTTTTGGAAGGTTGCGATGAGTTATGGGTTGGCAAGCGATATAATATTTCGGAAGGTATGGAGCGAGAAATAGCATATGCGAATCAATACAATATACCCATAAGGTATTTTTCATAGACGGCAATTCGCAAAAAATACATTTACATTAATGAGGAGGTGATAGTACCATGACAAGTAAAGTTATTAAACTTTTGAGCATTGTTACGACTGTAGCCGGCATCGCGGTAACGCTTATGACGGATTATGTCAACAACAAAAAGCTCGACAAGACAATAGCCGAAAAAGTTGCGGAAGCTGTTGCAAAGATCGAAAAGTAAAAGATAAGGAGTCCTAACCATGGACTCTTTTTCTTTATATTTTCAATAAAAAAAGAATGGAGGACAACAGTGGAATATATGTACGATTTAGCTATTAGCTTGATTCGAGAATACATGGCTAAAAAAATAAGTCTGAATTGGTATATGCGATTCAGAAACTGGTTTTGGCATAAACAATCTGGATTTATTCGTCGTTCATATTCTCGATGGGCTGCGCAGGAAATAATCGAACGAATTACTGAAATATGTTTCGGTTATCCGGATTATATGTTTATGAACGGCATTTTTGACGTAATCGATGATTATATTTTGGAACTTTATTATTATCAACATGTGAAAGAATTCAAAGGATTCAAAATTGCTATCGATACGGCAGAAGACATCAAAAATTATTTAAAAACTAATTTGAAAGGAGAAAACAAATTATGAAAATTCAGAGAAGAGTGGAAACCAACTTTGCGGCGAATGATATTCCCAACATAGGCGACCAATTAAAGATTGACTTGGGTGAGCTGGGGATATTTACCGCAACGGCACAAGCTCACGATAACGGTGGGACATGGCTTTTGTTCGACGAATGTGTGGACAGGCGTCCTATGAATAAGAACGGCGGCAACGATGGCGGATTCGATATGTCCGATTTGTGTAGATGGCTTAAGGAAGAACTTTTGCCAAAATTTCCGCATGAAATAAAATCGCGAGTTATGGATATTTCGATTCCTACATACGGTCAAATTTTCGGACACGATGAGTTCTACAACGATTATTTGGAACCAGATGACGATGAGCAATTTTATCTTATGTCCGTGAGGAAAAATCGAATCGCGGATTATAAGAACGAGTACGAGTGGTATTGGCTGAGAAATGCCACAAAGCAAGTCGTTTCTTCGGACTCCTTTGCTTGCGTGAACAGCTGTGGCGATGCGAGCTTCTGCTACGCGGACGGCACTATTGGGGTTCGTCCGGCTTTCCTATTAATGTGAATAGCGCCCCGTGTGGGCGATAAATAAAAATTAGAAAGGAGATTTTAACGATGAACAGTGGTTTATCGAATTTTTTCAAGCAACTACATAGTTCTATGAAAAAGCACAGTCCGGAAATTTTAACCGGATTAGGAATATGCGGGATGATAACGTCGACCGTTACCGCAGTACGTGCCACACCTAAAGCGTTGATATTGCTTGATAAAAAGAAAAAAGAAGAAAAGAAAGAAAAACTTAAAAAATCCGAAGTAATTAAGACGACTTGGAAATGTTATATTCCAAGCGTAGTAACGGGTGCAATTTCTATCGGGTGTCTTATCGGCGCAAGTACCGTTAATTACAAACGTAATGCGGCGTTAGCAACGGCATATTCTCTTTCGGAATCGGCTCTGAAGCTTTATCAAGAAAAAGTAATAGAAACGATAGGCGAAAAAGAGGAACAAAAAGTCAAGGACGCTGTCGCCAAAGAACGCATAGACAGGAATCCTGTCGTATCGAAAGAAGTTATAATAACCGAAAAAGGTAACACACTTTGTTTCGATACAATAAGTTCCAGATATTTTAAGTCCGATGTAGAAACGCTTCGACGTGCGGAAAATGAAATCAATAGGCGTTTATATAATGAATTATATATTACGCTTAACGAATTCTATTACGAAATCGGGCTTACAAGCACAAAAATCGGGGATGAACTCGGTTGGAGTATTAATAGTAGCGGGCCAATAAAGTTATCGTTCAGTTCGCAGTTGGCAGCGGATGATACTCCGTGCTTAGTAGTAGATTACGAGACGTTGCCGAAATACGATTTCACGAAATAGTATCGCGAAAAAAACAAGTATCTTAATGAGGAAACTCAATAAAATTATTTTCATAAAAGGAGATTAAAAATCATGGAAAACGAAGTCATGAACAGGGAAACAGTGGAGAACATTGTGGACGCGGGAAGAAATTCCAAAGTAGGTAAAGTCGTTAAGACGGTAGGCATTATAGGCTTGGCGGCGGGACTTGTATATTTTGTATGCAAGACCGGCAAAAAGCTTGTAGCCAAAGTTAAGGCGAAAAAAACTATGAAAAAGGAAAAGGTTCCGGCTTCCACGGTTCCTACGGATGACATGTTCGAGGATCTCGGCGAACTTGAGGATTAAGAAAGTTTGTGGAGTAATCAAACGAGTTGAAGACGAGGGAAAGCGTTAATAACATAGCGCTTTCTCTTTTCTTTTTATTTGGAGAAAACGTATGGAAAAGAATTTTTACAGATATAGAGGACCTGTGTTTTGCTTTGAAAACTGCATTTGTAGATGCTGGGAAGGAACGACATACGCAGTATCCGAAAAGAAAGCGAAGAGCAACCTGTCTTTTCAATTCAAGATGCAAAATAACTACACAAGTTCGGCAAAGATAACTCTGCCTGATCAAGTAATCAAAGAGAGCTAAAAGGAGAAAACATGGATGAAATTCAAAAATTAAGCTACGGCTCGAATTCGAATAAATCTAAGGAGGTTATGACATCTGTTCCTAGACCTCCAGAGAAAAAAGTCGATCGAGTTGTACAAAGTGAAGTAAAAGTAAAAAAGAAAGGATTTCTTTCGAAAATGCGTGAAGCATTGATATCGGATGATAGCGCAAGCGTTAAATCGTATATTTTTAACGACGTGCTTATTCCTTCGTTCAAAAAGGCCGTATCCGATATTATTACAAACGGAATCGATATTATCTTATACGGCGAGGCAAGGCATTCGAGTAAATCGTCGGGTTCAAGAGTATCTTATACCAAATACTACGATAGTAGCAGAGACGAAAGATATTCTTCGCGGCGTTCGGATTACAGCTATAACGATATTGTAGTACCGTCAAGAGCAGAGGCGGAACGTGTATTAGACGTGCTTGACGAAACTATTTCGGCGTACGGAGTAGCCAGCGTCGCAGACTTTTATGATACCGTCGGTGTAACAGGGCAATATACCGATAACAATTTTGGTTGGAAGAGTCTTGCCGGCGCACAGGTTCGACCTTCCAGAGACGGCTGGCAGATATATTTGCCTAGACCGATGCCCATCAATTAATCAACAAGGAGAGACATATAATATGAAAACAAATCTTGGCGATAAAGTTAAAACTTTTGTGAGCCATTTAAAATTTGCCGTAAAAAAGCGTAGCCCCGAGATTTTAATTTCGGTAGGCGTTGTCGGTGTCGTAGCAAGCACGGTTATGGCTTGTATATCTACGACAAAAGTAAAAAGCGTCATTGCCGGTAGCAAAAAAGAAATTCAAGATATTCATAATCGCGCCGATGCGGCGGAATCGGATTTTACCGAAAACGAAAAAAAGAAGGCATTGACTTCCGTATATTTGCGTACGGGGATAAAACTTGTTAAGCTTTATGCGCCCTCGGTAATACTCGGCACGTTGTCGTTGACCAGTGTAATTACATCGAACAATATTTTGCGTAAAAGAAACGTGGCATTGGCTGCGGCATACACGGCAGTCGACAAAGGGTTTAAAAATTACAGAGCCAACGTTGTCGAGCGTTTCGGCGAGGATGTGGATCGTGAACTTAAGTACGGGATTAAAACGGAAAAAATAACCGAAAAGACTACGGATCCCGAAACCGGTAAACAGGTTAAAACAAAAAAAGAAGTAAAAGTTGCAAATCTCGGTCCGGAAGGTTGCAGCGAATATGCTCGATATTTCGATTCCAGTTGTATGGGCTGGACAAGAGACATGAATTATAATCGAATGTTCCTCAAAGGACAAGAGAATTTTGCCAACGATATGCTACGAGCCAATGGATATTTGTTCCTTAACGAAGTTTATGACGAACTTGGAATCCCCCGTTCAAAAGCAGGACAAGTCGTCGGATGGATATACGATAAAGATAATCCGGAAGGCGACAATTATGTAAGTTTTGGGATATTTGATACCAAAAGAAAATTGTTCGAAGACGGAGATGATTTGGAAGACACCATAATTCTCGATTTTAATGTGGACGGGTATATTATGGATCGAGTAACTCTTACAAAATAAAACATTATAAGGAGGTTTGTATTATGCGTTTTATTTCTTATGCGTTAGCGGCGTTGTCCGGTATATGCTTTTTCGGCGGATTGGCTGTGTTCAGCGGAGGTAAAGCCTAATGGTAGAAGATGTAATTAATAATGTGTTGATTTCCATCGATGATATTCTCGATACAAAGAGAAAACGTCATATTGTCGGTGGAATTCTTCTTAGTTTATCTTTACTGTTCGGCGGGTTGGCATTAACGATTATGACAATAAAAGAGGAGAAAAATTTATGAAAAATTTTATTAAAACAGTCGTGAGTTTTGTGGCGGGTGCAGCTATGGGCGGCGTTGTGGCATACGAGTTGGCAAAACGCAAATTCGCAAGCCGTATCGAAGCCGAAATAGAATCGATCAAAAACATGTACAAAGAGTTTGATAATCAAACAAAAGCGTACTCGGCAAAAAACAAGCCCGATATCGATGTTATAGTTAAGGCTATCGATAACGAAGATACCGATAAAGTCGAGAAAAAGTCGAAACCGGGTAAAAAAAACGATACGCCAAAAAACGAAAGCGAATATACGAATTATTCGGCATATTATGCGCCCGACGAGACGCAGACCGAAGCCGTTCCCGAAGTTAAAAAGCCTTATGTTATTTCGGCTGACGATTACGGAGCCACAGATTACAAATGCAAAAGTCTGATATATTATGCCGACGGAGCGCTTACGGAAGAAGGTAGCGATGTGAAATTACCGGTGAAGAAAACAATCGGTTCGAATACGAAACGTTTCGATGAGCGAGGTATAATGTATATTCGAGACGATGAGCGCGAAATCGATTACGAGGTAATAAAAGAAAAGAGTACGTACGCGCAATATCATTCGGACGGTAACGACAACGACGAATAAAAAGGAGTTATATTTTAGATGACTGAATACTATTTGCGTAATCAATATTTTGATTGGCTATGCAGACTCGTGGATAATAAGAAACACACAAGAGGGTATTCATATCAGAAACTGTTTGTACATTTGGATAGTATAAATTTCGATTACACAATCGGCATGGACGGCAACCGAGATGGCGACGGTATTGATTTAAGATATCGTTTCGGGGCGGAACACAAGTACGAGCAACCGATGATTGCCTCGATTTTGGATGTTCGTCCATGCAGTGTATTCGAAATGATGATTGCTCTTTCGATTCGCTGTGAAGAAACCATTATGAACAATCCCGATGACGATTACGGTCCGGATGATTGGTTTTGGATTATGCTCGAAAATCTCGGTTTGGAATCTATGAACGACTATGCTTACGATAGAGAATACGTAGATATTGTTATTCATAGATTTCTGAATCGCGATTACGAGCCTAACGGCGAAGGCGGTCTTTTTGTCGTAAAAAACAAGCCGAACATTGATTTAAGAAACGTAGAGATTTGGTGCCAAATGTGCTGGTTTCTCGACGAGTATCTTAGGATGTGAGGTAATAAGGAAATAATTATGGTAAACAGTTTTACATATGAATGCGGCACGAGTTTGACGGATCTGACATTATTGATATTTCGAAGTTGGAATTGGCGAGTTATAAGCGGTCGATGCCTAATAAAAATCTTTTAAGGAGGTAAGCAAGTTCTAAGTAGACGATGGATATTTAGAATAAGAATCAAATGCTGGATTTTTTATTGATTTCTACACGCAGCTCGAAACGCGGTGTAATAGAGATCTATCCTAAATTTGTCATTAAGAAAAGTGAAGACTTAATGATTCGAGGCGGGGATTTCTATGCAATTTGGATAGAAGATAAAGGTCTTTGGTCTACTGATGAAGAAGACGCAATAAATCTTATCGACCGAGAGCTGGATATTTATTATGAACAAAATAAAGGAAAATTTGAGTCGCAAGTTAAAGTTTTACATATGTGGGACTCTGAAACGGGTGTAATTGACGCTTGGCATAAATATTGTCAAAAACAAATGCGCGATTCGTTTCATATGTTGGATGAAAAAATTATATTTTCCAATTACGAAACAACGAAAAAGGATTATGCCAGTAAGAAATTGTCTTATCCGCTTGAAGATTGCGATACGACTGCATACGACAAATTGATGTCGACATTATATTCTGATGAAGAACGAAAAAAAATAGAGTGGGCGATAGGTTCCATCGTATCCGGAGATTCCAAAAAGATACAAAAATTCATGGTTTTGTATGGTGCGGCAGGAACCGGTAAATCGACTGTTCTTAATATTATACAACAACTATTTGATGGATATTATTCGGTATTCGATGCAAAGGCATTAGGATCTACAAGCAACTCATTTGCATTGGAGGCGTTTAAGCATAACCCGTTAGTCGCAATTCAACACGATGGGGACTTGTCCAGAATCGAAGACAATACGCGATTAAATAGTCTGGTATCTCATGAGTTAATGACGGTAAATGAAAAATTTAAGTCTACGTACGCTAATCGGTTTAAGTGTTTTCTTTTTATGGGAACCAACAAACCGGTGAGAATAACCGATGCAAAATCCGGTTTGATGCGTCGGCTTATCGATGTGTCTCCGACAGGTAACAAGCTCGATTCAAGCGAGTACAAAACAACAATCGGTAAGATTAAGTTTGAACTGGGCGGAATAGCAACGCATTGCCGTGATTTATATTTAAGCGATCCCGGAATGTTTGACGATTATGTTCCGATTGCAATGATGGGCGCGTCCAATGATTTTTACAACTACGTATTGGATTCGTACTTTATATTTGCAAAGGAAGACGGCACAACATTAAAAGCGGCGTGGGAAATGTATAAGAGCTATTGCGAAGAAGCAAAGGTCGGATATCCGCTACCGCAAAGATTATTCAAGGAGGAGTTGAAAAACTATTTTGAAGAATATAAAGAGCGGTGCAATACGGAAGATGGAACACGGGTTCGCAGTTATTATATCGGATTCAAAAAAGAAAAATTTCAAGAACACAAACGGAGTGTAAAAAAAAAGAACACGACATCTTGGCTTGATTTATCGACAGCTCATTCCGTTTTTGATGATATTTGTTCCGATTTTCCCGCGCAGTATGCTTCGAGTAGTGAAACGCCGATTGCAAAATGGGATAGTGTAACGACAACATTGCGTGATATCGATACGTCAAAATTGCATTATGTAAAGGTTCCGTTGAGCCACATTGTGATAGATTTTGATATTGTCGATGCAAATGGCAACAAAAATTTCGAGGCAAACAAGGCGGCTGCCGAAAAATGGCCTCAAACATATGCCGAAGTAAGCAAAGGCGGGCAGGGCATACATCTGCATTATATTTATAGCGGGGACGTGTCGCGGTTAAGCCGAGTTTATGACGACAATATAGAAATAAAGATATTCACAGGTAAAAGTTCTCTTCGTAGAAAACTATCGAAGTGCAATAATTTGCCGATAGCTACAATTAGTTCGGGTTTGCCACTGAAAGGAGAAGATAAGATGGTAAATTTTGATGCGATTAAAAACGAAAAAGGCATACGGACTTCCATCAAACGAAATTTGAATAAGGAAATACACGGTGCGACCAAGCCCAGTATCGACTTCATTTATAAAATTTTGGAAGATGCGTATGCGCAAAATATTAAATACGATGTTTCCGATATGCGGAATGCAGTCTTGGCATTTGCCGCAAACAGCACACATCAATCGGAATATTGTATAAAACTCGTGAGCAAAATGAAGTTTAAATCGGACGAATGTTCCGAAAGCAAACCAAGCTTGGATGACAGGATTATATTTTATGACGTAGAAGTTTTTCCTAATTTATTTTTGGTTAACTGGAAACTTCGTGGTAAGGATAATCCCGTTGTTCGCATGATAAATCCGTCGCCGTCCGAGATTGAAGAACTCATAAGATTTAAGCTTATTGGGTTCAACTGCCGGCGGTACGATAACCACATGTTATACGGACGGTTAATGGGATATTCTTGCGAACAATTATATAATCTGTCGCAAAGAATAATCGACAAAGGTAAAACGGGCGGCAAAGATTGTTTCTTTGGAGAAGCATATAACATTTCATATACGGATATTTATGACTTTGCTTCGGCGGGAAACAAAAAGAGTTTGAAAAAGCTTGAAATCGAAATGGGCATTCACCACCAAGAGCTTGGGTTACCGTGGAATCAACCGGTACCTGAGGACATGTGGGTTCGAGTTGCGGAATATTGCGACAATGACGTTATAGCAACAGAAGCGGCGTTTGATTATTTATCCGCGGATTGGACTGCGCGACAGATTTTGGCGGATTTGGCAGGCATGACGGTTAATGACACCACAAATACGTTGACAACAAAAATTATATTCGGCGGTGAGAGAAAACCGCAAAGCGAGTTCAATTATAGGGACTTATCGCAACCTATAAAATCTTTAGACGAGGAAACGTTGAGCTTCTTAAGGGAAACATGTCCGGATGTAATGTCGTCGCCGCATGGTAAAGCAAAGAGTTTGTTGCCGTACTTTGAAGGGTATGCGTTTAACTCGGGCATTTCAACGTATCGCGGCGAAGAGGTTGGAGAAGGCGGGTATGTTTACGCCGAACCGGGAATGTATTCGAACGTTGCACTGTTGGACGTTGCGTCTATGCATCCGCACAGTGTTATAGCCGAGTGTTTGTTTGGTCCGAGATTTACGAAAGCTTTTCGCGAGATTGTTGAAGGTAGGGTAAGCATAAAGCACGAAGCATGGGATGAAGTAAATCAAATGTTAGACGGAAAGCTTACCCCTTATGTCCAAAAAGTAATAAAGGGCGAATTGACGTCAAAAGAATTGGCCGACGCACTCAAAACCGCAATTAATTCGGTATATGGGTTAACATCGGCTGGTTTTGAAAATGCTTTTAAGGATCCGCGAAACATCGATAACATTGTTGCAAAACGTGGAGCTTTGTTTATGATCGATTTGAAACATGAGGTTATGGAAAGAGGCTACACGGTTGCGCATATTAAAACGGATTCTATAAAAATACCGAATGCTGGACCTGAAATTATACGGTTTGTTATGGATTTCGGAAAACGATATGGATACACGTTTGAACATGAGGCTACATACGAAAAAATGTGTCTTGTAAATGATGCGGTTTATATTGCCCGATACAAAAATCCCAAACCTTGTCAGGAACTGTATAATTATATTCCTTCCGACAATAAAAAACACGGAGGAGAATGGACTGCAACGGGAGCGCAATTTGCCGTTCCTTATTTGTTTAAGAAATTATTCAGCAAAGAAAAAATCGAGTTTGGGGATATGTGCAAAACTTTCGAAGTGAAAGCGGGTAATTTATATCTGGACATGAACGAATCTTTGCCGGATGTTTCTACATATGAGGAGGAACTTAAAAAAGCAAGAGAGCAATTAAAAAAAAACAAAATTTCGGAAAAAGAGTTCGAAGATATTTCGGAAGATTTGGTTCACAAAATAGAAACCGGTCACGACTACCACTTTATAGGTCGTATCGGAAATTTCGTGCCGATAAAAAAAGGGAAGGGCGGCGGCATATTATATCGTTGTAACAATGATAAATATTTTGCTGCGACGGGAACCACGGGGTATCGTTGGATGGAATCCGAAATGGTTAGGCAACTCGATAAGCAAAACGATATCGATATGGAACATTATGAGAAATTGTTGAACGAGGCTGTTGAGTCTATTTCTGCATTTGGCGATTTTGAATGGTTTGTATCGGACGACATAGTCGAATTGCCTAAAGAAGAAGCATTCCCGCCTTGGTATCTTCCTTGCGGAAAGGAAACCTGCAAGGGGTGCGAACATTTTAGCAATGATGAATTTCATTGCGATTGTAGCTTAGGCTATGATATTTCAACAATTTTTAATTTAAAGGAGATAAATAAGAAATGACGAACGTTAAGGATTGTATTGTAATCGAGAACGCAAGAATTATATTTCGGAATTTTTCCGGAATAGAGACGAAATTCAACAGAAAAGGCAGTCGGAATTTCTGTGTGGTGATAGAAGATCCGAAATTAGCCGACGAACTTACAGCAATCGGTTGGAACATAAGAACTCTTAAGCCGAGAGAACCGGAAGACGAGGTTACAAGCTATCTTCCCGTGCAAGTGAGTTTCGATAACGTTCCGCCCAAAGTATTCTTGGTAACAAAGAACGCCAAAACGCAGTTGGATACGGATTCGATCGGCACTCTTGATTTTGCGGAGATCGCCAATGTCGATTTGGTCGTAAGACCGTATAATTGGGAAGCAAACGGAAAGTTCGGTGTCAAAGCGTATCTTAAAGAAATGTACGTAACTATCGTTGAAGGTGCGTTTGCCGATAAATACGCTAATCTCAACGGTTAAAATTTTCTCAATAGGTAAGGAGCCGATGTGTTGAAAAAACATGTTGGCTCTTTTACTTATATTTTTAAGGAGTGTGTTAAATGAAATAGTTAAATTCGAGGTATCGCAATATGAAGCTTAAACCAAATAGATTCAAACATAGAACAATTTACGGCACCACTAATTTTTGGGGCTGTGGAATATCTTTCAAAATGCATAGCGGTAACGAAAAATGTGATATTTGTTTGAATTGCCAACAAGAAACCTGTAATAAGGGTATTTGCGACGCTATTAAAAGTGCAAATCGTAAAGGAGATAAAAAGAATGGAAAATAATCTTAAAAACGAATTCATGCGAACTTTTCATATCTTGTCGTATAGTCATAATAAATGGGATGTGTGGAACGACTTTATTTATATGTCCGCATGTTCGTTTGCAAACGTATTCGATAAAAAGAATTATGCAAAAAGAGAAGAGGAATATCTTCGAATCATAAAAAAGTACAACAAAAATGAGCAAAAGCTTTTTCCTAAGCTGTTAGCTAAGGTGGTAAATGCGTTGGAAGAAAACACAAATCAGGATTTCTTAGGGTCTGTATATATGAATCTCGATCTTGGTAATAAAAGCGCGGGGCAATATTTTACACCATATGACGTAAGTTTGTTTATGGCGAAGCTTAGCTTGGGTAATGTCGTTGAAGAGGCTAAAAAGAAAAATTATATTTCAATCAACGACTGTGCATGCGGAGCCGGAGCACTTTTGATATCCGGAATTAACGAAGCCAAAGAACAATTAAGTAAAGCGGGCATGAACTACCAAAATCATGTGTTTGTCGTTGGACAAGATATAGATCAGACCGCAGCGTTAATGTGTTATATTCAGATTACATTACTCGGTGTGGCCGGTTTTGTGAAGGTTGGCGACAGCTTGGCAAATCCGATTGATGAAAATGATACGTACGAAAATTATTGGTTTACTCCGATGTATTTTAATGAACTATGGCAAGTACGTAATTTATTAAACAAATTAAAAAGGAGTGAAGAATAATGCCGGCGGTACTGCCTTTATATGACTACCAAATGGAAGCTATAAAAAAGATGAAAAACGGCTGTATATTGCGCGGCGGAGTCGGCAGCGGTAAATCGAGAACGGCTTTAGCGTATTATTATATTCAGCAAGATGGCGTTATAGGAACTGAAAACTGTGTTCCAATGGGCGATCCACCCAAAGACCTTTATATTATTACGACGGCAAGAAAACGCGATACGTTAGAATGGGAAGGCGAAATGGTTCCATTCTTGCTCTCTACCAAAAAAGAAAACAATTTATATTCTAATAAGGTCGTTGTCGATTCATGGAATAACATACAAAAGTATTCGGACGTTAAAGATTCCTTCTTTATATTCGACGAGCAGCGCGTTGTCGGATACGGTAGTTGGGTAAAAGCCTTTTTGTCAATAGCAAAGAAAAACGAATGGATTCTTTTATCCGCAACGCCGGGAGACACGTGGCATGATTATATTCCAGTATTTATAGCTAACGGTTTTTATAAAAACAAGACAGAGTTCGAACGGGAACATGCTGTTTACAGTCGGCTTTCAAAATTTCCGAAAGTAGAAAGATATATCAATACGGGTAAATTAATACGGCTGAGAAATTCCATATTGGTCGACATGGAGTTTGAGAGGAACACCGTTCCGCACCATGAAGATGTTGTATGTGACTATGATATTCTCGGCTACAAAGAACTTATAAGAAAACGATGGAACCTTGAAAAAGGAAAGCCGATCGAGAATGCAAGCGAATTCTGTTTTTGTTTGCGAAAACTCGTAAATACGGACACTTCAAGACAGATCAAACTGATGGGGATTTTGGAACGTCATAACAAAGCAATTATATTTTACAACTTCGATTATGAACTGGAGATTTTAAGAAAACTTTGTGCGGATAGCGGGTTGACTGTAGCTGAGTGGAACGGGCACGTTCATCAACCGGTGCCGTCCGGACATTATTGGGCATATTTGGTTCAATACACAGCCGGCGCTGAAGGATGGAACTGTATAACAACAGACACAATTATATTTTACTCACAAAACTATTCGTACAAAATCACGACACAGGCGGCGGGACGAATCGATAGGTTAAATACGCCTTATACCGATTTATATTACTATCACCTTAAATCAAAAAGTAGTATAGATTTGGCAATATCGAGAAGTTTGGCTGCGAAAAAAGATTTCAATTCGGGCGGCTTTGCTGGCAAGTATAATTTTAATCAATCAAAAGGAGAATGACTATGCCATTTAAAATTGTAAATGAGACGTATGCGTGTCCTAACGGAGAAAACCCCGAAAGATACGGATATATAGAAGGATATACGTCTAATACTGTCGGTGAAACGTATCTCCGAGTAAACTGTAAGGTTTTGATAGATGACGAAAAATTGGATTGGTACAAACGGTGTTATGGAGATATTCCTACAATTCCAAACGGATTGCCTACAGCGCGTAACGAAGGTTGTCGCAAAATGCAAAGCGGTGATGAAGTTGGGGAAGGTGTAAGACTTAATCGAAAACAAGTAAAAAAGTTAATCCGAGAACTTAAAAAATGGATTAGATCGGAAGAGCACACGTCTGAACTCCAGTCAC
>CAJUGP010000005.1:0-43923 GCA_910586365.1 uncultured Christensenella sp. | reverse complement strand
ATTAAACCCTTTATTAAAAAAAAAGAATGGAGATAATTTATGAAAACAATGGTATCAGAATTATTTAACAGATTGGATATGGCTAAAAAAATAGCATTATATGCTTGTTCGTCTGATTTAAGGGCATTCCTTTATATTAACGGGGATGAAGATGCAGTCGAAATAAATTCTTATCCAGCATTAACAAGTTATCTAACGGAACGTTTTGGAAGGGAAGAGGCAATGAGGATGATATATGCTGTTGTTGATGACCCTGAATTAACCCACATATGGTTGTTTACTGCTAGATACAAAGATGCAAGCGGTAAAGAAAAAAGTTTTAAATTCAACTTTTGGCATTGTTAAAAAGGAGGTTTAAATGATAAAAACGTTTTACATAGTAACGGTAATGTTCTTTATATTGTTTGTCATTAACGTAATAGCTTTCGCTATCGGCATAAAAACAGACAACGAACGTTATGCTTTACGTTTCAGATTTGCGGCGGCTTTAACCATGAGTGCCACAATCATTAGTTTGATTTCGACTTTTGGTTTGATATTCGGAGGATAGACAAATGCGATTATCAAAACGAGAAAGATTATATAAAAAGAAACTGTTTAGATACTTACATATTTTTTCAAAAGCTAAACAAAAACGTGTATCGTCCGTAATGGTGCAGTCAAATTTATATAGTCGTGGTGGATATGAACTGATCTATAAAACCTTGGTCGAGCAAATCCCCAGATTAACAAATACTTTCAAGAGTCTGTCTAAAACTGTTACGGACGTTGTCACTGCTTTTATGCGATTCTCATGTGTATGTAATGAGCTAAAAGGGGCGGGATAGTCCATAAAAAGTGGGCTTTTGGTCATTTTCACAGAGTAAAAGTGGGCAGACAAAACTCTGAATTTAAATAAAAAATAGGGTTTATTATAGGTTTTAAGGCTTATTTTAGCTTGAAAAACACCGATTTCATAAAATTTGGTCAAATGCCCATTTTTATTCTTAATTAATTGTGATAAAAAATTTAAATAAATAAAATAACTTAAAAAATAAAGTGGGCTTTTGTCCACGAAGGAGAAAAGAATGGATAATACGAATATGGAATTAGCAGTTCGGAGTTGTCTTGCGGAAATTCGAGATAGGGTACGGCATCCGTGCAGATGTACTTCGAATTATATTTTCGGTAAGGAAGTAAAGCTTATGGCAAAACCGCACGGTTCTTGTCTTGGGTTATTGCAACCGTGGATTATATCATACACTATCGATCCTAAGCAGGATTTGAAAAGTATAGTCAGTAATGTTATTGACTTTTTCGTTATTTCCGCATCCGCCTATGAAAAAGCGATGGCGGATCGTTTATACAACATCAATGTTTCCAATATGGTGTGTCACCAACTTTGCGATTGGATATTTTCAGAAAGCGATGACGGACACGTTGTCAAAGATAATACTGTTACCCTTGTAAAGTATGCTTTGGTAACAAAAGATTTTGAAATGGCTGTATAGGAAATTGGACAATGAACATTAAAAAACAGCGAGCTTAACCACTATCAGTTGGCACGCCCGCCGCCCATTAATTATCTCTTGATTATAGTTTATTTTTGTGTTACAATAATTGCGCATAATTAAAATATTTTTTAAGGAGATAAAAAAAAGAATGGGATATTCTAAAAATCATATTAACAAAAACAATCAAAACTCAACAAATGATGATTTGGGTTATGAAGACAATTTGGAAGCAACTAGTGTTTTGCTTGGCTACGATCCGCCGCCTTGTCCGCATTGCGGGTCCACACTGAAATTTAATTTTGAAACAAATACGTTCAAATGCTTTTCGTGTGGTTTTGTCGAAAACGAGGAAGTCATACAAGAATCGGTATTCGAGGAAGAAGATTCCGACGAATATGACGATATTTATGAGCGTCCGTACAATGACGAAGAGGAAATGCCCGATTGCTGTAGAGCTTGTGGCGGTCCTTGGCCGAATTGCAAAACGAGTTGCAAAATCTTTGATGACTAAATAAGTCTTAATGTTCTATAGAGCGGAGAGGCCTGTACTTTAACGAGTATGGGCTTTTCTTCTCTTTTATTTTCTCGCGAAAAAAACATTTACTATTATGGAGAGAGTAATTATCTATTTAATTAAACATACTCTCTATCATTTTAAGGAGGTTTAATTTTGCTGGAAAGTAAATTTAAGACAAAGCTGATAAAAGAAATCAAAGACCTTTTTCCCTTTTGCGTTGTTATTCATCCGGATGCAACGGTAACACAAGGCTTGCCCGATTTACTAATTTTAAACGGTACAAAATGGGCCGCCTTAGAGGGTAAAAAAACACGAAGTTCTTCTCATCGTCCCAATCAAGATTATTATGTTGAGTTGCTAGGAAAGATGTCCTATGCGGCATTTATATTCCCCGAAAATAAGGAGAAAATATTAAATGAACTTCAACAGGCACTTAGAACTTGAGGGACAACATGCGTTCCTTGGAGCAAGCAAATATCATTGGATAAATTATTCCGAACAAAAAATCGTTGAAGCATATAACAATTTTATGGCAACACAACGAGGTACGGAACTACATGAATTTGCGCGAAGATGTATAGAGCTTAGGCAAAAGTTACCGAGAACAAAACAGACACTCAATATGTATGTCAATGATGCAATCGGTTACAAAATGACGCCCGAGCAAGTGTTATATTATTCGGATAATTGTTTCGGCACAGCGGACGCAATAGCATTTCGAGATAATTTTTTGCGAATACATGATTTAAAAACAGGGGTTACAAAAACCCATATTGAGCAGTTAAGAATATATGCTGCTCTTTTTTGTTTGGAATACCACGTAAAACCTTCCGATATCGAAATGGAATTACGAATTTATCAGAACGATGAAATTTTGATAGACAATCCGGAAGTTTCGGATATTGTTCCAATCATAGATAAAATTATAACGTCGGACAAAATTATTTCGAAAATAAAATATGAGGAGAATAACTAACCATGGATATTTTAGACGAAATCAATTCGTTTGCATCACAGTATGAATCTGCTGAATTTCCTTCCGTTTGCGACATGGATGACGAAGAAAACGATTTGAAACATTACGGAACAAAATACCACTCCGGCAGATATCCATGGGGTTCCGGAGATGATCCTTATCAACACAGTGGCGATTTGCTCAGTCGTATTGATACTTTGAAAAAAGAGGGTTTTACCGAACCCGAAATTGCAAAAGCATTGGGTATTGTCAACGATAACGGCGAACCGTCTACAACTCGTTTGAGAATTCAAAAATCTATAGCAACATATGAGCGTAGAGTAAATGCCGTTGCGACTGCTAAAAGCTTACAAGCCGATGGATGTAATTACTCCGAGATAGGTCGAAGAATGGGAATTAACGAATCTACCGTTCGTTCTCTTCTAAATTCCGAAACGGAAGCCAGAATGAATGCCGCTCAACAAACAGCAGTATTCTTAAAAGATAAAGTAGATGCGCTTGGAATGGTAGACGTTGGCAAAGGTGTAGAAAGGAACATCGGTATTTCAAAAGGGCGTCTCGATAATGCGCTTTATATTCTCGAAACGCAAGGGTATAAAGTGTATGAGGGTAGAGTTCCTCAAGTGAATAATCCGGGCAAGCAAACTACAATTAAAGTATTATGTCCTCCTGATGCAGAACACAAGGACATTTATAATTACGGGAACATTCATCAAATCAGAGACAGATATATTTCATATGACAACGGACAAACTTTTAAACCATCGTTTGTTTATCCGAGAAGTATGGATTCGTCTAGATTGGCAGTTCGGTATAAAGAAGAAGGCGGCGCGGAAAAAGACGGTTTAATCGAGATTCGGCGCGGAGTAGACGATTTGTCATTGGGTAATAGCCATTATGCACAAGTTCGTATATTGGTAGATGATACGCACTACTTGAAAGGTATGGCTGTATATTCCGACGACTTGCCTGATGGCGTTGACGTTGTTTTTAATACCAACAAAGTTAAAGGGACTCCGGTGTGCGGATCCGATAAAGACAATACCGTATTGAAAAAAATTAAAAGCGATCCGGATAATCCGTTTGGTTCTTTGATCAAGGAAGTCGGCGGACAAAGTTACTACATTGACAGCAATGGACAAGAGCAGCTTTCTTTGATAAACAAACGTTCGGAAGAAGGCGATTGGGAAGATTGGAGCGACACATTGCCGTCACAGTTCTTGGCAAAACAAAATTTGTCGCTGATAAATCGCCAGTTGTCTTTAACAAAAGCAGATAAGCAGGCAGAATTCGATGAAATAATGTCGCTGACGAATCCTACGATTAAACGTGTATTGTTGAGTAGCTTTGCCGACGATTGCGATACTGCGGCGGAGACGTTGCAAGCTGCTGCATTACCGAGTCAAAGATGGCATGTTATATTGCCGGTTCCTTCTATGAAGGACACAGAGATTTATGCGCCGAATTATGAGGATGGGACAAAAGTCGCTTTGGTAAGATATCCGCATGCCGGAACATTCGAAATTCCTGTTTTGACTGTAAACAATAAACAAAAAGAAGCAGGCAAAATGATAGGTCCGAATAGTATTGATGCTGTCGGAATCAATAGTGCTGTCGCTGCACGTTTGTCCGGAGCGGATTTTGACGGTGATACAGTCATGTTGATACCGACTACCGGTAACGGAAAAAATAACAAAATCAATATATCTACGACACCGCCTTTGCGCGGACTTGAGGGATTTGATCCGTCTGATGCCTATCCATATCAACCCGGTATGAAGATTATGACCAGAACCGATTTGGAAATGGGAAAAATTTCGAATCTTATTACCGATATGACGTTGCAAGGTGCATCGAGTGAAGAACTCGCTCGTGCCGTTAAACACAGTATGGTTGTAATAGATGCTGAAAAGCATAAGCTTAATTACAAACTGAGCGAAAAAGAAAACGGCATTGAGGAATTAAAAAATAAGTATCAAGGCGGCGGTGGTGCTTCGACGTTAATTTCGAGAGCAAAATCCGAAGTAAATATAAGTGAGAGAAAAGAAGGCGCACTTATAGTTGATCCTGAAACGGGAAAAAAGAAGAAACAATATATTGACCCGCAAACAGGAAAAAAACTTTACACTGAAACGGGAAGGACTTATCTCAAAGCGGATGTTCCGGGTGTCGGTAACGGCATTAATGTTGTTGTAAAAGACGGTTCGAATTTCTATAAAGACCCCAAATCGGGTAAATATGTTGAAGTCCCTGCAACCGCAAGAATTATAACGACATATGCAACATCCAAGGCAACTCGTATGTCAGAAACAGACGATGCCTATACACTGGTGTCCGTGACGAATACTCCACAAGAAAGAGCCTATGCTGAGTATGCTAATAAAATGAAGTCCTTGGCAAACGAAGCTAGAAAGGAAAGTCTTAATACAGGACGTATAGAGTATTCGGCTTCCGCTGCAAAAACGTATCGAGAAGAGGTTGCACATCTTAATGCACAGTTGAATGTCGCTTTAATGAATGCCCCCCGTGAACGTCAAGCACAATGCCTAGCAAATTCGAGAATAGCTGCTAAAGTGCAGTCGAATCCCGGAATGTCTAAGAAAGAAAAGAAAAAACTTAGTCAACAAGAGCTGACGAGAGCAAGACATGAGGTGGGTGCACACCGTAGCAACATCGAGATTAGTGATAGGGAGTGGGAGGCTATACAGGCCGGAGCTGTCTCTGACAATAAGCTTTCTCAAATTCTTTTGTACACTGATCAAGACAAGTTTAAACAAAGAGCGCTTCCTCGTCAGACAACAACATTAAGTGCCGCAAAGATTGCCAAGATCAAAGCAATGAATGCTTCCGGTTATACTAATGATCAAATGGCAAAAGCTCTCGGCGTTTCGCCGTCGACAATAGTACAATACATAAAAGGAGGACAAGAGTAGGATGAGTAGACAAGCCAGAATCACAACTGTTGACAATCCCTATAACCCTTTTACTCAATTCAACGAATGGTTCTTCTTTGATACCACTCGGGGCTACAACACAAGTTCGCTTCTTGCAAGAGTTGCGAAAACTTCTAATTCTCTTTCTGATGAAGAAAACAATCAAGAAATCGAAAGAGCAATCGATGAAATCATTAAACTCGATTTCAGAAACATCTACAAAAAAGTAACACTATAACTATCGACAAAGGGTATGGGGGGGATGTCAAATGGAACACCCCCTCCCCACATCGCGCCGGTCTTTATTTTTTCTCCGGCGGGATTTTTTAGGTGCTGTCTTTGGGGTGCGGTAGTGCTTTCTTAAGAGCCTATAAGTCCGGTCTAAAAAGGTTTAACTTTTTCCATTCTTTTCTCCTTTCAAATATAGGCTGCGTATTTATAGGTTCTTAAGAAAGTATTACCAATCTCCATTGATAGTTTTATAAAGTTAATGGAAAGGAGCATTAAGTGGATGAAAAAGTCGAATACAAATGGTTCTTCCGATTCGTCCAAGCCTATTCGTCGAGCAACTACACCGGAAGCTCGAGAGAATCAGCTCATAGCATTAGCTACCGATTTGGCAGAACGACAACTTCGTGAAGGAACAGCATCTTCTCAAGTTATTACCCACTATTTAAAATTGGGGTCAACTAAAGAAAGATTGGAAAAGGATATTTTAGCCGAACAGAAAAAATTAATCAAAGCAAAGACAGATAATTTAGAGTCGGCTAGACGAAGCGAAGAAATTTACAAGTCGGCGCTCGAAGCAATGAAAAAATACAGCGGACACGGAGGCGACGATGATTAAATCATATTCTGAATTGGTTTTATTAAATACCTTCGCCGACAGGTTTGAGTATTTGAAATTATGTGGCGGCGTCGGTGTGGAGACTTTCGGTTACGACAGATATTTGAATCAGACTCTATATCGTTCGGACGAATGGAAACGGTTTCGAAGACAAATTATTATGAGAGATAACGGTTGCGATTTGGGAATAGCGGATCGACCGATATTTGATCCTAAAATAATCATACATCACATTAATCCGTTAACAAAAGAGCAGGTGTTAAATCGAAGTCCCGAGATATTCAATCCAGACAATGTAATTTCTTGCAGACACGAAACGCATATGGCTATACATTACGGTTCGTTAGACAATATAGATATTCAAGTTGTAGAACGAACAAAAAATGATACCTGTCCATGGCGTCATTAAAACGGAGGCTATATGAACGATAGTATTTTAACATCAATTAAAAAATTGCTTGGGATCGGAGAGGATGACACGTCATTTGATACAGACATACTGTTACATATAAACAGTACATTTTCGGTTTTGACACAGC
Source organism: uncultured Christensenella sp. (assembly GCA_910586365.1). Lineage (GTDB taxonomy): Bacteria > Bacillota > Clostridia > Christensenellales > Borkfalkiaceae > Gallimonas. The sequence goes on along the minus strand of CAJUGP010000005.1, from coordinate 36,618 downwards.
TTGGAATCGGTCCCAAAGAAGGTTATTCGATTGGTTCCAAATCAGAAACGTGGTCGGATTATATAGACGATAATAAGAAGCAGCAAATGGTTGTATCGTATATGTATTTGAAAGTACGACTGCTCTTTGATCCGCCACAAAGTTCTGTGCTGGTTCAAGCAATAAAAGATCAAATAAGTGAACAGGAGTTTCGCTTGACTGTTTCAGTTTAAAATTAATAAGCAGGAGGATAAATTACGATGGATAATCATTTCATCGCACATTACGGCACACCGGGTATGAAGTGGGGTGTACGACGTTATCAGAATGAAGACGGTTCATTGACTTCGTTAGGCAAACGAAGAAATAAAGCCGTTACGTCGAATTTAAATACTTCAAAGAGAATACTCGATTCGTCTGCGCAGATTGCAAGAGGAGCAAAACAACTTAACGAAAATTCCGGAGGACGGAAAGCCAATGCAAAAGTCCGTAAGGATTTGAAAAACATGTCCGATAACGATTTAAGGGCACGAGTAAATCGGATGAATCTTGAAAGACAGTATTCCGATTTAACTGCAAATCAAGTTTCACGTGGACGTGCAAGCCTCAGTAGTATTCTCGAGTCTGTAGGCGGTGCTCTCGGCATAGCCAGCTCGGCGGTAGGCATTGCGGTTGCTATAAGGGAACTTAAAAAGTTACCTACAAAATAAAAAGCATGAAAATAAGAAAGAGGTGAATTAATGAGTAATAATGTAATCATGCATCATGGAGTAAAAGGACAACGCTGGGGTGTCAGACGATATCAGAATGCCGACGGAACCTTGACAAAAGCCGGCGTAGCAAGATATGCAAAAGCACAGTATCGTCAAGATAAAGAAGCATCTTCTTCGGGAAACAATCCTCGTAGTTATGCGAAGGAGAAATACAAGCAATCTTCTATGGAAGCAAACATAAGTGCAGCTAAAAAGTATTTGCGTTCCAAAGGATTCGGCATCGATAATACAACTTCGGAGTCAATAAAATCAAACGGTAAGAGAAATGCGGCAAAGGGTATAGCCGGTGCCGTGGTCGGTTCTGCGGCGGTAGCCGGTCTTGCGGTAGCCGGACATGCTTTTGTGAAGAAAGCGATGTTGGGTTATTTGGATAAAAACTGGTAATAGGAGAAAATTCAAAATGGCATTATCGAATACAGCCGTTCCGAAATATTACGGTATGTTTCGAGATGCCGTAATTAAGGGTGAGATACCGGTAAATAGAGAGATTTCGATGGAGATGAACAGAATCGACGATCTCATTGCTAATCCGGGAATTTATTATGACGACAAAGCCGTAGATGGATGGATTTCATTTTGCGAAAGCGAATTGACACTTACCGATGGCGCGGACTTAAATTTACTTGATAGTTTTAAGCTATGGGGTGAACAAATTTTCGGTTGGTACTATTTTGTCGAGCGTAGCGTGTATATGCCGAACCCTGATGGACATGGCGGGCATTATGTTAATAAGAAGATTAAGAAACGTTTGGTTAACAAACAGTATTTAATTGTTGCTCGTGGCGCTGCGAAATCAATGTATGCGTCATGTTTGCAAAATTACTTCTTGAATGTCGACACGTCAACTACGCATCAAATAACAACTGCGCCTACCATGAAACAAGCTGAAGAAGTTCTTTCTCCTATAAGGACCTCCATTACTAGAGCAAGAGGACCGCTGTTTCATTTTTTAACGGAAGGGTCTTTACAAAACACGACAGGTTCAAAAGCCGATCGATTAAAACTCGCATCGACCAAGAAGGGAATAGAAAACTTTTTAACTGGTTCGTTGATTGAAATCAGACCGATGAACGTCAATAAGTTACAAGGACTGCGCCCTAAAATTTCAACAGTTGACGAATGGCTTTCCGGCGATATTCGAGAAGATGTTATCGGTGCAATAGAACAGGGTGCGTCAAAACTCGATGATTGGTTAATCGTGGCGATAAGTTCAGAAGGAACGGTTCGTAACGGAGCGGGGGATACCATAAAGATGGAGTTGTCGGATATTTTGAAAGGCGAGTACGTCAATCCGCATGTTTCTATTTGGTGGTATAAACTGGACTCAATCGATGAAGTTAGCAATCCCGATATGTGGCCGAAAGCGAATCCGAACATCGGCAAAACCGTTTCGTATGAAACGTATCAATTAGATGTAGAAAGAGCTGAGAAAGCTCCCGCGGCAAGAAACGACATCTTAGCAAAACGTTTTGGAATCCCAATGGAAGGTTATACCTATTACTTTACTTATGAGGAAACTTTACCGCATAGGAAAAGAGATTTTTGGAATATGCCGTGTTCTCTCGGTGCGGATTTGTCGCAAGGCGACGATTTCTGCGCTTTTACATTTTTGTTTCCAATAGTCAATGGGTGTTTCGGAATTAAAACTCGAAACTACATAACGTCGTTAACACTGTCTAGATTGCCACTTGCGATGAGACAAAAGTACGAATCGTTTATCGATGAAGGCAGTCTTATCGTTCTTGAAGGGACGGTCTTGGATATGATGCAGGTTTATGAAGATCTGGACGAGCACATTATCCGTTGTGGCTACGACGTTCGTTCATTTGGCTACGACCCTTACAATGCAAGCAAGTTTGTAGAGCGTTGGGAACAAGAAAACGGACCTTTTGGAATTGTCAAAGTTATCCAAGGTGCAAAAACCGAATCTGTGCCTTTGGGTGAATTGAAGAAACTCTCCGAAGAGAGAATGCTTTTGTTCGACGAGGACTTAATGACATTTGCTATGGGGAACTGTATTACTATGGAGGATACAAATGGAAATCGGAAACTGCTTAAAAAACGGTATGAACAAAAAATCGACGCCGTTGCCGCTATGATGGACGGTTACATAGCATACAAAGAAAATAAAGAAGCATTCGAATAGGAGAAAATTCAAAATGGCAAATAACGTAATTTACCATCACGGAATTTTGGGACAACGCTGGGGTGTCAGACGTTATCAGAATGAAGACGGGTCTTTAACAAAGGCAGGACTTCGTCGTCAACATGCCCTTGACAAAAAGGATATGCGTTGGGCTAAAAAGAATACCGAAAAGATAACTTCTCGCGCACGAACGAAATCTGCAAAAGAATTAAAAAGTTATCAACAACAGTTGCTCAGAGACCCCAATGCCAGAACAAAATCCGGGAAATTGAGTTCGTCTACGATTATGTCATATAATCAGAAAATGGCATCGTTGATGAATGAAAAGGTATCCGGATTAAAATCGCCATCGGGAAAAACGGTTTCGTTTGTTGCAAAGCGCGGTGAGGTCGGTGTGTTTATGGCCCTTGCAGATCAGGGATACAACATGCAACAACTTAAAAACGGTATTTATGGTTCCGGAAAAGTGGCGTATAAAAAGACCGTGATAGACAAAGTAGAAACGTAAAAGAGGTGCTTAATGAAAGATAACGATAAAGAAACTTTCGGTTCTAGGCTGAAAAATGCTTGGAACGCTTTTTTTAATAGGGATCCACCTAGGGCGGTTTATGAGAATATAGGAATGAATTATTCTTATAGACCCGATAGACCTCGCTTCACGAGAGGTAACGAAAAATCTATTGTTACATCCGTTTACAATCGTATTGCTCTTGACGTGTCGGCAATTAGTATAAAACACGTTCAGCTTGATGAAAACGACAGATTTGTTGAAACCGTCGATTCCGGTCTAAACAAATGCTTGACGTTGGAAGCCAATATCGATCAAACAGGGCGAGCATTTATTCAAGACGTTGTAATGTCAATGTTTGATGAAGGATGTGTAGCCATTGTTCCGGTAGATACGACCTGTAATCCGATCGATAATAGTTCATTCGATGTTTTGAGTTTAAGAACCGGACAAATTTTGGAATGGTATCCGAATCATGTAAAAGTAAGAGTTTATAACGAAAGACGTGCTGTAAAGGAAGACATTGTTCTTCCAAAGAAGGCAATCGGCATCGTTGAGAATCCGTTATACGCGGTTATAAACGAGCCGAACTCAACCATGCAACGTTTGATACGAAAACTTAATATTTTGGATGCCATTGATGAACAAAGCGGTTCCGGTAAATTGGATTTGATTATCCAGTTACCTTATACTATTAAATCCGAACTTAGGAAGAAACAAGCCGAGGAACGGAGACAACAAATCGAATCGCAATTAGCCGGTTCGAAATACGGTATAGCTTATACGGATGCAACTGAGCACATAACACAGTTGAATCGTTCGGTAGAAAATAATCTAATGTCCCAAATAACTTACTTAACGAGTATGCTATATAGCCAGTTAGGAATTACGCAGGGAGTATTAGATGGTTCCGCCGATGAAAAAACAATGTTAAATTATCAGAATCGTTCAATCGAGCCGATAGTCTCGGCAATCACGGACGAAATGAAACGAAAGTTTTTAACAAAAACCGCTCGCTCGCAACGTAAATCGATTTCGTTCTTTATAGATCCTTTCAAGCTTGTTCCGGTAAGTCAAATTTCCGAAATGGCAGATAAGTTTACAAGGAACGAGATTATGACGTCTAACGAAATCAGACAAATAATTGGGCTTATGCCTTCGAAAGATCCGCACGCCGATGAATTAAGGAATAAAAACCTTAGCGCGCCGAGCGGCTCCACAGATCAGGCACCGCCTACAAACACAACAATCAATCCGACGGAGGAATAATTCAAAATGGAAAAGAATTATGATTTCAGCGGTTGGGCAACAAAAGCAAATCTCAAATGTTCCGATGGCCGGATGATTATGAAGGATGCTTTCAAAGAACAAGACGGACAAACGGTTCCGCTTGTTTGGAATCATCAACATAACGATCCCGACAACGTATTGGGACATGCCGTTTTGGAAAATCGAAACGACGGAGTTTATGCTTACTGTGTGTTTAACGACACACCCGCTGGAAAGAAAGCAAAACTGTTGGTAGAACATGGGGACGTGACTGCGTTGTCTATATTCGCCAATAAACTTAAACAACACGGCGCGGCGGTTCTTCATGGAATCATTCGTGAAGTAAGTCTTGTTTTGGCAGGAGCGAATCCGGGTGCATTTATAGACGACGTGATTAATCACGGAGAAAAATCCGAAGATTCGGCTGTTATCTTTACGGGAGAAGAAATCGAATTGTATCATTCCGATGAAAAGTCCGAAGAAAAAGAAACAAAACCGACGCCGCCCAGTACCGAACCTAATAAAGAAAAAGGAGAAGAATCCGAAATGGAAAATAAGAAGGAAGGTAAGACCGTTCAAGAGGTTGTCGATTCGATGACCGAAGAACAAAAAAATGTAATGTATGCGCTCGTCGGGCAGGCATTGGAAGAAAACGAAGCCGACGAAGAAAACGATAAAAATCAAGGAGACGAAAACAACATGAAACACAACGTGTTCGAAAACGACGAAACTATTCCCGGCGGCGATGTACTTAGTCATGCCGAGCAGATGGAAATCATCAACGATTGGAAGAGATACGGCAGTTTGAAGGAATCGGCGCTGCAACACGGAATAGAGAAAATCGAGTATCTGTTCCCCGACAATAAAAACGTAACGACGACCCCCGTAATGATCGACAGAGACCAAGCGTGGGTAGGAAAGGTTATGGCTTCGGTACATCGTACGCCTTTCTCGCGCATCAAATCCACTCTCGCGAATATTACGGCAGACGAAGCAAGAGCAAAAGGTTACACGAAAGGCAAAAAGAAAATCGACGAGGTATTCTCGTTGCTTAAGCGTACGACCGACCCGACGACCGTGTATAAGAAACAAACCATCGATCGCGACGACGTTGTCGATATCACCGATTTCGATGTCATTGCGTGGATTAAGTCCGAAATGCGCGGCAAACTCGACGAGGAACTGGCGCGGGCATTCCTTATCGGCGACGGCCGTTTGGCATCGTCCAACGACAAAATCGACCAAAGTAAGATTCGTCCTATTTGGACCGACGACGAATTGTACACCATTGCGGCGTTGGTTGTAGCAACGGATGCGGATACTCGTGCCAAGGAGTTCATCAAAGCATGTATCAAAGCTCGTAAGAACTATAAGGGTTCCGGCAATCCGTCGCTTTACACGACCGAAGATATGCTTACCGATTGCTTGCTTTTGACGGATAGCACGGGAAGAGACATTTACGAATCGGTCGAGAAACTCGCAACAAAGCTTCGCGTGAAAGAAATCATTACGGTTCCCGTTATGGAAAGCAAGACGAGAACGGTCGGCGGCAAAGAAAGAGAGTTGCTCGGAATTATCGTAAATCTCGCCGATTATAACGTCGGTGCCGATAAAGGTGGTGCGGTAAATATGTTTGACGATTTCGACATCGATTACAATCAGCAAAAGTATCTTATCGAAACTCGTTGTTCGGGCGCGCTCGTTAAACCGTATTCCGCCATCGTCATCGAAGCATCCGCTACGGGCGAAGCATCCGGCTCCGAAGAGTAAATCCGCGGCAAGAATTCAAAATGGAGTAAAATCGAGAGCAGGAGGTCGGCATGGCAAAATATTACGGTAACATAGGATTCCCCACACAAAGAGAATCAAAGCCCGGGGTGTGGGTGAATGAGATTGTTGAAAAGAAATACTTCGGCGATTTAATCAAAAACACCAAAGGCTATCAAAGTTCCGATAGTTTGAATGATGATATTCGTATTTCAAACGAAATCAGCATAGTAGCCGACCTTTATGCAAACGAGCATTATTCCGACATATGTTACGTTGAGTTGAACGGTGCTAAATGGAAGGTTACAAACATCAACATTCAGTACCCGAGACTAGTGCTGTCGATAGGGGGTGTGTACAATGGATAGAAGACCAAATCTTCAGACCCTACTTGAAACCGTGTTAGGGAGTCGTAATGTGTATTTTCAACCCCCTTCGTCAGTACATATTAAATACCCGGCGATTATATATTCTCGTGCGAATATAGAAAATTTGCATGCGAATAACAGAGTTTATCTCAGTAACATCGCTTATCAACTTACGGTCGTGGATAGAGATCCCGATAGCGAAATTGTCGATAAAGTTTCACAATTACCAAAGTGCAGTTTTAATCGACATTACGTTGCGGATAATCTGCATCACGATGTCTTTACAATTTATTTTTAAAAGGAGAAACTATTTATGTCTAAACTTAAATGGGATCAGATTAACGAACGTTTGTATGAAACAGGCGTAAACAAGGGCGTTCTCTATCTTCAAGAAGACGGAACTTATCCCAAAGGTGTCGCGTGGAACGGACTTACGGGCGTTACCGAGAGTCCCTCGGGTGCGGAAGCTACCGCGCTTTATGCCGATAATATCAAGTATTTGAATCTTACTTCGGCGGAGGAGTTCGAAGGCACCATCGAGGCCTATATGTATCCGGACGAATTCAATGCATGCCAAGGGTATGTGGAAGCAACCCCAGGCGTTGTCGTTGCGCAGCAGGCGCATCAGCCTTTCGGTCTTTCTTATGTAACCAGACTGGGTAACGATACCAAAGGTTCCGATTACGGATACAAACTCCACTTGGTTTACGGTGCTACCGCACAACCGAGCGAAAAAGGTTACGAAACCATCAACGATAGCCCGGACGCCATTACCTTCTCGTGGGAGTTTACCACGACACCCGTAGAAGTCGGCGACAATTTTAAACCGTCGGCCACCCTCGTGATCGATTCTACGAAAGTACCTGCGGAGAAGCTCAAAGCTCTCGAAGATATTTTGTACGGAACCGAAGAGGAAGAACCGAGACTTCCGTTGCCTTCCGAAGTTATCGAGCTTCTCAAGGCTGCGGCGTAATAGCCACATCAAAGCAAAGAGCCGTTAGTTAAAAGCTTTCGGCTCTTTATATTTTTATTAATCTATGAAAGGAGAAAACAATTATGTTAAAGAAAACCATAACCTATACCGACTATAACGACGAAGAGCGTACCGAAGATTTCTTCTTCAATTTGAATGAGTCCGAACTTGCAGAGATGCAACTTACTACCGAAGGCGGTTTCAAAGAGAAACTCGAGAGAATTGTGCATGCCAAAGATCAAGCGGCAATCATTAAAGCTTTTAAAGAGGTTATCCTTGCGGCTTACGGTGAAAAATCCGACGACGGAAGAAGATTTTGCAAGTCGAAAGAAATCTCCGAGGGATTTGCCGCAACGCCGGCGTATAACATTTTGTTTATGGAACTCGCTACCAACGAAGAAAAGGCGTCGGCTTTCATAAATGCTATTATTCCTAAAGTAAAAGGGTAAGGGATATGTTAAAAATTGTAATTCCTCCAAGCGATATGTGGGATGAAAGAAAAAACGAGTTTGTTCCCATTCCGGGTTGCGAGTTACAATTGGAGCACTCTTTGGTTTCGATTTCCAAATGGGAAGCAAAATGGAATAAGACTTTTCTGTCGAAAGTCCATAAGACAAACGAAGAAACGTTGGATTACATTAAATGCATGACCATAACTCAAAATGTCAATCCGATTGTTTACACCGCAATCACCGATAAGCAAATTTCGGAAATTTCCGCATACATAAACGCTCCGATGACTGCGGTGCATTTTTCGGATGATGATGCAAAGCAAAATTCAAGGCGCACCGTTACGTCGGAAGTTATCTATAGTTGGATGATTGCTTTGAATATACCGGTTGAATTTCAGAAATGGCATTTGAACCGTTTATTGACGTTGATAAGAGTGTGCAATATTGAAAACCAACCCAAAAAGAAACGGCATAGCAGTAAGGAAATTTTAAGCCGCAATGCAGCGTTAAATGCTGCTCGCAGACAGCGGTATAACACAAAAGGATAATGTAAATAGGAGGTAAAGCCATGACGATTGAATTTTTGTCTGTTGCACTGTTGGCTATTTCGATTATTACCGGCTTGACGGTCGAAGCATTGAAAAAAATACTTGACCACACCAAGCTGAAATATTCGAGCAACGTGCTTGCGATTATCGTTTCGGTTGTCATTTCGTTGCTTTCGTCTATTGTTTACGTTGTAATCAAATCGGTACCTTTTTCGGCGATTTTGGTAATGCAAGTCGTCATTCTTATGTTTTTGAGTTTTTTGGTATCGACTCTCGGTTACGATAAGGTGATACAAACTATCAAGCAGTTTCTATCCCGTAAAAACAACGACGATACTTCGAATAATACTGAAAACGATAAATAACGAAAAAGACTCGGAGGAATGAAATGATCAGTTTCAAGCAGAAGGGCGACTTCTCGAAATTGTCTCGATTTTTTGAAAGAGCAAAAGAAGTTGTTCATATGGGCAATCTCGATAAATATGGTCGAGCCGGAGTAGCCGCTCTTTCTGCTGCAACTCCGAAAGACTCCGGAGAAACCGCAAGTTCTTGGGAGTATGAAATTAAAAGAACAAAAACTACGGTTTCAATAGTTTTCAATAATACAAATATTCAAAATGGAGTCCCTATTGCAATTATATTGCAGTATGGACATGCGACGAACAATGGCGGTTATGTCGAGGGTGTTGATTACATTAACCCCGCAATCAAACCGATATTTGAACGGATCGCAAACGATGCTTGGAAGGAGGTTACACAGGTTTGAGTAGGACTGTTGATCAAAAAGTCGTCGAGATGCAGTTTGATAATGCAAAATTTGAACGGAATATTCAAACCAGTATTTCAAGCCTCGACAGGTTAAAGCAAAGCTTAAATTTGGGTGGAGCGGCAAGAGGACTTGACGAAATCGATGCTTCGTCTAAAAACTGTTCTTCCGGTATGTCCGGATTATCCTCCGGTATAGAAACCGTTGGAAATAAATTCTCCGCAATGGAGATCATCGCTATTACGGCATTGGTTAATATAACGAACTCGGCAATAGAAGCAGGAAAGCGTTTGGTTGCTTCGTTAAGTATAGACCAAGTTACCTCGGGCTTTGCCAAGTATGAGGAAAAAACCACCGCCGTACAAACTATCATAAATGCAACTGGCAAATCGATTGACGAAGTAAATGAGCAGTTAGAAAAATTAAACTGGTTTACCGACGAAACAAGTTATAACTTTACGGATATGGTTTCGAATATCGGTAAGTTTACTTCTAACGGCGTTGAGTTGGAAACTTCCGTGACAGCAATGATGGGTATAGCAAACTGGGCCGCATTATCCGGACAGAATGCCGAAGCCGCAAGCCGTGCGATGTATAACCTTTCGCAATCGATTGGTATGGGTGCGGTTAAACTTCAAGATTGGAAATCCATCGAAAACGCCAACATGGCGACAAAAGAGTTCAAAGAAATAGCGATCGAAACCGCAAAAGCCCTCGGAGTTCTTACGGAAGAAGGTGAAACCGCTAATGGGACGCTTGTTACGGCGCAAAACTTTTCAAGTACATTGTCGGATGGATGGTTTACAAGCGATGTGTTGCTTGCCGCTTTGGACAAGTACGGCAATTATAGTGAAGAAGTTTATAAAGTTGCTTCCGAAGAAGGTATAACTGCTGCCGACGCAATGAAGAAGGTAAGTTCCGAAACGATGGAACTCGGCGCAAAAGCGTTTAAAGCGGCGCAGGAAGCTAAGACGTTTACGGATGCAATCAATGCGACAAAGGATGCTGTGAGTTCGGGTTGGTCTACTACGTTTGAAACTATATTCGGTAATTACGAAGAAGCAAAAACGCTATGGACTGATGTGGCAAACGAACTGTATGATATTTTTGCTGCAAGTGCCGAAGGCAGAAACGAACTTCTTGCGCAATGGAAAGAGCTTGGCGGAAGAGATTTGATGATAGAATCACTGATGAATACGTTACAAATATTGAAGAACGTAATCAGTGCAGTCAGCGAAGCGTTCCATGATATTTTTCCGCCTATGACCGCAGAACGCCTTGTCAACATAACTCAATCGATTCGCGATTTTACGGAACGACTTAAAAACAACGAGGGAATATTCAATAATATTACTCGTATATTCCGTGGCTTTTTCGCCATTCTTGGAATTGGTAAAACTATTATTACTTCGTTGTTTAGAGCTTTAGATCCGTTGTTGAGTTTGTTGCCCGGTTTGGGCGGAGGGATAGCAAATGTTGCCGGTGGCCTCGGCGATTTTATATACAAGCTTAATAATGCGATAAAAGAAACGGATTTCTTCTATAAAGTATTTTCGGCGGTAGTCGGGGTTATTGTAAAGGTAGTATCCGTATTGGCAAGTCTAATACGAAAAGTTAAAGAATCCGAAGTGTTTCAGAAAGTATCGGTGCTTATATTAAAAGCATTTGATTCGGTTAAGAAATTTATCGGAGCAGTAAAAGAAAGATTTACAACACCGGGATTCAATTTATTCCATGTGATTTTGGAAAAGATATATTGGATTTTATCTAAAATCGGTAGCGTAATATTAAAAGTTGCGTCGTTCTTCATAAATGCGTTCAAGTCAATGTTTCAGGCGTTGTCGGGTTCGGGTTTCTTAGAAGTAATGAGCAAAATTTGGAGCATCATTGTTGCGCTCGGAAAATGTATATTCGGACTTCTCGGACAAGCATTTTCTTATTTGGCTGAGAAGCTTAGGGAAGCAGATTTTAAGGGGCTTATGGAGATCCTTTCGACGATTTCCGTCGGTGGAATTGCTTATGGCATAACCAAATTTGTTACTAGTCTCGCCGAACCGTTTAAGGGTGTAAAAGATATTCTAAAAGGAATAAGTGGCATTCTTGACGGCGTTCGGGGGTGCTTCGAAGCTTATCAAAACAAATTGAAAGCGGATACATTGTTTAGAATCGCCTCTGCTATAGCTATATTGGTTGCGTCTTTGGTTGTCCTATCGTTTATTGACGAAGGCAAACTGATGAGCGGTGTTGCCGCGATTGCCATGCTTTTCATAGAATTGATGACAGCAATGAAAGTGCTTATGGGGTTTGGCAAAAGCAAGACGCAAATGGTTAAGGCGACTGCGTTGATGTTCGGCATGTCTCTTGCGGTTCTTATTCTCGCATCCGCTGTAAAGAAATTGTCTTCGTTGGAACCCGGTGCATTGATGAAAGGTTTGCTTGGGGTGGCAGCGTTAGTCGCGATTGTGGTCGCTGCAACGAAAGCGCTTGGAACCGGTACAAAAACCGTAATGAAGGGCGCGGCACAACTTATTTTGTTTGGCTTTGCTATTAAAATTCTCGCATCGGCATGTGTGACCTTATCTAAATTGTCTTGGGGCGATATGATGAAGGGTTTAATCGGTGTGGGGATACTAATGGCAGAAGTTGTCGGTTTTCTTAAATTCGCTAAATTTGATAAGAAAGCATTCTCTACTTCGCTTGGAATGATATTGTTGGCGTCGGCAATAAAAATACTTGCGTCGGCATGTAAATCTTTTGGGCAAATGGATTGGGGGATGATAGGTAAAGGATTGACGTCCGTAGCCGTTTTGCTACTTGAATTGGCTGCATTTACGCGAATTGTAAAACCCTCAAAAATGGTATCCACCGGATTGGGACTTATAGGCATAGCAACTGCGATGAAGATATTTGCATCGGCAATGCGCTCGATGGCATCGTTATCGTGGGAAGAAATTGCAAAAGGTCTCGTATCAATGGCCGGGTGTCTTGCGGCAGTAACCGTAGCGTTAAACTTTTTACCAAAGGGAATGATATCCAAAGGTTTGGGGTTGATAGCAGTTGCTACCGCTTTGCTTATATTGTCATCGGCTTTCCGCAAAATGGGTAACATGAGCTGGAGTTCGGTGGCAAAAGGTTTAATTTCACTTGGCGGGTCGTTGGCTATATTGGCGGTTGGTTTAAAGTTAATGAAAAAGACTTTATCCGGTGCGGCAGCTTTGATGGTTGCTGCGATTGCGCTAAACATGCTGGCGCCTGCTTTACGAAAACTCGGTTCTATGAGCTGGGCAGAAATCGGTAAAAGTCTTTTGATGCTTGCCGGTGCATTTGTTATTCTCGGTGTTGCGGGGCTTGTTCTCGGTCCGTTAACGCCTGCTATCTTGGCACTTTCCGGTGCTTTGGCGCTGATCGGCGTTGCCGTTCTTGCCGCCGGTATTGGTTTGGTTGCTGCCGGCGCAGGGTTGGCGTCTCTTTCGGCTGCGTTTGCTGCGTTCTGTGCAGCGATCTCCGGTGGGGCATCAATGATTGTTACGGCATTTATCGTAATTGTAGAGGGCGTTGCAAGTATGATCGGAACGATTGCCAAAATGCTTGCTACGGGAATAATAGAATTTATTAAAGTAATCGGCATGGGCGCGCCGACGATATTCGAAGCCGTCACGCAAGTCGTTCTCGGTTTAATCGAAACTCTGATAGCGTGCATTCCGAAATTAGTTGAATGCATTTTTACGCTACTTCAATGTGTATTGGCAACTTTGGTTGAAAACACACCGTCGATAGTTCAAGCAGTTTTCAATATTCTATTGGCTTGCTTACAAGGCATAGCCGATAATATCGGATTGGTGGTACAAACCGCAATAGACATCGTGGTTAATTTTATCGAAGGGATTGCTCAAAAGATACCGGATGTAATTCAAGCCGGGTTCGATTTGGTAATCAGCTTTATCAACGGAGTGGCAGACGCACTTGACAACAATACCGGAACCGTAGTCGAAGCAATGAAACGGTTAATTAAATCCGTTTTAAATGCAATAGTAACGGTGTTCTCCGGTGGTTGGGACTTGCTTTGCGATATCGGTAAAAACCTTATGGATGGGTTGGTAAACGGTATTAAGAGCGCTGTTAACAAAGTAAAAGATGCTGTGTGTAGTGTCGGTAAAAAGATAAAGAATTGGTTCTGTGATTTGTTTGGAATTCATTCTCCGTCACGAGTCTTTGCGGAATACGGTATGTATCTTGACGAAGGTTTAGCCGATGGTTTACATGCATACTCGAACAGGGTCGAAGCGGCAACCGACGATGTCGGGGACATTGCTATCGATTCTATGACAAAAGCAATCGCCGACATTTGCGACGTTGTTGACAAAGGCGATTTCGCCGAGCCGACGATTCGTCCCGTTATGGATTTGTCCGAAATTCAAAATGGAGCAAATACTCTTTCGAGAATGATGGATGATGCCAATGGGTATAACATGTCGGCGTCGGTAGATTTAGCCGGAAGAACAGCAAAGAGTATGAATTCGCCTTACGATAGTGACGATTCTACGGCGATGGACGGTATAGCGCAGTCTATTAAAAAGATGGCAGAAAATCCGTCGCAAACATTTACAAACACATTTAACATCACAGGAAACAACCCGGAAGAAATTGCCGAGGAAGTTTCCGAGATTCTACAAAAACAAGTCGTGAGAAAGGGAGCAGTATGGGAATAATAATTTTTAACGGCTTATCCTCTGCCGATTATGGAATCAAAGTCTGGCAAGCTCCGACTTATACGATTCCCGAAAGAGATTATGAAACGGTTCACGTTCCGGGTAGGGACGGGGATTTGATACTTGATAAAGGTTCATATAAGAACACCACAAGATCTTACGTTGTCTCTTTCGGGAGAGGCGATAAGAAGGACTTTACATTATTGGCAAACAGCTTGTCGGAATGGTTACATTCTTGCTCCGGATATGCTCGTTTAGAAGATTCCTATGAGCCTGAGTATTATCGAATGGCAGCGTATGACGAATCAAACGACATAACAAATGCTTATCATCAAGCAGGTCAGGCGACGATAAAGTTTAACTGCAAACCGCAAAGATTTTTGAAGTCGGGTGATGCGGTTATTACATTCTCGAAAAACGGATTTTTGGATAATCCTACGTTTTTCTCTGCAAGACCGATAATCAAAGTTTACGGTAATGGCGACGGCGTACTCCGAATCGGTGAGTACGCTGTTACTATTACGGCAATCGAGGAATACATTGTTATCGACAGCGAAATTATGGATGCTTATAAAGGCACACTTAATTGCAATTCTAAAATTAAACTGAACGGTAATTTTCCGAGATTGAAAAAAGGACGAAACGAAATTTTATTTTCTGGCGGAATAACTTCCTTGGAGGTACAACCCAAATGGTGGACAATTTAATAAGGCTGTTTGATTCTGCAGAAACAGAATTCGAGTCGAACGGCATTGGAGTATTGCCCGATGCTGAATCGTGTGTGGTTACTGAAGAAAGGAATGCGTCTTTTGAATTGAAAATGGTGTATCCGATTAACGGACGCAGATTTTCGGATATTTTGATGCGAAGAATCCTCGTAGCAAAAGCTAATCCGTATTCCGAACCCCAACCATTTCGCATTTACGAAATCACAAAACCTTTTAACGGTAGGGTGACCGTTAATGCCGAACATATTTCGTATGATATGGCAGGATATCCTGTTTCTCCGTTTGAAGCCGAATCGTGTGCAGATGCGTTTGCACAAATGAAGGCTGCTTGTTCGGTGGATTGTCCGTTTGAATTTTGGACAGATAAAAATGTTACGAGTGCGTTTTCTATAACAAAACCTTATGGCATGCGCTCTTTGCTTGGTGGCACCGATGGCTCGATATTGAGTGTTTACGGAAAAGGCGAGTATGAGTTCGACAGATATTTGGTTAAGCTTTACTTGAATCGCGGACGCGATAGAGGAGTGGTTATACGCTACGGAAAAAATCTTACGGATCTTAAACAAGAAGAAAATTGCAGTTCGGTTTACACCGGAGTGTATCCGTATTGGTTTAACGATAACAACGGTGGAAAATCGCAATTATGTACATTACCCGAGAAGGTGATTCTTGCTGAAGGAACATACAATTATACCAGAATACTTACGCTTGATTTGTCTAGCAAATGGACGGAAAAACCGAAAGAAGACGATTTAAGAGCGGAAGCCATACGTTATATGAAAGATAACGAAATCGGAGTCCCGAAAGTATCGCTTGATGTGTCATTCGAACAGCTTGCACAAACACAAGAATATGCATTAAGTGCATTGCTTGAAGAAGTGCGTCTTTGCGATACTGTTAGAGTTGAATTTCCTGCTCTCGGAGTTACTGCCGAATCGAAATGTATAAAGACAGAGTATGACGTACTTACCGATAAATACAAAAAACTGACGCTCGGTGAGAATAAGGCGAGTTTATCTACAACCATTGCCAATCAAGAAAAAGAACTGGGCGAAACCCTAACTAAAACTTATCTTGCTCAATCCGTCGATTATGCTACAAAACTTATAACGGGTAATGTCGGTGGCTACGTTGTTATGCGAAACTCTGACGGCGGACAACAACCCAATGAAATACTCATCATGGACACTCCCGACGTTACGACTGCAAAGAAGGTATGGCGTTGGAATCAAAATGGATTGGGATACTCCAAAGACGGTATAAACGGGCCTTACGGTTTGGCTATGACTATCGAAGGAGAAATCAGCGCCGACTTTATGACGACCGGCACGCTCAATGCGATTAGCATTCGTGCATGTGATATTAAGTGCGGAAAGCTAACGGAAGACGCGGGACAGGCTTACGAAAAGTATTGGTTTGAATTGTCTGAAGACGGTTCGATGACCGCAACAAAAGGACAGATTGCCGGATTTACAATCGATGATAAATCGATATTTAAAGGAATAGATTCTTTGACTTCCAACGAATCATCCGGCGTATATCTTGGCATAGATGGCATTCGCTTAGGGGCAAAGGGCATATTTTCTGTAAATACGGCGGGAAAGCTGACTGCGGCAGATGTTGATATATCCGGAAAAGTTATTGCTTCGAGCGGAAAAATAGCCGGATTAGAAATATTGGATGAAAGTCGTAGTGTAGATGGGAACACTTATCACGGCACGATTTTAAAATCCAAAGATAATGGATTTAGCATATTCGCTTATGATGATTCTGGTACCGAGCGAAGCATAATAACTGCTGATTATATTGACATTCGAGATCCTTCGTTTACAAATAACGTAAGTTCAAAAGGCGAAATTAGCGGGGGACAAAAGATACAAGGCGGATCAGTTTCGCTTGAAGGTAAATCAATATATTGTGATGGCACCGAAGTTATATGGCTTGATTATACGCCGTCATCTGATCAAATAACGGCAACGGTTTCCCATGATAAGTGGAGTAATTCCGTAACCGTTTCTTTAAAGGATTCAAGTGGAAATGCATATTCGACAACAACTGCAAAAACATTTTCACTTAAGCTGCATCGCACATGGAGTAGTTGGCAGGATGGAAGCATAACCATACCAGCTAATCAAAGTTCAGCAACAAAAAATATTTCAGGTGCTTTTTGGGGGTATGAAGATGCTTACTTTGTTCTTTCTGGTGCAAAAACATATTCGTATTCTGTGTCAAGTGGTAGATATATAGATTTTAAAAGACACATCGAACCTTGGATTCATGATACTTATAATTGTGGATCTTCTAAATGGCAATGGAAAAATGTTTACGCTGTTAATCTTCATGCAAGCGAAAATGTATTTATGAAAGACGAGGCAATACACACATCTGATAGAAATTTGAAAAAAGACATTGCTAAACTTGATGATAAGTATGATGCGTTATTTGATTCTCTTTTGCCAGTTACGTATAAATTTAAAAACAATACTAGCGAGAGAACACATTTCGGGTTCATTGCTCAAGATGTTAAATCTTCTTTAGAATCCTTACACATCGATACAAAAGATTTTGCTGGATATTGTGAATGGGTAACAGAAGAGGGTGAGCAAACTTGTGGAATACGATATGGAGAGTTTATTTCACTAAATACGTATGAGATTCAAAAATTAAAGAAACGAATCATAGAACTTGAACGAGTATTATTGAGTAACGTATCATAAAATATTGCTTTTGTTTTTCAATTATGATATACTTTTAATAGGGAGGATAGCATATGAAAAAATTATTAGCTATAATTCTAACGTTTCTTTGTTTTATAACGTTAACCGCTTGTCGGGAGGATGATAAAATGGATGATAAAGAACCTGTTAAAATTGCGTCCTTATCTGGAACGTGGCGAGAAATAATGGATGAAAAAACCTATAATTGGTTTGAAATTACGATAGAGGATGACGTATTAACTATATACTATTGTAGTCCTCCGTTATTTGCGCCCAACAGGAATCAGATATGGAGTGGGTCATATAACGATCCCCAAGAGCCGTTCTCAGAACTTACATTTGATTCGAAGCAAATAGATGGTTTGGAGATCAGAACTTTTAATTTTGCTAATGAAGTGCTTACCGTTGAAAAATTGCCGTCGGAAGCAGATTATGAGTTCGTTCCCACCATTCGATGCAAAAAACTCGAAACCGAAACAAATTAATTTAATAAACACTTCAAAGACTGAAAAAGCCTGTACAACATTCTGTACGGGCTTTCTTCATGTCATCTTCAAGCATTTCAAAACCTTGCAAGCTCCTGTAAATTATGCGCAGAGCGCGTTGGATTCTTTAGACTGTTCCAATTTATGTACTTCTTGATCGCGGCAACGAACAAGGAATTCTTTGGTCATGTCTAATATGCCGATAGCCGCATTGAGCAAACTGATCCTAATCGTTGGATTCTGAAAAAGGTTTTTCATTTTTGCCATTCACCTCCTTATAAGTTTTATTGCGTGCTGTAACACGTAATCACATTTTACGACTTTTTATTGGAGTTTGCAAGGCTTTGAAATGCTTGAAGGCAATTTTAATCAGATTTTAAGGAGAAAATTCAAAATGGAGAAAATTGCTAAACCGCTCATTCTCGAAATTGAAGAGGCAAAGCATGAGACTTCGGTCGCAATAAACGATATTCTTCAAAGACATGGATTGCCGTGTTACCTTTACGAAGGTATAATCGAAGATATTCACAAACAAATCTCTGCGGCGGCTCGGAATGAGATTGCTTCGGTTCATTCGGATTACGAAAAGAAATGCGAAGAAGCGAAAGGCAAGGCGGAGAAAAAATCTTAAAAGGAGGGCGATAGATGAATACATATACGCCGAATCCAAATAGAATCATCCATAACACATCGGTTGATTTTCAAAAGAGAATGGTATGTAATCCGATTCATATCGTTCAGTATGATACGGGAACACCAATCGTTGCGGTAAGTCTTTATTCGAACAATGCTACTTACACATTGCCCGAAGGGGTAACTGCGAACATACGGTTGAAGAAAAGAGACGGTAAGGTGGTATATAATCCTGTTCTTGGTTGTAACGCTGAACGAAACGTTTTATATTTCGAAGTTACATATCAGATGACCGTGATTCCGGGATTAGTACGTCCGATTTTGGAATTGGTAATTGACGCCGAAGCGAATGTAGCCGCATCGAGTTCCATAGAAATCGAGATAGACAAAAATCCGATACAGCAAAGCAACATAGATTCTTCGGATGAGATGCAAACGGTTGTTGGTTATGCGTTATTGGCAAAACAAAGTGCTGATGCGGCCAAGGTATCGGAAGAGAACGCACTTGCGTCGGAGCAAGCATCTAAGACGTCCGAGACCAACGCCAAAACTTCCGAAACAAAGGCTAAGACTTCGGAAACGAATGCGAAAAGTTCCGAAAACAAAGCCAAGACTTCAGAGACGAACGCTAAGACTTCAGAGACCAACGCTGCTGTGAGTGAATCGAATGCGGCAGATTCCGAAGCTGCGGCGCACACATCAGAGACGAACGCTAAGACATCGGAGACAAATGCCAAAACTTCTGAAACAAACGCGGAAACGTCGGCAACAGCCGCTGCCAATTCGGAAGCAAAGGCAAAAGAATATGCAGATGCTGCGAAAGTATCCGAAACCAATTCCAAGGCGTCCGAGACCAACGCCAAAACTTCCGAAACAAACGCGGCAACAAGCGAAGTCAATGCTAAGGAATCGGAAACGAATGCAAAAACTTCGGAAGGGCTTGCTGAGGCAGCAAAAGATCTCGCGGTAACTTCCGCAGAAACGGCTACGGAAGCGGCTGATGTAGCTATGGAGGCGGCGAATTCGGCTCTCAGCAGTGCAGTAAAGGCACAGGAAAGTGATGTTGGCAGGCTTATCTTAGCCTTGGAACGCCAAGAGCTGAGTGTAAGTGTAAAAGATTTTACGGACGATGTTATATTTGACAACGAAGGCAATCCGATCGAGTCGGTTACTACTTTTGTTGCCGCCGACAAGTTTGCGGAATTGTCTGATAAAGTTGACAAATTGCTTACAGAGATAGAAAACATGAAGAGCCACGCTCTTTTGGATTCGAGTTATTAAGGAGTTATTTTTATGAAAATTACAGAATATCCTCAGGTCACCGCTTTTGATGACGGTGACTTTTTACTTAAAGACGGAACAAACGGTACGAAGATAATCAAAGCATCCAATGCTGCAAACGAATTCTTCAATCTCGTAGTGGATCCGCAGATGCATGCAAACATTTATCGCGGTAAATCGCTCGGAACGTCGTTTACAGCCGCACAGAAAGCCGCCATTGCGGACGGTTCTTTCAAAGATATGTTCATAGGCGATTATTGGACGATAGGCGGAAAAGTGTATCGTGTTGCCGACATGGACTATTTTTACAACACGGGAAGTCCGGCGTTTACAAAACACCATTTGGTTGTAGTGCCCGATAAAACCATGTACAATAATGTAATGAAAAGCGCGGGAACCACAGAAGGCGGTTATGTAAACTCGGATATGCGGCTTACGGGTCTTGCTTCAGCGAAAACAACGATCACATCGGCATTTGGTAGCGACGCTGTTCTTACGCATAAGGAATATTTGGTAAATGCGGTAACTAACGGTAAACCGTCGGGAAAGTCGTTTACAGATGCTAGTGTCGAAATCATGAACGAGATAATGGTTTTCGGGACTCGTATATATGCGGTTGGAAACGATGGAACGGCATCTACACCGTTATATACGTTGTCTACGAAGCAATTCTCGTTGTTCCGACTTAATCCCAAAATGATACATACGCAAGAGTATTATTGGTTGCGTGACGTCGTTTCTTCGTACTACTTTGCTTCCGTGAACTCCAATGGCTATGCGTACTTCAACTACGCGAACATCCCTTATGGGGTTCGTCCGTACTTCTGTATTGGTTAATCTGAGGGGCCGTGTGCCCCGAAAAATCTAAATTAAAGGAAAATTCAAAATGGAAGATAAAATATATAAAATCGAATTGTCCGACGGAACGGTTTTGGACAATCTGAAACTTAACGGGAATAACTTTATTTCTCAAAGCGAATTAACCGAAGATACCTTTGCAGGAAAGCTTTCGTCCGTTGTCATTACGGATAGTGAGGGTAAGGTCGAAAACCATAGTAACATGGCACTTGTACAGGTTATATTTTACGAGAATGCGTATTGGTTCATCCTGCGCGACATGACAGAAGCCGAGCTTACTGCCATCAAGAATCGCGCCGATTTGGAATATATCGCCATGATGGCAAACATAGAACTCGAATAAGGAGAATACCGTTATGCATAGCAAGAATTACTGTAAGGTAAAAGAATGGTTTGATTTGCGTGTATGGAACGAAGAACGTGTCCGTAACGCGGTCAAGATGGGTTGGATTACGAAAAAAGAATTTAAGGAAATCACCGGAAAAGATTACGAATGAGTGTACTTGTAATTAACAGAAAAGAATCGAGATATGAACCGATAATGTATTCCGTAAAAATTCACGATATGCTTATCGATCTCGCGCAAAGAAATTACGGAATTAAAGACTTGAAAAACTTTGTGCGTTTGAGGTATGCTTACGGAAAAGATAAAACAGAGAATTTCGCGCGTTACGAATATCTAATGCTAAATAACAAAAAGAGTATTGATATGACGTCGCGATTACTCATGAACAATTTATTGTCGGCTCAAAGCATTTATCCGACTACGATGGCGGAGTGGGAACAGCGACGTGCATTGCTGAATGCCGCAATCGGTAATTGCCATCAATTGATATTTTCCATTCAAGAAATTGTGAAAATATTTGATGTGGATATTAATATTTTCGATTCGTTTCAATCCGCTATCGATCGAGAAATCGATTTGATAAAAAAGTGGCGTCAACGGGATAACAAAATTAAGTCATGTTTAAAAGGGTAACTTCTGAAAATTTGTATCGTTTCTTCGAACTACTTTGCTTACGTGAACAACAATGGCAATGCGAACTACAACAACGCGAACAACACTAATGGGGTTCGTCCGGATTCCCTAAGATTACCAATAGGGAAGGAGAAGCTGTCCTATCCTTTAAGGAGAATAATAAAGCCAGATGCAATTTACTATGGTAAATATTGTTACAACGGTGAATAATTTATGACTTATAAAGATATTCTTTGCGACGCCAACAACTTGTATAAGGCTTACCTTGCTTCGGTAAAAACCAGCAAATGGAAAGAGCAAACGCAGCAGTTTCAATTAAGTTTTCTTCACGGGATATTTCGAATTAAAGATGCTCTCGAGAATGAAACGTTAACAAACGGCGCGATTAGCGAATTCGAATTGCATGAGCGGGGTAAGGTAAGACCTATCACAAGTTTGTCTGTAGATGACAGAATAATTCGTCATGTTTTATGCGATGATATTTTGCTACCGAAGGTTAAGCGTAAAATCATATATGATAACGGCGCATCAATCAAGGGGCGAGGTATAGGCTTTCAGCGTAAACGATTCGAAGTGCATTTGCGGAAATATTACAAGTTGTACGGAAACGAAGGATGGGTTTTGTTTGGCGACTTTCAGAAATTCTACGACAATGTCGTTCATGAATTGGCAAAACGAGAGTTGCTCAAACTTGTAGACGACGATTCGTATGTAGACTGGCTATTGACCGTTATATTTAAAGGTTTTGAAATAGACGTGTCTGCGATGACGGATGAAGAATATTTTGATTGTTTTTATGGTGTATTTGACAAATTGAAGTATCGGCGAAAAACAGAGAGCGCAAATTTACCAATCGGACAAAAGTTTATGCCGAAGTCCGTTAATATAGGTGACCAACTTTCACAAACGATAGGGATATATTTTCCTAATAAAATCGATACTTATGTTAAATACGTCGCACAACAAAAATTTTACGGACGGTATATGGACGATTGGTATGTGATGAATCCGTCCAAAGAAAAACTATATGATATTTTGGAAAACGTAAAAAGAATTGCGGATGAGCTATCAATACATATTAACGAAAAGAAAACAAAGATAGTCAAAATCAACAGTACACTTACGTTTCTTCAAATAAGATACCAGCTTACAGATAAGGGAAAGGTGTATAAACGGATTAAACCAGACAAAATTACACTCTTTCGTAGAAAGCTGAAGAAACTCGCTGTAAAGGTCGAGAGTGGTGATGTTCCATATATTTACATCGAGAACATGTTCAAAAGTTGGATGGGTAGTTTCTACAAACTTATGTCTAAACAACAGAGAGAAGGTTTGCTTTCGTTATATGAAACCCTGTTCAGTAAGAAAATCACTATAATCAATAAAAAGATGGTTATCACCGATATTCCGGGATAGCCGAAACGAGGTTGCGCTATGGAATTTTGGATAACATTAATCTTTTCATTTATCGGTTCGATATTGGCGTCCACCGGGTTGTGGGCTTTTATACAAAAGCGAATGGATAAAAAAGACAATCGATCAAAAATGTTGGTCGGATTGGGACACGATCGCATTGTTGAACTTGGAATGAAATACATTCGTAGAGGATGGATTACAAAAGATGAATATGAGAATCTGTACGATTACTTATATGCCCCGTATCACGATATGGGAGGCAACGGATCGGCAGAAAGAATTATGAAAGAAGTTGACCGTTTACCTATTCGAGATAATACCTATGAGAAAAAGAAGTCAGGAAGAAATCCCAAAGGTACTACTCGAACGGATAGTGACGGTGAATAATAACAAAATTCAAAATGGGGTTAATTGTCATAAAGAGTAGTTAAAAGCAGATTATTCCTTGCTTACTCCTATATTTTAGCCCTAAAAGGCTTGATTTTTGGCGTTTCTCAATGTTATAATAGAAAAAATCCCCACGCTCGAACAAGTGCTGGACGAGATTGAGAACGCCGACGTCGTGCTAGTTTTCGAGATTAAGACGGACAAAACCGCAATTGTGGATAAGCTCAAATCGACGCTTACGCAGCGCGGCATGCTGGCGCAGACCGTGGCGATAACGTTTGACGACAGCGGCGCAATGCTCGACAAAATGAAAGCCGTTTTGCCCGAAATGCCCGTAGCGCGCTTGGAGGGCTTGGGCGGTTCGCCGCTCTCCGTAGACGATTTCGCGGAGATTTTGGAGCTGTTGGGCAGAGGCAACGCCGCGCTCGACAAGAGCTATTCGCACGGCGGCGGCTCGCTCGCGCTCAACAGATATTTGCGCGACCGCGGCATGGTCGGGTGGTATTGGACGTTCGCCGACGAAGCGGCGGTGCGCGTCGGCGAGTCGCTCGGCTACCTCGGCATCACCAACAACTGCGCAGAGACCTACGCGCGCCGCGAGCGGTTTGTAAACGGCGCGGCAAACCAAAGCTTTGCGCGGCTTGCGCTCGGCGACGCCGTTTCGGTGCGCGTGACCGATTACTCGGGCGACGTGCAAATGCGCGACGGCAGCGTCGTTTACTGCCGCCGCACGACGCGCGGCTGGCGCGTGATAGCGCGCGTACAGACCGACCGCGGCTATATGTACACGCAAAGCTTCGCCGTGGAAAAGTCGGCATAAAGTTCGCCGCGGCATAGTCGCGACGAGAGCAAGTAAGAAATTTCCGCGCGCGACAGCGTTCGCAACCGCCGCGTTTCGCGCGCATAATCAACTAAACTATTGGCGACCGACCTCGAAGCAACACGCTATTCGGTCAGTCGCCGACGGGTGTGAAAAGGTTCGGCGTACGGTCGAGCCTTTTCGCTACAATAGGAACGCCGCCGCGACGACTACGCCCGCGCCGGGCAAGCCCAGCGCGCCGATTATGAGCGCGTTGAACGCGTTGAGCGGCAGCACTATTATGTTGAACGCCGACAGCCCCGCAATCAGCGCGCCGCCCGCTATCGAGTTTATCAGTACGCGCAGCACACCGCGCGTTTTCAGTCGCATTACCCAAGCGACGGTTGCGACGAGCGCGACGGCGGCGACGAATATCAGTGCGGTTTCCCAAGTGAGTTTCATACTAGAATATATGCGCGCGGACAAGCTTTTATAATCGGTGATTTGAGGAATGCGGTTTGCAAAACGAATGTTTGACGACCGACGAGTGTGGACTTTTTCGGTAGTGGGCGTCGCACCCGAATAAAGACCGATGCTTGATAAATAATCGGGTGTCGCAAATAGTTTGGCTTGCCACTTTGCGGCGGTTCGCTCGGACACCTCGACTACGCTCGGGGTGACGGTAGCGGAGAAATCTTCTTTTGCGATAAGGATAGATTTTTCGACTACGCGCTGACGCGCGTGCTCGAAATGATGCCTTTTTATAATACGTTACGTTTCTATTCGGGTGCACGGCAAAACCACCGTCACGGTAAACACACGGCAGTCGCCAAGCCTTCGGCTTGCACACGACAGTCGCCAAGCCTTCGGCTTGCAAACGTCAAACATATGGTTTGTAGTGTTGACTTATTCTTTTCGCTGTGGTAAAATGTATCAAAATCAATTCGGAGCGCGCTATGGCGAACAACAACGACAAATTTGTCAATCAGATAGCCGACATCAACACCGACTACACCAAATGGTACACCGACGTATGCCTCAAATCGGAGCTGTGCGATTACGGACCCGTCAAGGGCACTATGGTTTTCCGCCCGTACGGTTACGCCGTGTGGGAACGCATTCAAGCCGAGGCGGATAAGCGGTTCAAGGCGCACGGCGTGCTCAATTCGTATTTCCCCATGCTCATTCCGCAGTCGTTTTTGATGCGCGAGGCGGAGCACGTAGAGGGGTTTGCGCCCGAGGTGGCGACGGTGACGCACGTGGGCGAGACCGAGCTTGCCGAAAAGCTGGTGCTGCGCCCCACGTCCGAAACGATTATCGGTAATATGTATTCCAAGTGGATTGGGTCGTACCGCGATTTGCCGTTAAAGCTCAATCAGTGGGCGAACGTAGTGCGTTGGGAAAAGACGACGCGTCCGTTCCTGCGCACAAGCGAGTTTTTGTGGCAGGAGGGGCATACCGCGTTTGCGAGCGCCGACGAGGCGAACGCCGACGCGCTGGAAATGCTCGACGTGTACAAGGAGCTTGCCAACAACGTGTTGGCGCTGCCCGTACTGTGCGGCAGGAAGTCCGAGCGCGAAAAGTTTGCGGGCGCGGTCGCCACGTACGGCATGGAAGCCATGATGAAGGACGGCAAGAGCTTGCAGGCGGGCACTACTCACTATCTCGGCGACAATTTCGCACGCGCTTTCGATATCAAGTTTTTGGATAAGGACGGCACGCACAAGTACGCGTATCAGGCGTCCTGGGGCATTTCCACGCGGCTTATCGGCGCTATCATAATGGCGCACGGCGACGAGCGCGGGCTGTGCCTGCCGCCGCCCGTCGCGCCGTTCCAAGCTGTGGTCATTCCCATCGGCGGCGCGAAAAACCCCGAGGTTGCGGCAAAGTCCGCGGAAATCAAGAATACGCTCGACCGCGCGGGCGTGCGCGTGACGCTCGACGAGCGCGACGTTTCGCCCGGGTTTAAGTTCAATCATTGGGAGCTGCGCGGCGTGCCGCTGCGTATCGAGCTGGGCGGACGCGACCTCGCCGCGGGCGTCGTCACGGTTTGCCGTCGCGACGGCGGCGACAAGTTCACGCTGCCCATCGACGAGCTGGCGACGCGCGTCGTCGGGCTGTTGGACGAGATTACCAAGAGCATGTTCGACAAGGCAAACGCGTTTACCGCGACGCATATCGTGCCCGTGTCGAATATGGACGAAATGCGCGCGGCGCTCGACGGTGGCAATTTTTGCGACGCGTATTGGTGCGGCGACGAGGCGTGCGAGGCGAAAATCAAGCAGGAGCTCGCCGCCACCTCGCGCGTGTTCCACGCCGACCAAGCGCATGCGCATGAGCATAAGTGCGCTTGCTGCGGCAAGCCCGCCAAGCACCGTATATATTTCGCTCGCGCGTATTAAGGCGGGGCGCATATATATCAATAAAAATCCAAAAAAGCTCTCGACTGTTCGAGAGCTTTTGCGTATGGCGATTTTCTTTTATCGGTGCGGCGCGCAAGTATACGGGTATTCGAGCTAGCCGCGCGGTTTGCTTAAATCGTGTTTGAGCGCGGCGTACAGCGCGTTTACTTTGCCCCAATCGGTAGCGGGCTTACCGCCGTCGCGGAGATACGCCAAGGCGTTTGAAAATTCCGCCTTTCTTGTCGCGTGCTCGCGCGCGATTTGCGCGCCGTCGAGCTTGACTTTTTTCGGTATAGCCTCGACGGCGATTTCTATTTGCCTGTCCATTGCCGCCGTAAACGTCGCGTAAAACTCGTTTGCCGCCGCGACGAACGCGGTGTATTCGATTTCGTAACAGCCGACGGGCGACGACCAAAGGTTAAGCGGCGCGTCGCTTGTCCATACGATTTTTATTTTGTCGTTCAGTCTGAAACAGCCTATGCGCGGTCCGCCGACGAGATGCGCCGAGTCGAACGACCGAGCGTCGCGCCACTCGTTCAGCTCGCAAAACCCGTCGTAGCTCAATGCGTCGGTATTGTCGGCGTCGTCCGCTTGCTCGGCATAGCGGTCGGACCAGCGTTGCACGTCGGCGTCGAAAAGCTCTACGCTATCGTACAATTCTTGCGGAACGGATTCGGATACATGCTCGAACGTTGCGGAAAAGTCTTCCGCAAACCGCGCCAGATAGTAGTCGTTGTATTTTTGTTTGAGCCTGAACCGTTTTTGCGCGTGCTCGCCGTATTCGTACAGCGTTTGCGCGCCGACCTCTATCCACAGCAAGCCGTCGGTCAAGCCGAACCAACTCAGCGAGTAGTTCGGTTTTTTGCCGAACGGCTTGATTTTTTCGGGGGCTTGCAGCAGGAAATTTATTTTAAAGCCGCTCATGCTTCGATGCGGTCAGTTTTTGTAGGCGTTTGCTATTTCGCCGACGAACAGGGTGTGCGCGCGCGCCGTGTCGAACAGGCTGGGCACGAGCGGCGTTACGCTTTCGGGCGGGATTGTCGCAATCACGTTGCATTCGACTATCAGCCCGCATTCGCCGAGTATGTACGCCTCTATGCTTTTTGCGCGCTTGGGGTGCAGTCCGAGCGTTTCGAACTTGTTGCACTTAAACCCCGATATCGTGTCGCAAAGCGCGATTTCCGTGCGCATGTCGCGCGCGGGCACGTTGAGCGCAAAGCTCTTGGTTTGCGTCACTATCTGGTACGAATACTTGGAGCTGCGTATGGGCAGCATGAACACGCTGCGCCCCCACAGCCTGCCCAATGTGCCGAGGTGCGTCACCATTATGTTGGGCGTGCTTTTGCCGCACGTTACGAAAATTCCCGTCGATTGCAGCTTGCTCGAAAGCTCCGCGGATTGCTTGTCGGTCAAATCGCTCATTGCTCAATTTCCCTTTGCGTTTATTCGTATATATTCTAGCACCGTCGCGCGCGAATTTCAATACCGATTGCAAAATTTTACAAACTTTTTTTGCGGCGGCGACGGCGGCGGCGCTAAGGCGGCGGTTATGCTGCGCGACGCGCGGGATTGCGCTTGCAATCGCTTGAAAAAAGGCGCGGGATATGTTAATATATTACACATGCGATGGATATTACTATGAGCGAGCTTAACGCAGAGCTTGCTCAAAGCAGCCCGCTATCGGGTGTTATCGTTGGGGTTAGTCACTCGTAAATTACGCATAATAATCATGTTACGGAGGTTGTATGAGAATCGGAATACTCACGTCGGGCGGCGATTGCCCCGGGCTTAACGCGGTTATACGCGGGTTCGGCAAGTACGCGTTCGAGAATATCAAGAATGTTCAGTTAATCGGCATTGCCGACGGGTACGGCGGGCTTATCCGCGGCGAGTGCCGTGAAATGAAAAAATCCGATTTTACGGGCATACTCACGCTGGGCGGCACGATACTCGGCACGAGCCGTCAGCCGTTCAAGCTAATGACCGTAGAGGACGAAAACTCGGTGACGCGGCTCGACCTCATGAAACAAAACTACAAAAAAATGGGGCTCGACTGCTTGCTTACGCTCGGCGGCGCGGGCACGCACAAGACCGCGGCGCTGCTGTCCGCCGAGGGCTGTAACGTTATCGGCTTGCCCAAGACCATAGACAACGATATTTGGGGCACGGACGTCACGTTCGGGTTTCACACCGCCGTCGATATCGCGACCGAGTGTATCGACCGCCTGCATTCCACCGCGGCGAGCCACGGCCGCACAATCCTCGTGGAAATCATGGGCAACAAGGCGGGGTGGCTCACGCTGTACGCGGGTATCGCGGGCGGCGCGGACGTCATACTTCTGCCCGAGATTCCGTTTAGCGCGGACAAGGTGGCGAAAGCCGTCGAGCGGCGCGCGGACGCGGGCAAGGCGTTCAGCATCGTCGCCGTCGCCGAGGGCGCGATGACCGTCGAGGAGAGCAAGATGAAAAAGAAAGAGCGGTTGGAAAAGCGCGGCGGCGCGGCTACAATCACCAACGCGCTCGCCAAGCATATCGCCGAAAAGGCGAACGTGGAAACGCGTGTCGTCGTGCCCGGGCATATCCAGCGCGGCGGCAGCCCGTCCGCGTACGACCGCGTGCTGTCCACCGAGTTCGGCAGCTTTGCCGGCAAGCTCGCAAGCGAGGGCAGGTTCGGCGTGACCGTCGCCATGGTCGGCGGCAAAGTCACCTACAACGCGCTCGCCGATATCGCGGGCAAAGCCAAGCTCGTTCCGCCCGAGTGTCAAGAGGTGGGGGTGGCAGAGAGTATCGGCGTGTCCTTCGGTCGCTGATTTTGGGCGCGTATGCCTCGCGTGATGCGTCGTTAAACGAGTGAGCGCGGCGCGGTCATGTACGTCTGTGTACACTCCCTTGCCGCGCCACTCGTTTGCCTAGCCTGACGCGGGCCTACGCGCCCAAAAGGCGTTGCTACAAGGTGTATGTGGTTCTACACTCCCGTCGCGCCCGCGCGTAGTACAATGTGCCGAAACAAAAGGCATATTTATACAGTCTTTGGTATTGCGCGTCGCCAGCTGTCCGTCGCGCGTGTAGTAAAATTGTTAGTCCACAACATTGCACAATATTATGCCTTTGGCGATGCGCGGCTCGCGTTTACGCGCCCAAAAGGCGTTGCTGCAAGGTGTATGTGTTCGTCGCGCGCGTAGTAAAATTGTTAGTCCACAACATTGCACAATATTATGCTTTTGGCGATGCGCGGCGCGTAGTATTTCGGGCGGCGACGATAATGTGCATATGTCTTTGGCGTTGCGCGGCGCGTAGTATTTCGGGCGGCGACGATAATGTGCATATATACAGTCTTTGGCGTTGCGCAGCGCGTAGAATAATATAAAATAACTATTTCGTTGACGTATTCCAATCAACAACTATCTTTCGAGGTTTATATGAAGTTTGCCGTTATAGATTTGAGTTCGACGGGCGTGTCCACGGTGATTGCCGAGGGCGACAGGGAGACGGGCATATTCGAGCCCATGTACAAGGACCGCACGAATATCGCGGTCGCCGATTATTTCGACGGGAAGTCGATTTCGTCGCGCGGCATAGAAAAGCTAATCGACGCGCTCATATCCGCGCGCTCCACGGTGCGCGCCATGGGCGTAGAGGAATGCTACGTTATTTCCACGGCGGCATTGCGCAATATCGATAATATCGAAGAGGTAGCCGTCAAAATTCGCATGCGCACGGGCATTGTCGTCAACTACCTCGACGGCAGGACGGAGGCGTATTGCGACCTCGTGTCCAATCGCAAGTATGCGGCGTTCGGCGACGTGGTGCTTATCGACATAGGCGGCGGCAGCGTGGAGCTGTGCGACCTGTCCAAGGCGGACAAGGACGACATGATGTGCTTGGATTTCGGACCTATCAAGCTGCGCGGCAAGTACGTGTCCGATATTTACCCGACCGAGGACGAGGCGAAGCGCATTAAAAAGTTCCTGCGCAAAAAGTCGGACGAGGCTAAGCTGCCGCGCAAGAACAAGTTTTCCACCGCGGTTATCGTCGGGTCTATCAACGACGCTATCTACGCGACCTACCGCGAATATTGCGAAAAGAAAAAGCTGGGTACGGAATTCAGCTATGACAAGTACAAAAAGTTCGTCGCATACCTGCTGTCGTCGCCCGACCGCACGCAGCTCATTATGAAAACCGCGCCCGAAAAGATACACGTGCTGCCAATCGCCGCAATCGTGCTCAAAGAGCTGTTGAAGCGGTTCAAGGTGGACAATATCGTCATAAGCGACACGGGCGTCAAGGAGGGGTACATGGCGCTCGTCGCGACGGGCGCGGAGGAGGGTATCCCCGTCGACCTCGGCGCGCCGTCGCCGCTGTTCGTCGCGGGCGAGTTCGAGCTTAAACCCGCCAAAAAGAAAAAATCGGGCGGAGGCAAAGCCAAAGCGACTCAGCCCGACGGCGCGAACGGCAAAAAGTCCGGTGGCGGCAAAAAGTCGGAAAAGAGCAAGCCCGCGTCGGGCAAAAAATCGGGCGGCGATAAAGCGCCTGCCGAGAAATCGGGCGGCAAAAAGACTGCTGGCAAGAGTAAGGGTAAAGCAAAGGCGGATGCCGTTGCGACAAAGCCCGACGGCGAGTAGATACGGGGTGGCGGCATGAGCGACAAGGTTTCTTTTATTAAGGGCGAATATATCAATCGCGAGTATTCGTGGCTTATGTTCAACAGGCGCGTGCTCGCGCAGGCGACGGACTCGACCAATCCGCTGTTGGAGCGGTGCAAGTTTTTGTCCATATTCCATTCCAATTTCGACGAGTTTTTCATGGTGCGCATAGGGAGCCTGCTCAACGATTCCAAGCTTAATCCCGACGCGACGGAAAACAAGACGGGGCTTACCGCCAAGGAGCAGGTGGACGGAATATTGAAGCTTGCCAAATCGGCGTACCGCGAGGCGGACGCGGTTTACGTAAAGCTCAAAAAAGAGCTCGGCAAGTATGTGCGCGTCAAGACGGGCGCGGAGCTTTCCGCAAAGCAGCGCGTCAAATGCAAGCAGCATTTCCGCGAGCAGATATTGCCGCTGCTGTCGCCCATGGTGCTCGACGCCAAGCACCCCATGATTCGTTTCGAAAACATGAACTGCTACATGGTTTTCGAGCTGGAAAAGTCCGATAGGCTCATGTACGGCGTCATGGCGATTAGCCAAAAGCTGCCGCGCACGTACAAGCTGGACGGCGGCAAAAAGCCGACCGTAATCACGGTGGAGGAGCTTATCCGCACGTTCGGCGCGACGGCGTTCGACGGCTATCGCATAAAAAACCAAGCCATGCTGCGGCTCACGCGCAACGCCGATTTCGACGCGAATATCGAGGATGCGGACATAGAGCGCAGCGGCGATTTTTCCAAGTTTTTAAAGCGCAAGGTGGAGCTGCGCGGCACGCAGGACGCGGTACGCCTGCAAATAGACGGCGGCGCGGACGACGTAAAGGCGTTTTTGTTAAAGACGCTCAATATCAAAAAGCAATATTGCTTCGAGGTTAAGCATTGCTTCGATTACGGGTTCTTGAACGCGCTGGCGAATTATATCGACGACGACGCTTTGCCGTCGCTGCGCTACA
This sequence comes from uncultured Christensenella sp., assembly GCA_910586365.1. Lineage (GTDB taxonomy): Bacteria > Bacillota > Clostridia > Christensenellales > Borkfalkiaceae > Gallimonas. The sequence continues at coordinate 4,080 of CAJUGP010000005.1, read as the reverse complement.
AAAAGCCGCGCCCGCTCGAAAGCCCCGTGCCGCAAGGCGTTTCCGTCACCGAGCGAGTCATGAAAAGCGACGTGTTTTTGGCGTACCCGTTCGACAGCATGGATACGCTCGTGCGGTTGCTGGACGAGTGCGCGGACGACCCGCGCGTCGCGTCGATTAAAATCACCATTTATCGGCTGGACCACCGCTCGCGCATTGTGGATGCGCTCAAAAAGGCGAGCGAGAACGGCAAGGACGTTACCGTCGTAATCGAGCTTTGCGCGCGGTTCGACGAGGAAAACAACCTGTATTTTTCGGAGGTGCTCAAAGACGCGGGCTGCACGATTATTTACGGCATGGGCAATTACAAGGTGCATTCCAAAATAATCTCCATCGTGCTTGCCGACGGTGAGGATATCAAGTATATAACGCACCTCGGCACGGGCAACTACAACGAGAAAACGTCCAAGCTGTACACCGACCTCAATATCATAACCTCGGACGCGAGGATTGGCAGAGACGCGGTGGCGTTTTTCCGCAATATCGCCATTTGCAATACCGATTACGATTACGAAAAGCTGCTTATAGCGCCCAAGTCGCTCAAAAGCGGTATTGTGGCGTATATCGAGCGCGAGACCGAAAAAGCCAAGGCGGGACTGCCCGCGCATATAACCGCCAAAATGAACAGCCTCACCGATAAAACCATTATCGACAAGCTTATTTCAGCGAGTAAGGCGGGCGTTAAAATCGAGCTCATCGTGCGCGGCATTTGCTGTCTTTTGCCCGAGGTTGGCGGCAAAACCGAAAACATAACCGTAACAAGCATAGTCGGGCGGTTCTTGGAGCATTCGCGCATTTACCGCTTCGGCGACGGCGACGACCGCGTTATGTTCATTTCGAGCGCAGACCTCATGACGCGCAATACCGACAAGCGCGTGGAAATCGCCACGCCCGTGCTCGACAAGGCAATCGAGCGCAGGATAAGCGGCATGCTCGACGTTATGCTCGCCGACAACGTAAAGGCGCGTCGGCTTAGCCGCGACGGCGAGTATTACGCGCCGCAAGAGGTTTCCGAGCCGATAAACAGTCAAGAGCTGTTTTTGAAGGGCGAGTTCGCTTTGCGCAAGAAATAACGTATTGTTGCTATACTGCTGTCACCATTGCGGCGTTACACTCTCGGTAATCACACATTATCGGAGGGAATATGGCGGAAAAAATTTGCTGCGCCGCGCTCGGCGTTCTGTCTGTCGCACTGTCGTTTGTCGGGTACTATTTTTACGTGCGCGCCAAAATAGAGCGCGCCGCAGCGGGCGCGGTGGAAAGCGCGGAGCGCGACGATTTGTCGGGCGAGAGCAAGTTTAAAGACGCGGTTTCGCAAATCGCGGCGCTCGTGCCCGCGGCGTTGAAGCCGATTATAAGCGAGCGCACGGTCGAGCGCATCGTGCAAACGGCGTTCGACAAAATCGAGGCGTACGCGCAAAAGCAATCGAAAAAAAATTAGCGGAAATGCAAGCGCGGTTCGGTCGTAACGCCGAACCGCGCTTTTGCATGCCTGATAATCGATACTGCGGCATAAGGGCTTGACAGCCGTATATTGCCGTGATATAATGGTTTTACCATAACGCGAAATATGAGGGGAGTATGAAAAGAATCATTACGAAAATGTTTTGTGTTTTTTGCGCCGTCGTGCTTTGCGTACTCGGTTTGGCGGCGTGCAACTCCGAAACGCCGACCGTCGGGCGCGACGGCACGTATTATCTTTACGAGAACGACGAATACGATAAAAACGATTATTTTGTTCTGAACGGCGACGAATGCAAGTTTGTCGGCGTTTTGGGCGATATGGAGCTTAACGTCAAGGGCAGCGTCGCGTTCGACGCCGCCGCGGTAACGGCGGAGCTCGGTATCAAGAATGGCGATACCGAGATTAAAATTATGCTGCGCGGCGATTCCGAAACGGGCGTGCTGCATTTTACCGATTTTTCGGTCTACACAAACGGCGTAAAGACGTTTTCCGAGAGCGACAGCGTTTATTATTGCAAGGACGGATTTAAGCCGTCCGTTATCTTGCCGCCGCCGAGCGACGAGGGAGACGGCGATAATGACGGAGACGACGAAGGGGAGGACGATATTCCCGAGGTTCGCAAATACACCGTCAGGTTTGTTTGCGACGGCGTACCCGGCGCGACCGTTTATCCTGCCGAAAAGATTTACCGAGAGGGCGATAAGCTGGAATATCCGCGTCCCGAAGGATATGACAGCGAGGTCTATGCGTTTTGCGGGTGGTTCGACGGCAATAGGCCGCTGTATTCCGACACGCCCGTAACGTCCGATTTTACCGCAACTGCTAAGTGGCGGCTTGTCGAGGATATAGACGGTTATAACGCCGGATTGTACGATTACGGCGAGCGCGGGCATTTGTACGTCCATTATTACCGCTATGACCATGACGATGCGGAGGAGGGCGTCGAAGGCGGCGTCGCGCCGCAGTATAACGAAAAGATAAATTCCGACGTTTACGGCGATTGGGGGCTATGGGTTTGGTCGGACTACGGAAACGGCAGATTGTTCAACGCCATGAAAATCGACAAAAGCGGCGCGGTTTTCGATATAGACCTAAATGCGGTATACAACGACGGCGGTTGGGACAGCGTAAATAACAAGCCGTCGAACGAATCCGTGAGTTACGGCTACGAGTCTACCGACGTAATAAATTTCAGATTTGTTAAAATCGACTCTATGAATAACGCATATTGGACGAGCGACGGCGGTAATTTTCATATAAAGTTGGGCGATTACGAATACTTTTGGAAATACCACGTGTTCCGTCCCGAGAATACCGACATCTTGACGGAACGTTGGTTTGCATTTTAAAGCGATAAAGCCGCGAGGGGTTAGCACAGGACGGCATAGGCGCGTGCTACAATAACGGGTTCGGCGTGGACTGCGATTGCGCGCATACTGCGTATCGGTCGGAAAAGCCGCCGCGCTCGGCAACGTACAAACGTACAAGCTATACGGCTGTTGAAGGAATTTCGGGAAAATATGTAACGGCATTAAAAAACGGCGGAACGTTTCCGTCGTTTTTCGGTGCGTTTTTAACGAGCGCGCGTCGGCGTCGCGGGGCGCGCCGCGTTTAGATTGCGGGCGAGAGTATTTTGGCGCGCTCCTTTTCGGAAAACTCTTTTAGCGCTTTTGCGGCGCGCGCGCTTATCTCGTCGGCGTTTTCCCGCGCGGAAAGCGCGTATTTGGCGCGCACGAAATCGTACCCGAACACGTCTTCGGGGCGGTTGAGCAGCGCCGTGCCCATGCTGCTTTTTGCAAAGGTAAGGCACAAATACGTTTTGTTTTGCAGCGACGCGACCGCGCCGTCGAAGCCCTTTATGCCGAGCGATTTGTTGAGCGCGTACGACGGGGCGGGCTTGTCGCCCACGGCGTGCATAATGAGCGATTCGCGGTTGGGTGCTTTGCCTTCATCCTCCAACGAGTCGAAGTCGTATCCGTCGCGGCGGAGCGCGCAGAGATACGGGAGCACTTCGAGCGACACAAACGTCGCTTTTTTGTTGACGAACCGCCCGTACGCGATTTTCAGCGAGTTGACCGCCTGCTCGCGCACGTACCACAGCGAATTGAAATTTATCGCGCTCATGCCCCAGGCGGAAAAGCCGTCGTCCGACCAGAACGGAAGAATGCCGTATTCGTCTACCGCCGCTATTAAGTCGTCTACCGTGTTTATCCTCTTGTCCATGCGATTAGTTTAACCCAAACCGCGCGTTTTGTCAATTTTTCGACGGGCATTTTAAGCCTGCGGCTTGCTACGTAGGACAGAACACGGGCTTAACATTCGGGTGCAACGCACATGACTGTGCGTGGTGGGGAAATCCGATAAGACACACGGAGCATCAAGGAAGATTTCTCGACTGCGCTCGAAATGACAGAATACGGGCATAACTATTCGGGTGCAACGCACGTGGCTGTGCGTGGTGGGGAAATCCGATAAGACACACGGAGCATCAGGGAAGATTTCTCGACTGCGCTCGAAATGACGTCGATATGGGCTTAACTATTCGGGTGCATGGCAAAACCTCCATTAAAGCCCAC
>CAJUGP010000004.1:81213-84135 GCA_910586365.1 uncultured Christensenella sp. | reverse complement strand
GGGTTTTTGAGCGCCGTATTCAAACTTTGATGCGTTTTTCGCAAGAAAAACGGCGTCGCGTAAGCGACGCAAAAAAATCTTTGATTTTTTGCATCGCTATGTTATAATAGCAGCGAAAAATTAGCAATATTTATATATTTTTTTCTGTTACGTGTGGTAACAGAAAGTCCCGAAGGGTTCCCTTCGGGAAATATGATTTATTCAGAACGTAAAAAGGAGAAAGAACGTGCATTTGAAACCGAAAAAAGAAAATCATTCGGGAACCGAACAGACGGCTGTAAAAAAGAAACCGAGCAAAAAACTGATTGCAATCGGCTCCGTAGCGCTTGCAGTCGTTCTGACGCTTTCGATCGTGCTCCCCGTCGTATTATGCAAAAAAGATCCTTCCTTTAAGATCCCCGAAAGCAAGCTTCCCACCGAAGAAAAGTTTGCTTTGACGAAGTACGATTACGATAATCTCGGCGACGTGCAAACGACGCTCCGCGCCGATACGTTAAACGTAGTGGAACGCAATCTTGCGCGGCAAACGCCCGAAATTCTCAGCGATGATTTTTCGCTTGTGTATCATACGGGTGAAAAAAGACTGAGCGCCGTTTACGAGCACAGAGAGAGCACGGCGCAGGAAAAAGTCGCTACCATACATTTTTCGGAATATACCTATCCGAGCGTGCAAAACATTACGACCGCATACGACGAGGTTGCCGCCGCGGCGGGTATCTCTTCGGAGAATTATTTCCGTTATTTCAAATACATGCTCATGACGCAGGGGCAGCACCTCGCGCTCGAATCGCAACGGCGTTCCACGGCGTCATTCCGTGCGATAGGCGATACAAGCGAACGCGGCGAGGAATCGCTGAGCGGTTGGCTAAAAAAACACCCTTCGGCTGACCTGCAATACGGCGCGGTGAAAGGCGAAAACAACGCCGTGAAAAAGGAAATCACGCTCGACGCGTTATACCGTACCTATCATACCACGGGGCTTTATCTGCCTGCGGGCGAGGTGGTAACCGTCAAAGTAGAAGGATTAAAGCAGGGCGAAAAAATTTCCGTATTTGTCGGTTTGCAAAATTCCCTTGCCTGGCGCGGGCAGATAAGCAAAGCGGCGGAGCAAGTCATTGCCGACGAAACGGGCGGCATCGATCTCGTTCATTTCGACGATGCCGGCTCGGATATGTTCTTCAAAAAGGCGGATATCGTTACCGCAACGGGAAATTTTTACGAATACGGAAACGATGCCTTTTTACAAAGTCAATGGCGACGCCAACATTGGCGCGCTCCGTGGGTCACGGCGGAATTTATGTTCGAGCAAAACGGCGAATATGAAATCGGCACGCCGTTCGGCGGCATTATGCATATCAATCCGCGCAACTGTTATTCGCCCGTTAAAACGACGTTTACGGGCGCGGTCGAAACCCCGCATTATATTTTGGGCGTTACGACGCCCGAATATTTCGACGAATACCTGCGCGACGCCCCCGGCGTCGTCGGAGCGATCGATACGGAAAACGGTCAGCTGATCGGACCGACGGGCGAAGCGGGCACGAAAAAATATATGCGCGCAATCAAAACCGACGAGGCCGATAAACTCGCCATGCTTTGGCATTCGTTTTTCTCGGTAAACGAATCCTTTACGGGCGGAACGTATAACCGCCCCAACCGCGTACAATTCGATTGGCACGTTCCCGCAGGCGCGGCGGTCGCGCTCGGCGGTTACGTTTATGCCTGTCCGACCGATTGGTTTAAGACGGCGACGAATTACAGAGAGCTTTTGCGCGGCGGCACTTGGGGCACGCTGCACGAGATCGGGCACAATCATGCCAGCAGTTACGGCACGTTTTGGGGCTTCGGCGACGGAAAAGAGAGCGAGGTACATAACAACGCGCTTACGGTGCTCGGCTATATCATGTTCTGCGATACGGGTACGACGATGCGCCACGGCGGGGGAGTCGAACACGGGTTTGCCGCAAATCCGTATACTTCGCTTGAAAGCAATCTTGCAATCAATAAAAAAACGCATACCGACTTTTCGCAACTCGGCTATTTCGAGATATTGGATATGTATACCAATATCATGCACTCGTTCGGCGCGGAAAAGTATTACGAGTTGCTGTATTCGTATAAGCTTTCCAATTCCTATATCGTCGAGGGAACGAACGGCAACCGCCGCTCGGAATTTGCCTACCGCTGTTCTTTGATTTACGGCATGAATTTCGTAAAATATTTCAACGGCGCGTATCGGGCGGGCATTACCGACGATATGTTCAGCGAAGAACAGCTTGCGTTTATCAATTCTCTTCCCGACTACCAACCCGTCGCAAACTATTATGCGGGCGGAATCGACGGAGTAAAAACGGGCGGCGATTACTGCGTTTCGTTCGGTAGCCCGATCACGTTCGATTTGCAAAATACGACGATTTCCACGCTCGATACCGACGAGGAAAAGGGCTTTAAGGTCATTTCGGTCGGCAAACCGAAGCACGGAAAAACCAAATTTTTAGGCGACGGAAAATGCGTTTATACCTTCGATAAAAATTACACGGGCACGTTCGACGAATTTTCGTTCCGCGTGAAGATGTCTGACGGAGTGATTCACGATTTAACGATCACGCTGCGCATCAGCTATAACGGCGCGCGCGTAAGCACCTATACGGGCATCGAAAATCCGAACGCAGCCGCTGCGGCGATGATCGACGCGCTCGAAGGGCAAATCGCAGGAAAAACGCCCGTGTATTCCAATTCGACGTTTGCAGGCGTGCCTTCCTATAACAGTAAGGAATGGGAAGTGCGGATTGCCGACTTTTATTGGAAAGCACCCGTAAGCGGCACGGTATCGCTTTCTATCAGCGGGAGCAACGGGCTTTGTTTGTATTTCGGCGAGGACTTTGAAAACCTAACCCGCACGAATTTGATTTATACGGCAGG
>CAJUGP010000004.1:16001-81203 GCA_910586365.1 uncultured Christensenella sp. | reverse complement strand
GCGCAAGATACAATCACCCTTATGAAGTTACGGTCGAAGAGGGTAAATTTTATGCCGTTCGCGTATTCAACACCAACCGCGGCGGCGGTGGCAGTGCAACCGTAGGCATTGCCGACGAAAACGGTAAATATTCCGCCATTCCGTCCGATCAGATCTTCCATACCGATTATCCCCTCGGCACGCCCGTTCCGGAAGATTATGTTTTTGAACCGCAGTTTATCGTATCGAAGAAAGACAACGTAAAGCTTTCTACGACGGGTACGGATAAGAGCCAATGGCAGGTGTTGAAAGCGCCCGAAAAAATCCACGGCGGAAGATACGTAAAACAGACGATGGTTGTCGATCCCGAAACGGGAGAAACGAGCGAATTGACGATAGATACCTGGTCGTATTTGATCGACGGTTTAACGGGAAGCGTATTACATACCGAATACGGCGGGGGCATTCCGACCATTACGGCGGAAAATCCCCATGAATTCGTAATCGATTTACAGCGCGAACAGTCGATTAACTTCTTCAGCGTAACCACGCGCAATAACGTGAATTCTTATATCACTTCGTACGAAATGCAAATAGCAACGACGTACGACGCCGAAACGGGGATCGGGAATTGGAAAACGGTTGCCGAAGGCGACAGGAACGATTACAAAGGCTTGACGATCCTGAAAAAGTTCAGCAACGTGAACGGCAGATATTTGCGCCTGTTGGTAAAATCGACCACGGGCGGCACGTTCTCGGTGCTTGCGGAGATCGACGCGGGCATCGAATCGCAAACGCAGCAGGTTATTTCTTCTTCCAGCACGAAGCTGTATACGACGAAGGGTTGGAAAAACACGCGCGATATTGCGAGCGAACCCAACGGTTACATGATCGCGCAAAAGAAAAACGAGAAAATGGTCGTAAAATTCCACGGTCAAAGCATTGCGCTGTATGCGGCGACAGGCGAAGGCTACGGCACGGCAAAGGTTTACGTTGACGGAAAACGGGCGGGAACGGTCGTACTCGACAGCGGAAACGGCGACAGAGAAGCGCGCAAACTTGTATTTTATGCCGAAAATTTAGGCAATAAGGAGCACACAGTGGAAATCATTACGCAAAATTCGGGAAAAGTCATGATGAACGTTTTGGGAATACCGTATTCGGCAAACCTCGTCAATGCGCCGAACATTTATATGGAACGGGGTCTTGCGATTTCGCTTGCCGTGTTTATCGTCCTGTTTGCCGCGGTTGTTGCGGTGCTTGCCGTTCTTGTGTTCGTAAAGGGATTCCGTGAAAAGATTTTCGGCTCGAAGGTCATTCAGAAGCTCGACAGCCGCGAGAAAAAGCCCAAAATCGCAAAGAAAAAGCCTTCCGAAAAGCCTGCCGCTGCGCAGCAAGAGAAACAGGCGGAACAGCCCGCAGCGGAGAAACCGACCGCGGCGGAAAAAACGGAAAAGCCCGTGAAGAAAGAGAAAGCGCCGAAAGCGGAACCCGAAAAGAAAGCCGCAAAACAACCCGAACAGCCCGAAAAAGCCGAAAAGAGCAAACCCAAAGGGCAGGCGGAGCAAAAGAAACCGACGCAGAAGAAAGCGGAAGCTCCCGCAGAACCGAAAAAGAAGAAATAAAAAAAGACAAGCGCCGTATTCGGCGCTTGTCTTTTTGTTACCGATGCAGGGCTTTGATACGGTAGATATGATAATAAAAATTATTTTTCTTTAAGCCGAGCAAGCGCATGGCGGTTTCGGAAGAAATACGCTTTGCAAGATAGTCCGCGGCGACGGCGAGAAATTCGTCGGAATAAGCGGTTTGCGGTCTGCCGAACTTGATGCCCTTGCCGAGCGCGGCGCGGATCCCTTCGGCTTGCCGCGTTTTTATGTTTTCCCGCTCGTTTTGGGCGACGAACGAGAGGACTTGCAAAACAACGTCCGAGATAAACCTGCCCACAAGCGTATCCGCTTTCGTGCGGGTATCCAAAAGCGGCATGTCTAAAACGAGCACGTCCGCGCCCACGGTATTCGTGATATGCGTCCATTCCGCTATGATCTGGTCGTAATTGCGCCCTAAACGGTCGATCGACTTTATCACGAGTAAATCGCCGCGTTTGAGTTTTTTGATCAGCTTTTTGTATTCCTTGCGCTCGAAGTCTTTGCCGCTTTTCCTGTCGGAGAAAATGCGGCTTTTTTCGATCCCGAAAGAGAGGAACGCGGCGATCTGCCGTTCTAAATTTTGGTCTTTGGAAGAAACCCTTGCATAAGCGTACGTAGTCATGATTTTTTGCTCCCGATAAAATTTCTTTAAGGATAGCAAAAAACGAGGCGGAAAAGAAAAATTTTAGGAAAAGTGTACTTTTCCTAAAACGCCGAAAATACAAAAATTTACTTCTAAATTATATCACAAACGCCCGAAATATTGCAAGAACTTCGGTACAAAAAAAGTACACGTTTCCTAAAACGACACCGCCGAAAAAAGGAGATTTTATGAAAAAATTTTTTGTCACTTTTTTCTCGCTGTTGTGCGTTCTTGCCAGCGCGGTAGGGCTTGCCGCCTGCGGCGGCAGTACGGAAGGCGGCAAACCGCACGAGCACGTTTTTTCTTCGCAGTGGTCGCATAACGAAACGCACCATTGGCACGCGGCAACCTGCGAACACACGGACGAAGTAAAGGACAAAGCCGAACACGATTTTGCAAACGGCGAATGCGTTTGCGGCTATAAACTGCCCGATAAAACCGCCGCGTTAATCTCTTTTTTTGAAAAGAATTTTGCAGACAAAGTTTTCGGCGATAAAACGGTGTACGCCCAAACCGCCTATGCCGATGAAGAAAACGACGCGCTCAAAGGTATCACCGTCGTTTATACGTACGAAATAACCGAAGTATTCCGCGCGGTGGAACTTGCGCAGCTTTCGTTTGAGCCGATCGCCGTAGCGGATATTATCAGCGGCAGCGCCGCCGCGCCGCAATCGGAACTCACGCGCACGACCGTTTTCGAGTTCGACGCAAAAGACAATTATAACAGACAAGACGTCGCCGACGCAGTATATGCAGTTTTGGAAAGTTCAACGCAAACAAAACTTTTTTCTCAAACAGAAAGTCCAAGAACAGATTATGAAAGAATGACTTATCTTGAAAATATAGATAACAACTATACAGTACATCAATTTGATGTAAGAAAAAGCAGCACTGACGAAGGGTTAATCAAAAATCTTTCTAGACCAAGTAATTTAAGAGACTATATAGAAGTTTCTTCACACAAAATAAAAGGAACTATTTTCTATGAAAAAAATTACGAGTATGAAAAGCTCGATCAAGTAAAAATCCGTTATAATGCGATAAAAGAAAATAACGAAACGGTCGGGTTCAAACTTTCCGAAATTTACGATAAAACGGTAACTTCGCTCGAAATTCCCGCCGAATATTACGGCAAACCCGTAACCGAACTTGCGGAAGGTGTGTTCGACGGCTGCGACGCATTACAAAGCATCACGGTAGACGAAAACAACGATTCTTTCGCAAGCGCGGACGGAATCCTTTACAACAAGGAAAAAACGCAGATTTTAGCCGTGCCGCAGGCAATTACGGGCAAAGTGACGCTTGCCGACGGCATAACCGAACTTGCGGCGAATGCTTTTGCCAACCGCACCGCCTTGACGCAAATCGTTCTGCCGAGCGGCTTGCAGACAATCGGCGACAGCGCTTTTAAGGGCTGTTCGTTTACCGAAGTTTCCTTACCCGAAAGCGTGACACAAGCCTACGGCGCTTTTACCGATTGCAACGCGTTGGAAAAATTCAGCCTTCCCGCCTGCGGAAATATCTTAGGCTATTATTTCGGCACGAACGAGTACTCGCAACAAAAAGATAATATCCCCGATTCGTTAAAAACGGTTATCATAAGTGGCGGCGATACGGTAACAGATTACGCGTTTTATGGCTGCGGCTTGCTCGAAAGCGTAACCATCCCCGATTCGGTTACGACGATCGGCGAATATGCCTTTGCCTCTTGCAGCGCACTCGAAAGCGTAACCATCCCCGATTCGGTTTCGACGGTCGGCAGTTCTGCGTTCCTAAATTGCAAATCGTTTTTTATCATAACTATTCCCGAAAACGTTAAAAGTATGGGCAGTTATGTGTTTGACGGCTGTGATTTTACGCTTGTGTTATGCAAAGCCCCGAGCACGCCGAGCGGTTGGAATGCAGATTTTGCAAGAGGGGCGTTGGCAGTCATTTACGATTGCGACAACAACGATACCGACGCAGACGGCGCAATGTATACCGTACAAAACGGAATGGCTTATAAAATAAAGGACAACGCCGCGTCGGTCGTTGCGGCGCGCATCGCTGCCGACGGTATCGCCGTCGTTCCCGAAAGTATCACGCATAAAAACGTTGCTTACACCGTAACAAGTATCGGCACGGTTTTCAAAGACAACAAACAATTAAAGGAACTCACGCTTGGCAGCGGAATTATAAATCTCGCAAATAATGCGTTTGAACGCTGCGAAAGACTTGAACGGATTACAGTGAGCGCGGAAAACCCGTCTTATGTAAGCGTAGACGGAATTTTGTACAACAAAGCAAAAACGGAAATCATTCATATACCCAGAGCAATAAAAGGTGCAATCTCCGTTTTGAACGGGGTAAGAACGGTTGACGTGGCTTGGCGCTATAATATTACGAGCATAAATATACCCGACTCCGCAACGAATGTTTTACCGATGGAAGGATGCAATTCGCTTGAACGGATTACGGTTAGCGCCGGAAACAAACAGTATACAAGCGTAGACGGAATTTTATGCTTCAAACAATCTTATAATATTTATCACGTGCCGCAAGCGATGAAAGGCGCGGTTACCTTGCCTGTCGGCGCGCAAGCGATCGGCAATAGTATGTTTGCCAATCGCGGAGCGATTACGAGCATAATTATTCCCGACACCGTAAAAAGTATCGGCACATATGCGTTCGACGGTTGCAGTTCTCTTACGAGCATTATAATACCCAACTCGGTAACAAGTATCGGTCAACACGCGTTTGAAGGTTGCAGTCGGCTTACAAGCGTTACTTTATCCAATTCCTTAACGAGTATCGGCGATTATATGTTTAGAAATTGTAAATCGCTTACAAGCATAATCATACCGAACAGCGTAACGCGTATCGGCGAAGCTGCGTTCAGGAGTTGCAGTTCTCTTACGAGCATTACCATACCCGAAAGCGTAAAGTTTATCGGGCAAGTCGCGTTCGATGGTTGCAGCAGCTTAACGAGCATAACGATACCCGACAGCGTAACGAGTATCGGCGACGGTGCGTTCAATGATTGTAGTTCTCTTACGAGTATAACCATTCCCGACAGTGTAACGAGTATCGGCGATAATATGTTCAGTGGTTGCAGTAGTCTTACAAACATAACCATTCCCGACGGTGTAACGACTATCGGCATATATGCGTTTAGGAGTTGCAGTTCTCTTACGAGCATAATCATACCCGACAGCGTAACGAGTATCGGCGAAGCTGCGTTCAATGATTGTAGCAGTCTTACAAGCATAACCTTTAACGGCACAAAGGCGCAATGGAATGCTATTTCAAAAGACAATTATTGGAATTACAATACCGGAAATTATACCATACATTGCACAGACGGCGATATCGCCAAAGCAAATTAAGCTATCAAATTTTATAAAGCGTTCACGCAAAACAGCGTGAACGCTTTTTTTTACGTTTTGCGAAAAAGTACCGTCGCTTTCTAAAAAACACGATAAACGGTTGCAATTTTTCCCAAAACGCGGTATCATAATCATGTTTACAGAGTAAGCGGAAGGAGAGGAAAATGAATCATAAAATTTATTTGGGAGCGGCATATTATCCCGAACTGTGGGAAGAATCCGAAATCGAAAAAGATATAGTCCGCTGCAAGCAAACGGGCGTAAACTGCTTGCGGATCGGCGAATTTGCTTGGGGCAAAATGGAACCCAAAGAGGGTGAATACGATTTTGCGTGGATCTTGCGCGCGGTGGAAAAATTATATGAAAAGGGCATTGTCACCGTCATGTGCACGCCGACTTGCACGCCCCCGCGGTGGATGCTGAACAAATACCCCGAAATGCGCCGTATTATGCCCGATTTGATCCAATCGGACGTTTCGTCGCGCTGCCATATTTGCAAATCTTCGCCGATTGCGCGGGAGAAAAACAAACAGATCGTTACCCAAATGGCAAAGGCACTGTCGGGCGTAAAGGGGATCATCGGCTGGCAGATCGATAACGAGCTGTTCCCGTACGGCGAGGGCTGCTTTTGCGAAAACTGCAAAAAGGGCTTCCGCTCGTATTTGAAAGAGAAATTCGGCACGACGGAGAAGCTGAACAAGGCGTGGGGCATGGCGCGCTGGTCGCTGAGCTACGATACCTTCGAGGAAGTCGAACCGCCGTATCCCGCGCAGTGGCGGCATCCGTCTCTCCGCAAAGCGTGGCACGATTATCAATGCGGTTTGATAAAATCCTTTACCGACGAGCAGGCGGAAATTTTACATAACTACGGCTGTGAAAACGTCGGCACGGATATGATGGCGCAAGATTCTTTGGATTACTATGCGATGAACGAGAAGTTAGACGTCGTGCAGTATAACCATTACGACACGGCGGAGAGGATTTACACCAACGCGTTCGCGTACGACTTTTTGCGCTGCGTGAAGGATAAACCGTATTGGGTGACGGAAACGCAGGTCGGTTGGAACGGGAGCGAGTTTGCGGAAAGCGGTTACCGCCCCGAAGGCGCCTGCTACGCGAATACCTGGCTTCCCGTTGCCAAGGGCGCGGAAATGAATTTATATTGGCTGTTCCGCGCGCATCCGAACGGTCACGAGATCGGGCACGGCGCGCTGTTCTCCGCGGCGGGCAGAAGCTACCGCGTGAGCGAAGAAGTGCAACGCGCGGGCGAAGAATTCAAAAAATGCGAAGATTTCTTAACGCAAACGAAGATAACAAGTAAGATCGCGTTGCACTATTCCAACACCGCGACAAACGCGTTTGCCGCCGCGCCGCTTTTGAAGAATTTGGACTACCGCGAAACGATCATTCAAAAATATCATGCGGCGTTCCGCCACTATAACGTGGACGTGATCGATACGCCGCACGGCTTAGAACATTACGAAGTGATCGTATCGCCGTTTTTGGCGTGCGCGGACGAAAACGGTTTCAAAGAACGCGTTACCGAATGGGTGAAAGCGGGCGGCACGTGGATCGTCGGACCGATGTCGGATATCATGGACGGGAACGTGAAGAAGTACACGCTCGCGCCGTATTCTTTCCTCGAAGAGCTTGCGGGGGTATACACGAAGTATCAGAAGCCCGTCGCCAACGAGGTGTTCAAAGCACAATGGACGAACGACGGCGAATGCGGCATTTCGACGTGTTACGACGCATACGAATGCAACGAGGGAACGGAAAGCTTGGCGCGCTACGTTGCGGGCGAGTTTGCGCCGTTATCGGTCATTACCGAGCGGAAGGTCGGCAAAGGCAAAGTTATTTTAGTCGGCAGCGTTTTAACGCACGGGGATATCTTACGGATAGTAAACCGCGCGCCGATCGCCGAGGCGAGCCAAAACGTAATCCTCACCGAACGCACAGGCAAAGAGAACGGCATCATCTGCGTGGAAGTTGAAAACAAAAACGGTTACGTCATGCTCGACGGGGAATATACCGATCTTGTCACGGGAAAGATCCATTCGGGCAAAACCAACGTTCCGCCTTACGGAGTGCGTGTATTCAAAAGGAATAAATCATGACTTCCCGACTTCCGCTCTTGGGCGTGGCATATCGAAATGTTTTAGTTTTTGGGGAAATTTGGGGAAAACGAGTTTTTACGGCTTTTTTGGTAAAATAGGCGTTTGAACGAAAACCGCAAAAATAACGAAAAAACGAGGTAATTTAGCATGATTACCTCGTTTTTCATATGGTGCCGGTGATCGGGGTCGAACCGATACGGTATTTCTACCACAGGATTTTGAGTCCAGCGCGTCTGCCAATTCCACCACACCGGCGAACAAGGAAATTATACAATATCTTCGATAAAAAATCAAGCGATTTTTTTGATATTCTTGCAAAAAAAGAAAAAGCGTGTTACAATAAGATTATGGAAAAATTGATCTTAATCGACGGCAACAGTTTGCTTAACCGCGCTTATTATGCGATGAGCGTTTTTACCACGAAAGACGGATTGCCCACAAACGGCATTTTCGGTTTCGTTAAATTACTCTTGAAGATCATCGACGACGAACAATGCGACTACCTATGCGTCGCGTTCGACGTTCACGCGCCGACGTTCCGCCATAAACGTTACGAAGCCTATAAAGGAACACGGCATCCCATGCCGCAGGAGTTGGTCGTACAAGTGCCTATTCTCAAAGAATTATTGCAGGCAATGGGCGTTCGGACGATAGAGAAAGAGGGGTTCGAGGCGGACGACCTGCTCGGCACGCTTTCGCGTAAATTCGGAGCGGAATGCCATATTTACACGGGCGACCGCGACTGCTATCAATTGGTAAACGAAAAAGTGAGCGTCTGTTTTACCAAAAGGGGCGTGAGCGATCTCGATATTTTAACGAACGATAACTTCGTTCAAAAAACGGGACTGCAACCTTGGCAGATCGTAGAGGAAAAATCGCTCATGGGCGATAGCTCCGATAACATTCCCGGCGTACGCGGAATCGGACCGAAAAGCGCCTTGTCGTTATTGCAAGCTTACGGCAGTCTCGATCATATTTACGAGCATCTGGACGAGCTTGCGGCGGCAATGCAAAACAAGCTCGTCATCCACGAGCGGGAAGCGCGCTTATCGCACGAGCTTGCTCAAATCAAAACGGACGTACCGCTTTCTTTAACGCTTGAGGACTGCCGTATCCGTTTACCCTTCCCCGAAAAAGCGCGGGAACTTTTCGCCAAACTCGAATTCCGCTCGCTCGTAAACAGCGATTATTTTGCAAAGAATAAAAACATGGCGGTCAAAACGGTATATTGCAACGCCGTAAGCGATTTTCCGCCGTTAAAAAAAGAAAGCACGGCGTTTTCGCTGACGTTCGACGATGCCGAATGCCATATTTATTATGACGGAACGGAATACGTTTTTCGCTTTTCGGCAACGCTCGACGCTTCTTGCCTGTTCCCGCAGGATATGAAACCGCTTCTCGATTCTCTTTTTGCGCAAAACGTTGCGATTTTATGCGATTTGAAGGCGTATCTTCATAAGCTTCACGATTTCGGCATAAAAATCGACAAAGCCGAAGACGTATCTTTGTTGCGGTATCTTTCCGATTCCAATTTGCGCGCTCCCAACGAAAAGGAATTTTCCAAGGATTTCGCTTTGCCCGACGAAAATTGCGCGTATGGACTGTATCTGGCCTACCAAGACGCTTATAAAAGGTTAAGCGGAACGGAAGGGGAAACGATCTATCGGGAGATCGAGCTGCCGCTCGCATACGTGCTTTATGAAATGGAAAAAACGGGTGTGCGCGTCGATACGCGTAAATTCGACGATTTTTCCGATAAATTCAACAGAGAAATCTCGGCGCTTTCCGAAAAAATCTTTGAAATCGCAGGCGAGCGTTTTAATCTGAAATCGCCTTTCAAGCTTTCGGAAATCCTGTTTGAAAAGCTTGGTTACGATAAACAGGGCGCCAAAAAGAATATCCGTGAAGGCTATTCCACGGGCGCGGACGTGTTGGAACGGCTTGCGGAAAAACACGAAATCGCACGGCACGTTTTGCGTTACCGTGAATTGCAAAAACTGAAATCGGCTTACGTCGACGGGATCCGTACGCTCGTAAAAGGCGAAGTGGTGCACACGACTTACAATCAGACGGCGACGACGACGGGCAGACTTTCGAGCGAAAAACCGAATTTGCAAAATATACCCGTACGCACGGAAGAGGGCAGAGAACTGCGCAAACTGTTTATCGCAAGCGAAGGAAACGTTCTCATCGATGCCGACTATTCCCAAATCGAATTGCGTTTATTAGCGCATTGCTCAGGATGCAAAGAACTGATCCGCGCTTATAATGCCGAAGAGGACGTACACGCCGCAACCGCCGCCGCTATTTTCGGCGTTCCGCTCGGCGAGGTGACGGGCGCCATGCGCCGCCGTGCGAAAACAATCAATTTCGGCGTGATTTACGGCATGAGCAATTACGGTTTATCGAAGGATCTTGGCTGCTCGTTGCAGGAAGCGCAGGAGTTTATAGACAAATACTTCGCCCTTCATCCCGAAGTAAAAGCGTTTATGGAGGGGAACGTCGCCAAAGCCAAAGAAAGCGGATTCGTCACGACGATTTTGGGACGCAAGCGTTACATTCCCGAGATCCGCTCGTCTACGTATAACGTGCGCATGTTCGGCGAGCGCGCCGCCATGAACATGCCGTTGCAGGGCAGCGCTGCGGACATCATTAAAATCGCCATGCTGCGCGTAAGCGAACGGCTGAAAAAAGAGGTTTTGCGCGCAAAGCTTGTTTTGCAGGTACACGACGAACTGCTGCTCGATTCGCCAGAGGAAGAGCGCGAACGGGCGGAACGCGTTCTGCGGGAAGAAATGGAGCAAGCCGTAACGCTTTCCGTCCCGCTCACCGTGCAGATCGCATCGGGGAAGAGTTGGTATGAAACAAAATAAACGCGTCGCTGTAACGGGCGGTATCGGCAGTGGAAAAACCGCGCTTCTTGCGATCTTTCGGGAAATGGGATACTTCGGCATATCGTGCGACGAGGTTTCCGCACAGCTTTGGCAAGACGAAACATACCGCTCGGAGCTAGCGAAAATCTTTCCGTCCTGCGTTTGCAATGGTGCGATAAATAAGTCGGTTTTATCGGCGTTGGTCTTTTCCGACGAACGTTCGCGCGCGAAGCTCAACGAGTTTTCTCATCCCTATATTCTCAACCGCGTTCTGGAAAGCATGACAAGCGAACTTTGCTTTGCTGAAGTGCCGTTATTGTTTGAAGGCGGTTACGAAAAACTGTTCGACGCCGTTATCGCTGTCAGGAGAGCGCGGGAAGCGCGGATCGCCGCCGTGCAAAGCCGCAGCGGTCTTTCGCGTCAGGAGATCGAACGGCGCATAAATTGCCAGTTCGACGAGAGCAAACTCGAAGAAAAACGTTGTTTTATCGTGCAAAACGACGGCGATATGAACGAATTACGCGCGGCAGCGCAAAAAATATTAGCCGCGCTCACGCGCTAAAAGGGAAAGTTTTTACGGATTTCCGCATACTCTTAAACGATATGGGGAAGTTCAAATATGTTTTGATTGGCGTTTCTGCGTTGATTTTATCACTGAGCACGCTGTTTTTCGGAATGCGCGCGGCTTTTCCGCGCCGATACGGCGCGGCGGCAGAGCAAAGCGCAATCGAACCCGCGCTCGCTTATGCCGTTATGAAAGCGGAAAGCGGTTTTAACGAACACGCGAAGAGCAAAGCGGGCGCGATCGGGCTAATGCAGTTAAAGCCTTCCACGGCGGAATTTGTCTGCATGCGCAGCAATCTTGTTTTCGAGCCGCACCGACTCGAAGAGGGGGCGTATAACGCCTTGCTCGGTTGCCGTTATCTGCAATATTTAACGGAAAAATTCAGCGTTTTGGAAACGGTGATCGCCGCATACAACGCGGGGGAAGGCACGGTTTCAAAATGGTTGGAAGAGAAAGAATATTCCGACGACGGACAGAAGTTGAATAAAATACCTTACGAAGAAACACGCCGTTACGTCAAAAAAGTTTTTCGTTATTGCAAGGTTTACCGTATTTTATATTGAGCGACAAGAAAAATAAAAAACGTAAGTTGAATTTAATCAACTTACGTTTTTTTGGTGCGGTCGACAGGAATTGAACCTGCATGGAGTTACCCACAAGATCCTTAGTCTTGCGCGTCTGCCAGTTCCGCCACGACCGCATCTTTCTTGCTTTCATTCGCAAGCTTTGTTATTTTAACTCATTAAAAAAGAAATGTCAAGTTTTATTTATGCTTAAATCCATATTTTTTTCAAAAAAATCTTTGATTTTTTGAATTGCTATGGTATAATGAAACATATATACGGGAGAAACACTTATGAAAAAAGAACAAATCTATGAATTTATTTCCAAACAAAAAACGGCGTTCCTTGCATCGGTAAACGAAGAAGGTTATCCCGTTCTGCGCGCGATGCTTGCGCCGCGCAAAATTTGCGGGAATGAAATTTATTTTTCGACCAACACCTCGTCAAAGAAAGTGGAGCAGTACCGCCAAAACGAAAAAGCGTGCGTTTATTTTTATAAACGCGGAAAAATTCGTTATCAAGGCGTTGCAATCACGGGAGAAATGCAGGTATGCACCGATCAGGCGACCAAAGACGAAATATGGCGTACGGGCGATCGCTTGTTTTATAAAAAAGGCGTTACCGATCCCGATTACTGCGTTTTGAAATTTACGGGTAAACACGCGGAATATTACTGCGATTTTAAGATCGAAACGTTTGAATTATAAAAGAAATATTTTTTACTCGGTAGCATTTCGTCATTGATTTGACATTCTTTTGCTTTTGCGTTACAATAGTAAAAATTCTAAATCGGCATGGGCAAGAAAAAAGCGCTCTGTCGAAAAACAGGGCGCTTTTTTCTTGGCAGGGGAGACGCGACTCGAACACGCAACAGATGGTTTTGGAGACCATTGCTCTACCGATTGAACTACTCCCCTGTGACGATAACAAAGCACATTATAATACCTTTTTATCGTACTGTCAAGAATTTTTAGCTTAAAATACGCAAAAGCGAGGAAATTTCATGTCAACCTCTGTTCCAAAGTATAAACTTGGCGTAATCGGCTGCGGCTTTATGGCGCAAGCCGTTCTTTTCGGCGCAATCGAGCGCGGTTTTCTTATGCCCGAAGAAATCATCGTCAGCGATCCCGACGAGGAAAAACGGCAGGCTTTTTCCCGTAAAGGCATGCAAACCGCCGACGATAACCGCACCGTCGCGCAGAACTGCCGTTTTCTTTTCTTCGCCGTGAAACCGCAATCTTTCGATGCGGTCGCAGACGATCTCAACGGCGTAGAGGTGCCCGTCGCGCTCAGCATTATGGCAGGCAAAAGCAAACATTTTATCCACAACGCCGTTGCCTGCGGCGCTGTTGCGCGTATCATGCCCAATCTTCCCTGTGCCGTCGGCGAAGGCATTACGGCAATCGACGCTTCCGAGCTCGACACCGACGCAAAAGACTTTGTACTCGGGTTGTTCGGTTCGGTCGGAAAAAACGTTTCCGCGGACGAAAGCGAACTGAACGCGGTAACGGGCATTTCGGGAAGCGGACCGGCTTACGTGTATTTGTTTTTGAAATCGCTTGCACAAGCAGGCATAGCGCAGGGTTTAAGCGAAGAAAAAGCCGTTTCGCTTGCCCTGCAAACGGTGAAGGGCGGCGTCGCCATGGCGGAACAAACCGAAAAATCGTTCGACGAACTCATTGCCGCCGTTTCTTCCAAGGGCGGAACGACGGTTGCCGCGCTCGAAAGCTTTGCGCGCGACGATTTTGCCGGCAGCGTAAACCGCGCCGTAAACGCCTGCGTGAAACGGGCGGAGGAGCTTTTCCGATGAAACAAGTGACGCTTTATACCGACGGTGCGTGCTCTGGCAATCCGGGAGCGGGCGGCTGGGGCGCAGTGCTTCTGTTCGGAGAATGTAAAAAAGAATTATCGGGTAGCGAAGCGGAAACGACGAACAACCGTATGGAACTCATGGCGGTCATTCAAGGATTGTCGAAATTGAAATATCCTTGCGAAGTTGAAATTTACAGCGATTCCGCGTACGTCGTAAACGCATTCAACCAAAATTGGCTCGATTCTTGGGAAAAGAACGGTTGGCGTAAAGCCGATAACAAACCCGTTCTTAACGCCGATTTATGGCAGAGCCTGCTTGCGTTGACGCGCGTTCATACCGTGCAGTTCCGAAAGGTAAAGGGGCATTCGGATAACGAGCTGAATAACCGATGCGACGAGCTTGCGCGCGCCGCAATCCGCTTGGCGGGCTTATAATTTTAGCCGACGACGGATATAATACTATGGAGGAATCTGCATTATTATGTCAGTCAAAAAAGTGAAACAGGAAAACACCGTTTCAATGACGGTAGCGCATCTCATCGGCGTGACTTTGGGCGCGGCGGCGTTCGAGGTATTTTTTATTCTTTCGCTTGCCTATTTCAAAACCGATTGGAAAGCGATCTATTTTATTCTCGCGCTTGTGGGCGGATCGGTTGCGAACGTCGCGGTTTTCACCGTCGACGTCGTTTGCTTTTTTCTCCGCAAAGAAGCGATTTATAAATTCTGCATAACCGTTTATATCTTAATGGTGTTTTTGTCGGCGGGCTTGTATATTCTGCTGCGCACGGGCTTGATGGAAGTCTTTCGGGATGAGGGAAACTTCGAGGCGTTTTTAGAGCGTTCGGGCAGTTGGATGGTCGCGCTGTTTATATTACTGCAATTTTTACAAGTCGTCGTGCTGCCTATCCCGAGCACCGTTACCGTCGTGGCGGGCAGCGCGCTGTTCGGTCCGCTGCTCGGCAGCGTATACAGTTTGATCGGAATCATGGCGGGTTCGCTTGTCGCGTTCCTCATCGGAAGATATGCGGGCTACCGCGTCGCGGCGTGGATGGTCGGCAAGGAAACGCTCGATAAATGGCTTCATAAAATCAAGGGAAAGGATAAATTGCTGCTTTCCGCCATGTTCTTGCTGCCCGTGTTTCCCGACGACGTTCTTTGCATCGTGGCGGGCATTTCTTCCATGTCGCTCGTGTATTTTTTGATCGTGATTTTCATCTCCCGCGTGCTTGCCATTTTTACGACGAGCTATTCCATAACGATCATTCCGATCAACAAATGGTGGGGGATCCTCACGTGGGCGATTCTCCTTGCCCTCGTCTTGGCGCTCTTTGTGGTCCTGTATAAAAAATCGGACGCCATTCTCGGTTGGTTTGAAAAGAAATTCCACCGCGAAACGCGCGTAAAGCATCAAGAAGAAAAGGGGGATTTCCATATCGAAATCGTCGATCCCGACGGGAATATCGTGGAGAAAGGGGTGAAAAGCGATCTTCAAAAAGAAAGCGGCAAGAAGAACGCGGAAAATGAAAATCCGTAGAAAATTTTGTTAAATTTCTCTTGCTTTTTTCCGTGACGCAGGTTATAATGATATTCGGTAGAAATTAGGGTTTTCCGAAATCAAGAGGTGCTCATGGATAAAATCAAATTATTAAAACAGAGAAGAGACACGTTGAAAAGCGCGGGGAAATCGATCCGCGCCGATATCGTTTCTTTGACGGACGAAAACAGTTTTGTGGAGCTTTCCGCATTCAGTTTTTCCAAAGACGCGTTTTACGGAGAGGATGCCCACGGGGAGGGAGTCGTTACTGGCTTTGCCACCGTCGGGGGGTATCCTTTTTATATTGTCGCGCAAAATTTCGAGCAGTCGTACGGCGGACTGACCAAAGCGGGCTGCGAAAAAATCGTAAAAACGATCGCGCAGGCGGAAAAGAACGGCACGTCCGTTATTTATCTCTTGCACAGCTATGGCGTGCGCGTCGGCGAAGGAGTTGAAACGCTCGAAGGCATTTCTTCCCTTCTTTTGAAGGCGTCGCAGGCAAGCAACGTAACGCAGATCGCCGTTCTTTGCGGCGAGGTTTACGGCTCGACCGCGGCGCTCGCGTCGCTCTGTGATTTTGTGTTTTTTGCGCCCAAATCGGCGCTCAGCATTGCAAGTCCGCTCGTGCTTTCCGCCAAGGCGGGCAAAAATCTCAAACCCGAAGAGGTCGGCGGATACACGGCGCTCAAAAATTCGCTACTGCCCTCAATCGAGGTAAAAGACCTGAAAGATGCGGCGCGCAAAATTCAAGAGATCCGCGCTCTTTTGAACGAACCCGTCGTTGACGCCGAACTGAACGCGCCCGTGCCTGCGCTCAACAAAACGTGCGGCGCGGCGGAACTCGTCAAAACGCTCGAAGGCGCGATCGAGCTTGGCGCTTCGTCCTGCCCGCAGGTCAAAACCGTTCTCGGCAGGATTGGCGGCATTGCGGTGGCGGCGGTTCTTCTCGACAACGTTGCACTCGACGCGGCTTGCATGAGAAAGATAAACGACTTTACCAAACTTTCCTACGGATACGATCTTCCGCTCGTTCTGTTCGTCGACTGCGTGGGCGTGCAGCAGAGCCTTTCCGTCAGCGACAGCACGCTTTTGAAAGAGATCGGAAGATATTTCCGCTTGCTCGACGAGCTTGAAACGCCGAAAATTTCGGTCGTAACGGGCAAAGCGATCGGGCTTGGCTATTCGCTCTTCGCCGCCAAATCGGCGGGATTCGATTACGCCGTTTCGTTTGCGAACGCACAGATCGCGCTGTTTGAAAGCGCGGCGGGCGCGCAGATCGAATACGCAAACGACAAACGCGCCGATCAAACCAAACTCCAAACGCTTTATGCGGAAGAGGTCGCCGATCCCTTCAACGCCGCGAAAGGCGGTTATATCGACGATATCATCGAACCGCAATTCGTCAAGCAATATCTCATCGCGTCGTTGCAGACGCTTGCGAGGTAAATCATGTTGAATTTACTTGAACCTTGGTTCAAAATGCCGTTCGGCGACGCCGCTTTTTATGCGGGATTCGGCTTTCTGTTTGTGTTCTGCGGCATTGCGATTTTAATTTTGATCTTTACGCTGCTCGGTTTACTTATGAAGAAAATCGGAAACCGTAAACCCAAAGCCAAAAAACAAAAACAGTCTAAAACGCCTGAAAACGGGGCGCAAACGCCCGCGATCGAAGGCGAAGGCGAACTTTCGCCCCAACTTGTTGCGGCGATCACGGCGGCAGTCGCCGCCTGTTTGGAAGGCGAACGCTCTTCATGCGATTTTGTGGTGCGTCGCATTAAAAAACTGTAATCGATTAAGGAGTATCTTATGCGTAATTTTATTATCACAGTAGAAGGCAAAACCTACGAAGTAGGCGTGGAAGAAGTGGGGCAGGGCGTCGTATCCGCGCCCGTCGCCCCTGTCGCAGCGGCGGCGCCCCAAGCTCCGCAGACAGCGGCAGTCGGTAACGGAACCAAGGTTGTTTCTCCGTTCCCCGGTCTTATCAAAAACCTGCTTGTAGAAAACGGCGCGCAGGTAAAAAAAGATCAGCCTTTGCTCGTTCTCGAAGCAATGAAAATGGACAACGACATCACGGCTCCCTGCGACGGCAGCGTGACGTTCTCGGTTGCAAAAGGCGCGAACGTGGAATCCGACGCCGTGCTTGCCGTCATTCGTTAAGCGGAGAAAGCTATGCAGTTAAATTTACTCATTGATTTCGGAGGAATTTTCTCCAACTTATGGGAGTCGATGGGGCTTTCGCAGGGGACTTGGCAGAATTACGTCATGCTGCTCATCTCTTTTGTGCTTATGTTTCTCGCCATCGTCAAGAAATATGAGCCGATGCTGCTTTTGCCCATCGCTTTCGGCATGTTTTTGATCAATCTTCCCGGTGCGGAACACGTGCTTTGGGGAACGTATGCGGAAGACGTGGAACATACTTACGATAACGTACAAAACCGCGGACTTTTGTGGTATTTCTATTACGGCGTCGACAAAGTCATTTATCCGCCCATTATCTTTTTGGGGATCGGCGCGATGACCGACTTCGGTCCGCTGATCGCCAATCCCAAATCCATGCTCATCGGCGCGGGCGCGCAGCTCGGCATTTTCATCGCGTTTTTCGGCGCATTCCTTTTGGGTTTCCCCGCGGCGGCAGCGGCGGCAATCGCCATTATCGGCGGCGCGGACGGACCGACGGCGATCTACGTCGCCAAGATCCTTGCGGAAGATCTGCTTCCCATGATCGCCATCGCGGCATATTCGTATATGGCGCTGATTCCCGCGATCCAAAAACCGATCATGCGCCTTTTGACGACCAAAAAAGAACGTGCGATCCGCATGAAACCGCTTCGTCAGGTTTCCAAGCTCGAACGCATCATTTTCCCCGTGGCGGTAACGCTCGTCGTGGGCTTGTTCCTGCCCGACGCCATTCCGCTTTTGGGGATGCTCATGCTCGGCAATCTCTTCCGCGAATCGGGCGTGGTGGAACGCCTTTCCTCGCAGGCGCAGAACGGGCTTATGAACACGATTACGATTTTCCTCGGCATTGCAGTGGGTTGCAAAGCAAAAGGCGACATTTTCCTGCAGCCGCAAACGCTCTATATCATTCTGATCGGCGTTATCGCATTCTATTGCGGCACGATCGGCGGTCTGCTTACGGCAAAAGTCATGTGTAAAGTAACGAAAGGGCAGATCAATCCGCTTATAGGGTCTGCGGGCGTTTCCGCCGTTCCTATGGCGGCGCGCATATCGGAAGACGTAGGGCGGGAAACCGATCCGCAAAACCACCTTCTGATGCACGCAATGGGACCGAACGTGGCAGGCGTCATCGGATCGGCATTGGCGGCAGGCATTTTGCTCGCCTGTTTCGCCTAAATAAGGAGTTTGATTATGGCTAAAAAAGTAATGATAACAGATACCATTCTGCGCGACGCGCACCAATCGCACGCGGCGACGCGTATGCGTTTGGAACAGATGCTGCCCGTGTTGGAACAGCTCGATAAAATCGGATATTATTCGCTCGAAGGGTGGGGCGGTGCTACGTTCGACAGCTGCATGCGTTATTTGAACGAAGACCCGTGGGAACGGCTGAGAACGCTGCGTAAATATTTGAAAAAGACGCCCATTCAGATGCTTCTGCGCGGTCAAAATCTGCTCGGCTACCGCAACTACGCCGACGATTTGGTGGAAAAAGTCGTCGAAAAATCGATCGAGAACGGCATCGGCGTCGTGCGCGTATTCGACGCGCTCAACGATCCGCGCAATATCGAATCTTCCATGAAGGCGATCAAAAAATACGGCGCGGGCAGCAAATGCGTCTGCGAAGCGGCGATTTCGTATACGACCAGCCCCGTTCATACGCTCGACTATTTCGTGAAGCTCGCCAAAACGTACGAGAACATGGGCGCGGACAACATTTGCATCAAAGACATGGCGAACTTGCTACTGCCTTACGACGCATACAAGCTCGTCACGGCGCTGAAAAAGGAATTGCGTCCCGAAACCAAACTGCACCTGCACACGCATAACACGACGGGCACGGGCGATATGGTCAACCTTATGGCGATTCAAGCGGGCGTGGATATCGTCGATACGGCGCTATCGCCGCTCGGGAACGGCACGTCGCAGCCCGCGACCGAACCGCTCGTGGCGACGCTGCGCGGTACGGAATACGATACGGGGATCGACCTTGAAAAGCTCATTCCCATCGCCGCTCACTTTAAGAAGGTTGCCGCAGAACTCGAAAAAGAGGGTTCGCTCAATCCGAAAGTGCGGCAGGTAGACGTCAATACGCTTATCTATCAAGTTCCGGGCGGCATGCTCTCCAACCTTATGAGTCAGCTGAAAAAAGCGGGCAAAGAGGATAAGCTGCAAGAGGTGCTCGCGGAAGTTCCCAACGTTAGAGCGGACTGCGGTTATCCGCCGCTCGTGACGCCCAGCTCGCAGATCGTCGGCACGCAGGCGGTCATGAACGTGATCATGGGCGAACGCTATAAAATGGTCCCCAAAGAAACCAAAGACCTGTTTGCAGGCAAATACGGTCAGCTTCCCATGCCGTTAAACGAAGAGGTCGCCGAAAAGGTTTTGAAGGGCGAAAAACGCATTACCTACCGCCCTGCGGACGATTTGGAACCCGAATACGAAAAGCTGAAAGCGGAAGTCGTGGAAAAGGGCTATTACACGCAGGAAGAGGACGTGCTTTCTTACGCCTCCTTCCCCGAAGTGGCGGAAACGTTCTTCAAATGGAGAAAAGCGAAAAACGAAGGCGTAGACAACGATCTGGCTAAGACGGGCGTCTATCCCGTATAAACATGAAAATTTTACTGACAAACGACGACGGTATCGAAAGCGAGGGTTTAACGGTCCTCGCTTCCGCATTAAAAAAAGCAGGGCACGACGTGTTCGTAGTCGCCCCCGATCGGAATAATTCGGCGGTCAGCCATAAAATCAATATGCGCGATCCGCTGCACTGTTACGATCGGTCATCCGAATTCGGTTATGCGGCTTACGCGCTTACGGGATCGCCCGCCGATTGCGTCATGTTCGCGCTCAGCACGCTTTCGATTGCTCCCGACTTGGTGCTTTCGGGCATCAATAACGGCATGAATTTAGGCAGCGACTGCATGTACTCGGGTACGGTCGGCGCGGCGCAGGAAGGGGCGCAGAACAACCTGCCTGCCATCGCGCTTTCCGCGAATTATCACTGCGACCGCGCGTTTTTTGAAAAAGCCGCCGCTGTCGTGCTCGAGCATCTTTGCGAATGGTATGCGTACGCGCGCCAGACACGCGGGGCGCTAAACGTCAATCTGCCCGTAAAAGGGGAGATAAAAGGCGTGCGGCTGTGCCGGACCGCCAAACACGAATACAACGCGCGATTCGATCGGAACGAGGACGGCAGTTACAACTTTCATCTTTCAAACGATAAGCTCAAAGTCGAACAAAGCGAGGACAACGACTACTATCTTTTTCATCAAGGTTACGTCACCGTTACGCCTTTGCTGCTCGACATGACCGACCATCTTCTTCTGAAAGCGTGGAAATCATGAAAAACGTCATCGTCGTCGGGGGCGGCGCTTCGGGGCTTATGACGGCGTATACCGCCGCAAGCAAAGGACATCGCGTCGTCTTGATCGAGAAAAACGAAAAACTCGGCAAAAAGATTTACATTACGGGCAAAGGCAGGTGCAATCTGACGAACGACTGCGACCCCGCTGAGTTTTTGGAAAACGTCGTGCACGGCGGAAAATTTTTAATGGGCGCGGCATACGCTTTCCCTGCCGAATCGACCATGAAATTTTTCGAGGAAAGAGGGCTTCCGCTCAAAGTAGAGCGCGGAAATCGCGTCTTTCCCGTCAGCGATAAAGCAAGCGACGTTACGAAAACGCTCGAAAAAGCATGTAAAAATGCGGGCGTTACGATCAAATTAAGCGAAGAAGTGCAAAAAATAGACATTTTGAATAGTACTATGCGTGGCATAATCACCAATAAATCGAGTTATTCATGCGACGCTGCCGTTTTGGCGACGGGCGGACTTTCGTATCCTTCCACCGGTTCCACGGGCGACGGCTATAAGTTCGCCGCGCAAACGGGGCACAAAATCATACCGCCCGCACCTTCGTTGGTCGGTATCGAAACAGGGCAGCCGATTTCTTCCGCACAGGGGATCACGCTCAAAAACGTGTGCCTGTCGGCACGGCACGAAAAGAAAACCATCTTTTCCAAACAGGGTGAATTGCTTTTCACGCATTACGGCGTTTCCGGTCCGCTCGTTCTCTCGCTTTCGGCGAATATCAACCGCCTTGTTATCGAAAAAATTGAGCTTATCCTTGATTTCAAGCCCGCGCTCGAACGGGAAAAGCTGCAAGCAAGGCTCTTGCGCGACCTTACCGAACGCAAAAACGAGCAAATAAAAAGCGTCATGCGCGGACTTCTGCCCGCGGGGTTGGTGCTTCCCGTCTTAAAACAGGCGGCGATCGATCCGATTAAAAAAGCCAACTCTGTTCAAAAAGCAGAACGCGAACGGCTTGTTAGCGTATTAAAGGCGTTTCCGTTGCGCCCGAAACGCTTACGCGGATTTTCCGAAGCAGTGATCACGGCAGGGGGCGTCGATCTGACGCAGATTAACCCGAAAACGATGGAAAGCAAGCTCGTTAAAAATCTTTATTTTTGCGGCGAACTACTTGACGCGGACGCATATACGGGGGGATTTAATTTACAAATTGCATTTTCCAGCGGTTATTTGGCGGGAAATTCGATATAATTGAATTTAGCATAGTAATATGTCAAACATATTATATAAAAATTTTATGGTTTGTTTGACTTTCTTTTGAACAGAGTCTATAATAAAGTACGAAGGAGAACAGAAATGACGGTAATACGCGGAGCGACTACCATTGCAGAAGATACGCCCGAAGAAATCCGCGCCGCGGTAAAAGAGCTTCTCGGCGAGATCATCGATCGGAACGCGATCAAAAAGGACGAAGTCATGAGCATCGTTCTTTCGAGCACGTCGGATATCCATTCCTATTATCCCGCCAAAGCAGCGCGGGAAACGGGGTTTGAATCGTGCGCGTTATTTTCGGCGCAGGAGCCGGATATTGTGGGCGGGCTTGCTCTTTGCATCCGCGTCATGGTATTCGTCGAAAAAAACATTACCGTCCGTCACGTCTATTTGCACGGCGCGCAGAATTTACGCAAAGATATTACGAAAATCTATTCCGTGGCGATCGACGGACCTGCCGGCAGCGGAAAATCGACGATCGCGCGCATTTTAGCCAAAGACCGTAAGATTTTGTATCTTGATACGGGCGCAATGTACCGCGCCTGCGCGTTGAAGGCGCTGAACGCAAACGTGAACGTTGCCGACGAAGCGGCAGTGTGCGACCTTATTAAAAACGTCGATCTGACCGTCCGCCACGAAAACGGCGAACAGCGCACGATCCTCGACGGACAAGACGTTTCCGACGAGATTCGCCGCCCCGAAGTTTCCATGGCGGCTTCCACGATCTCCGCGCATGCGTACGTACGCATGAAAATGGTCGAAAAACAACAGGAGATCGCCGCCAAAACCTCTTGCGTGCTCGACGGGCGCGATATCGGCACGGTCGTTCTTCCTCACGCCGATTTCAAATTTTTTCTGACCGCCCGTCCCGAAGTGCGCGCGCGCAGAAGGTACGACGAACTCAAAGCCAAAGGGTACGAAGTCGATCTCGCTTCGCTCGAAAAAGAACTTGCCCTGCGCGATCAGCAGGATTCCACCCGCGACGTATCTCCTTTGAAACGCGCTTCCGACGCCGTTCTCGTCGATACGTCCGATATGACGATCGACGAAGTCGTCGCGCATATCCGCAGTAAAATTCAGGAGAAAATATAAAATATGACGGAAATCACCGAACAGGTCGATCAGCCGCAAAAATCGCCGAAACAAATCAAAAAAGAGCAAAAACAACAGAAAAAACTGCAAAAAAAGCGCGAGAAACAGGCAAAACAATACCGTTTACTGTTCCCCGCGAATAAAAAGGGCAAGCACGTCATGCACGCCATGAATTTTTTGCGTTTTCTATTTTATCCGCTGCACCGCATCGTTTATCCTTTCAAAATGTACGGCGCGAAAAAGGTGCCCGACGGTCCTTTCGTTTACGTAGGCAATCATTATAATATCTTCGATATTTTCTACGTTGCGCATACGACGGGCGAAGGCATCCATTTCATGTCGAAACAATGCCTTTTCGAGAAACCCATTCTCGGTTGGTGGATGCGGAAAGTGGGGGCAATCAGCGCGATGCGCGACGGCTCGGATATCCGCACGCTGATGGACGCTATGAAAGTGCTTAAAAACGGCGAAAAGGTTTCTCTTTTTCCCGAAGGAACGCGCAACAAAGTATCGGAAGAGGAATTTTTGCCGTTTCACGGGGGCGCGGCGTTGCTCGCGATCAAAACGCAAACCCCCGTTATCCCGTTCGTGATTTGCTCGCGTCCGCGCGTGTTCCGCATGACGCACGTCGTGTTCGGCGAACCGATGGAGCTGACGGAGTTTTACGGAAAAAAACTGACGCCGGACGATTACGATAAAGCGGACGAGCTCTTGAAACAACGCCTTTACGAACTTCGCGCCGAACAC
The DNA here is from genome assembly GCA_910586365.1 of uncultured Christensenella sp. GTDB lineage: Bacteria > Bacillota > Clostridia > Christensenellales > Borkfalkiaceae > Gallimonas. The sequence continues at coordinate 57,507 of CAJUGP010000004.1, read as the reverse complement.
CGCGCATATCTTGCAAACAGGAAAAAGAAACGCGGCAAAAAGGATTAAGCATGCAGGTCATACTCGCAAACAACTGCGGATTCTGCGAAGGCGTGGCGCGGGCGGTCGATACGGCGCTTACTGTTTCGCCCGAAAATACCTTCGTGCTCGGTGAAATCATTCACAACGAGGACGTCGTTGCGCGCATTACGGCGCGCGGCATCAAAACGGTGGAGAGTTTGAAAGAAGTACCCGACGGTGCAACGCTGCTCATCCGCTCGCACGGCGTCGGCGCGAACGTCTATGCGGAATGCGAAGCGAAAAACGTTACCGTCGTAGACTGCACCTGTCCCTTCGTGCAGCGCACGCAAAAAATCGTGAAACAGGCTTCCGAGCAAGGGAAAACGGTGGCGATTGCCGGAGACAAGCGCCATCCCGAAGTGGAAGGGCTGATCGGGTGGTGTTCGGGCGAATCGTATATTTTCGCGTCGGAATGCGACGATTTTACGCCTTTGCGCGATAAAAACGTGGTTTTGGTTTCCCAAACCACCTTTTCCGCGCAAAGATTTTCAAAAATCCGAAAAAATATTCAAAAAGAGTGCAAGAAAACAGTTGAAGTTTTCGAGACAATTTGCTATACTACAATAGGCAGACAAAGGGACGCGGAAAAATTGTCTGCTTTATGCGACGCCGTGCTCGTGATCGGCGGAAAAAACAGCAGCAATACGGAAAAACTATGGGAAATCGCGTTCGCAAACTGCGCGCATGTTTACAGGCTCACGGAAGCGGACGGTTTCAAATATGAAAAAATCAAATTTTGTAGCAGGGTCGGTTTAATCGCAGGGGCGAGCACTCCGCATTGGCAGATCCAGGAGGTTCTTAGTAAGATGGCAGAAAACAACGCAGAAGTTCTTAAGACAGAGACCGTAGAGAACGTCGAGGCGCAGGAAACCGTGTCGGCACAAGCGGAAGTCAAAGTTGCAGAGGCGGCGTCCGCGAACGCAACCGCGCGCCCGAAATCTGCACAGAGCAAGTCCAAGAAAGTTATGGACGACGCCCTCGAAGGAATGGCGCAGGAAAAGCCGTTCCACAACAACGAAATTCTCTCCGTAGAAGTCGTTTTGGCAACCGATACGGGCATTTACGTTTCGGTATCGGGCAAGGGCGAAATCCTGATCGATAAAGCAGACCTCGATTGCGAACAGTACTCTCGCGAGCTTTATTCGGAGAAGGTCGGTCAGAAGATCGACGTGATGGTTCTTGCAACCAATCCCGTGAAGCTTTCCGAAAAATCCGTGCGCAAGATTCGCGAAGAAGAGGCGGTTTTGAAAGATATCGAGGATGGCAGCGTTTTCACCGTCACCTGCACGGGCTTCAACAAGGGCGGTTTGACTGCCGAACTCGGAACCTATCCCGTTTTCATTCCCGCAAGAGAAATTCGCTCGGGATTCGTGAAAGAGCTTGACAAATACGTCGGCAAGACGCTTCGTCTGAAACTCATCGAAATCCGCAGAGGACGCAGAAAGGAGATCATCGCTTCCCAGCGCGTGATCCTCGAAGCGGAAAAAGCCGAGCAGGAAGCGGCGCGCGCCGCCAAAGAAGAAGCCTTCTTCGAGAGCATCGAAGTCGGGCAGATTGTCGAAGGTAAAGTGGAAAGAGCGACGACGTTCGGCGCGTTCGTTTCCGTAAAAGGATTCGACTGCTTGGCGCACATCTCCGATCTTTCTTGGACGGGCGTCAAAGAAGTGAAAGACGTGCTCGAAATCGGCAAGCGCTACGAATTCCAAGTTCTTAAAATCGACAAGGAACGCAGAAAGGTTTCCATCGGCTACAAGCAGCTTCAGCCCCAGCCTTGGGATACCGCTGCGGAAAAATATGCGGAAGGCGACATCGTACACGGCAAAGTCGTGCGTATCGTACCGTTCGGCGCGTTCGTGGAGATCGAAAAAGGGATCGACGGGCTTGTTCACGTTTCCCAGATTTCTTACGAATGGCTCGACAATCCCACTTCCGTTCTGAAAATCGGGCAGGAGATCGACGCGAAGATCCTTGCGTTCAGCCCTGCGGAAAGAAAAATCACGCTTTCCATTAAGGCGTTGCAGGATAGACCCGAACCCGTTTATCCCGAGGATATGGAAGAGGAAGCGTCGCGTCCCCGTCAAAAGCGCAACAATCGCCGCAATTCCCGTTACGACGATTACGACGACGGCGATTACCGCGAATGGAACGACAGCAGCTACGACGGCGTTTCGATCGGCGAAATGCTCGGCAGCGACGAAGACAAGAAATAATAAAAATTTCCTGAAAAACCCGCTTAAAGGCGGGTTTTTTTGTTTATATATGTTATGATACCGTAACAAACAAGGAGTTTTACAATCATGGAAAGACAGGGAAACATTCGCATTTCGAGCGAAAACATGATGCCCATCATCAAAAAATGGCTTTATTCCGAAAAAGACATCTTCCTGCGCGAAATCGTCGCCAACGCGTCCGACGCGATCACGAAGGTGATCAAGCTTTCGCAAATCGGCGAAGCGCCGCAAGAAGAAAATTATAAAATTACCGTTACGACGGACGAAAAGGCGGGCACGCTTACCGTTGAAGACAACGGCATCGGCATGACCGAAGAGGAAGTCGAAAAATACATTACGCAAATCGCCTTTTCCGGTGCGGCGGATTTCGTGGAAAAATACGAAAAAGCGGGCGGCGAAGGCATCATCGGGCATTTCGGTCTCGGTTTTTATTCCGCCTATATGGTTTCGGACTCCATTGAAATCTATACCAAGTCGTATCGGGAAGGCGCGCAGGGCGTGCGTTGGGAGTCGGACGGAAACAGCACGTATACCGTGGGCGATTGCGATAAGCAGGAGCACGGAACGCGCGTCGTAATGCACATTGCCAAAGAAGAAAAAGAATTTCTGAAAGAGGGTACGATTCGTCAGCTTTTGCACAAATACTGCGCGTTTATGCCGTACGAGATTTATCTCAATCCCAAGAGCGAAGCGCAGCTCAAAAAGGAAAGCAAAAAAGACGAAGAACCGGCGAAAAATTATCCCGTCAACACGCCGAAACCGCTCTATCTCAAACAGCCCAAAGACTGCACCGAGGAAGAGTATAAAAAATTCTACCGCGAAACGTTTTCCGATTATAACGAACCGCTCTTCTGGATCCACCTTAACATGGAATATCCTTTCCGCTTGAAAGGTATCCTCTATTTCCCCAAAGTAAAAAAACAAGTGGAGCTCGAACGCGGACAGGTAAAACTTTATTGCAATCAAGTCTTTATCGCCGACAATATCAAAGAGGTGATCCCCGAATTTTTGCAGCTCTTGAACGGCGTGATCGACTGCCCCGACATTCCGCTTAACGTTTCGCGCTCTTTCCTGCAAAACGATAAGCAGGTGCAGAAAATTTCCAAACACATTACCAAAAAGGTTGCGGACAAGCTTGTCGCGCTCTTCCGCGACGACAGAGAAAAATTCAACGCGTGCTGGCCCGATATTGCGACGTTCGTAAAATTCGGCTGCATTAAGGACGACGATTTTTACGCGAAAGTAAGCGATATCATCGTTTTCAAAAACCTTTCGGGCGAATATATGCCCGTAAACGGCTATCTCGGCGAAGAGATCAGCGAAGAACAGGCAAAGGAAGGCAAAGAGCCGCAGGCGGTTTATTACGTTTCGGACGAAAGCAAACAAGCGCAGTATATTAAAATGTTCAAGGATGCAGGGCTGGACGCCATCGTGTGCGATACGTATATTGACCCGCATTTTATCAGCTATCTCGAATATAAAAATCCCAAACGCGTCCGCTTTTTACGCATCGACGCCGACGTCGCGTCCGCGCTCAAAGAGGAAAGCGGCGAGGATGAAACGCTGAAAAAGATCTTCGAAACGGCGCTCGAGGGCAAAAACGTAACGGTGAAAACCGAAAAACTCAAAGATACGGGCATTCCCGCCGTCGTCAACGTTTCGGAATTCATGCGCAGAATGTCGGAAATGAACAGTTTTTACATGATGGGCAGCGGTCCGCAGGACATGACCTTGATCGTAAATACCGCCAATCCTGCCGTGCAGGCGCTCAAAGACGCCGAAGGCGAGGCGCAGAACACGGCGGCGAATCAGATTTATCTGCTTGCGCTCATGAACTACAAACCGCTTTCTTCGGAAGAACTGACGGCGTTTACGGCGACGAGCGTGGCTTTACTTGAAAAATATTTGAAAAAATAACGAGTTTTTTGCTAATATAGATTGACAAGAAACCTCTTAGCGGTTATAATTGTTGTTAAGCGTTGCATTTATTTGAGCACGCAGGAGGTAATATTGTGAACGGAACTGTTAAGTGGTTCAACGACGGAAAGGGTTACGGCTTCATTTCCAACGACGAGGGCGGGGACGATATTTTCGTGCATTTCTCTGCAATTCAAACAGAGGGATTCCGCACCTTAAAAGAGGGGCAGAAGGTTACATTCGAGACCGAACCCGATCCGAAAGACAGCGGCAAGCTTCGCGCTGTAAACGTTGTTCCCGTCTGAGAACAGACTGAAATTAACGAAAAAGAACGCACCTTCGGGTGCGTTTTTTTTGCGTAAAGGAACAACTGCTTGCCGTTGCGGAATAAACTGAACTATATGGGGAACGAAACGTTTGCTTCCGAGGGGAGCTGGTATTTCGTCGGGATCGGCGGCGTAAGCATGAGCGCGCTTGCCCGCATCCTGCAAAGCAAAAATTTATCCGTACGCGGCTGCGACGATGCGGAAAGCAAGTTTACGAAAGACTTGCGCGCGCACGGAATTTCCGTGACGATCGGCTCGGATGATGAAATTCACGAGCAGAACGTCGTTTACACAGGCGCGTTGGACGAAAGCGACAAGCGCATTGCCGGCGCGAAAGAGGCGGGAAAACGTCTTTTTACGCGCGCCCGCCTGCTCGGATCGGTAGCGGAGGAATATCCGTTCGTCCTTTCCGTAGCGGGCTGTCACGGAAAAACCTCCACGTCCTCGATGCTCGCCCATATTTATTACCGTAACGACCGCGCGTTCACCTGCCATATCGGCGGAGAGGACGCGCTGCTCGGCAACTGCCATATCGGCGGAGAAGAAACGTTCGTCACCGAGGCGTGCGAATTCAAACGCAGTTTTCTCAGCCTGCACAGCACCGTCGGCGTCATTCTCAACACCGACCGCGATCACACCGACTGTTACTCAAACGACGAAGAAGTCTTTGCCGCATATCGGACCTTTGCCGCACAGTCGGAAAAGGTGGTCGTCAACGCGGAAGAACGGGCGCGCAAGATTCCGCACGCGCTTTCGTTCGGATTGCGGACGGGGGACGTCCGCGCCGAAAAGCTGCGTTCGGACGGCGAACGTTACGCTTTTACCGTGCGCGAAGGCGATACCGCCACCGTGCGCGTACGTTTGAACGTAACGGGTAAATTTCAAGTACTAAACGCCTTAGCCGCCTACGCGGCAGCAAGGCTCGCAGGGTTCACTGCGGAGGAAATCAAACGGGGGCTTGAAAGCTTCCGCGGCGTAAAACGGCGGTTTGAAACGGTCGGCACGCTGCGCGGCGCGCCCGTTATTTGCGATTACGCCCATCATCCGCGCGAAATCACCGCCGTGCTCGAAAGCGCGCATAAGATATGCGACGGCACGCTGCGGCTCGTATTTCAACCGCATACCTATACCCGCACGCACGCGTTCATGGATGAATTCGTTAAAACGCTTTCACGCGTAAAGCATCCCGTGCTGTACAAAACCTTTTCCGCGCGGGAAACGTTTTTCTTTGAGGGGAGCGCGGCGGCGCTCGCCGCCCGCATTCCCGACGCGATTTACGTGCAATCTCCCGAACAGTTAAAAAACCGCCTGATCAAAACGGTTGAAAAAGACGATATCGTGCTGGTGCTCGGCGCGGGCGACATTTACTCGATCGCCCGAAGCATCGTCGATTAAAATGCAAGAAAGATTGTGCGCGGCAGGGCGACCTGCCGCCTTTTGCTGAAAAGAAGTATAAGCGTAGAAAAAGCCGAAACACAAAATAATGGGTAAATTCTTCAAAAACTGCGGAATTTTCCTTAGAACTATTTGTTTTAGTTATATATTATACGACAACAAAAAGCAACCGTTATATCTGAATTTCGGCATTCGACCGCCATTTACTTGACGCAAACCTCTTTTCGGGATATAATAATATGAAAAGCACCGCTTGGAGGATGAAAACTATGGCACACAAAATTTACGACCCGGCAACACAGGAAGCACGCATTTATCACGAGGCCGATTGCGACCTCAACCGTTTGAAAGGCAAAACCGTTGCGGTGATCGGATTCGGCAGCCAGGGACACGCGCACGCGCTCAACTTAAAGGACAGCGGCGTGAACGTGATAATCGGATTGAAAGAGGGCGGAAAAAGCTACCCGAAAGCGCAGCAGGCGGGATTCAAGGTCTATTCCGTAAAAGAAGCGGCAAAGCTTGCCGACGTGATCATGATGCTCACGCCCGACGAAAAAATGGCGGATATTTACAACGAAAGCGTCGCCCCCGTTTTAACGGAAGGAAAATATCTTGCGTTCGCTCACGGCTTTAACATTCATTATAAACAAATCGTTCCGCCCGCGAACGTAAACGTATTTATGATCGCGCCCAAAGGACCGGGGCATACCGTCCGTAGCGAATATGCGGAAGGGCACGGCGTTCCCGCTCTCGTGGCGGTTTATCAAGATCCTTCGGGCGATACGCTCGATATCGCGCTTGCCTATGCGCTCGGCATCGGCGGCGCGCGCGCGGGCGTGCTCGAAACCACGTTCAAATGCGAAACGGAAACCGATCTATTCGGCGAACAGGCGGTGCTCTGCGGCGGCGTAACGGCGCTCATGAAAGCGGGTTTTGAAACGCTCGTCGAAGCGGGTTACGATCCTCGGAACGCCTATTTCGAGTGCATTCACGAAATGAAGCTCATCGTCGACCTTATTTATAACGGCGGCTTCCAAAAAATGCGTTATTCGATTTCCGATACAGCGGAATACGGCGATTATGAAACGGGCAAGCGGCTCATTACCGACGAAACCAAAAAGGAAATGAAAAAAGTGCTTGCGGAAATTCAAGACGGCACGTTTGCCTCGAAGTGGATCACCGAAAACAAGAGCGGAGGGCGCGCGCACTTCAACGCCTGCCGCGAACGAGAGGCGGAGCATCAGCTCGAACAAGTCGGGGAGAAATTACGCAAACTCTATTCTTGGAACAACGAAGATAAATACAGCGAAACCAAATAAGAGAACGCAATCGAGCGCCGCGGACGGATAAACCGTCCGCGGCGTTTTATTATTTGCGCGTACGGCTGTTTTTCTGCCTGTTTCGGCACATATTAAATATATTGAAAATCGATCCGCATACGCGCTTACCATTCCGAAATGACATAAATATGCAGAAATTATAAAAAAATTGAAAAAATTTACCAAATGGGTCTTGAAAAAATCTATCAAATATAGTATAATAACATAGCGATGCAAAAATCAGAGATTTTTTGCGCCGCTAACGCGCCGCTGTTTTTCTTGCAAAAAACGCATCAAAGTTTGAATACGGCGCTCGAAAACCCTTGCAAGCAAGTTTTCTCGCTTGTATTATAAACTAAACAACGGAACGTCGGGCAAATAAGGGGAGCAACGGCAAAAAGGAGTTATATGCAGAATATTCAAAACGAAGCGGATTTCCCGCTTTATCTTTATCACCACGGCAAGAACGACCGTATTTACGAGTTGTTCGGCGCGCATAAGGATATTCGGGAAGGCGTGGAAGGTTACACGTTCCGCGTTTGGGCGCCGCATGCGCAAAGCGTCAGCGTCGTCGGCGATTTCAACGAATGGAACACCGAGCGGCACGTTATGAACCGCATGGTAGACGGGGAATCGTTTGAACTGTTTGTTGCAGGATTGAAACAGTACGACACGTATAAATACTGCGTTACCGCGCGCGACGGCAGAAAGCTGATGAAAGCCGATCCCGTCGCGTTCCATGCCGAAACCGCGCCCGCCACCGCCTCGAAGCTCTACGACCTCGAAGGGTACGAGTGGGGCGATAAGGCGTACGTCGAAAAGAGAAAGCAGACAAACGTTTATACTTCGCCCATGAATATCTACGAAGTAAATTTGCTTTCGTGGAAACGCCATGACGACGGTTCGTTCCTTTCCTATGAAGAACTGAGCAAAGAGCTTGTCGCCTATGTAAAAGACATGGGTTACACGCACGTGGAGTTTATGCCCGTAACCGAATTTCCGTACGAAGGCTCTTGGGGGTATCAGGTCACGGGATATTTTGCGATCACGTCGCGTTTAGGCACGCCCAAAGATTTTATGCACCTCGTCGACGAATTCCATAAAGCGGGCATCGGCGTGATCCTCGATTGGGTTCCCGCCCATTTCCCTAAGGACGCACACGGTTTATACGAATTCGACGGACAGCCGCTCTACGAAAGCAACCAGTGGGACAGAATGGAGCACAAAAGCTGGGGGACGCGCCGTTTCGACTTCGGCAGAAACGAAATCATCTCTTTCTTGATCTCCGACGCCTGCTTCTTCTTCGATAAATATCATATCGACGGATTGCGCGTGGACGCGGTCGCATCCATGCTCTATCTCGATTACGACAAGCGCGACGGCGAATGGGTGCCCAATATCTACGGCGAAAATAAAAATCTCGAAGTGATCGCGCTTCTACGCAAACTGAACGAAAACGTATTTCTGCGCTTTCCGTACGCGCTCATGATCGCGGAAGAGAGCACGGCTTGGGGGCTTGTAACGAAGCCCGGCAGCGTAGGCGGTTTGGGATTCAACTATAAATGGAATATGGGTTGGATGAACGACGTGCTTTCTTATCAGGCGCTCAACCCGTATTTCCGCATGAACAACCATAACAAACTCACGTTCTCCATGATGTACGCTTTTTCGGAGAATTACGTGCTGCCCATATCGCACGACGAAGTCGTGCACGGAAAGTGCTCGCTCATCAACAAAATGCCGGGCGAATACGAAGAAAAATTTGCAGGCGTTAGAACCTTCCTCGGCTATATGATGGCGCACCCCGGAAAGAAGCTCACGTTTATGGGTTACGAATTCGGGCAGTTCAAGGAATGGAATTATAAAGAGGGGTTGGAATTTTTCCTGCGCGATACGTACGAACAGCACGGAAAACTTTCTGTCATGGTCAAAACCCTCAACGAATATTATAAAAGTACGCCCTCTTTCTATGAAATCGAGGACTCTTGGGACGGGTTCGAGTGGCTTGCCGCCGACGATGCCGATCGAAATGCGGTCGCCTTCATCCGCCGCGACAAAAAAGGGAACGAAGTGATCGTTCTTGCCTGTTTCTCGGGAGCGGACGCGCCCGATTATCTGTTGGGCGTCGACAAGAAAGGTAAATACCGCATCGTATTCAATACCGACGACGTAAAATACGGCGGACAGGGAAAGATCAAGAAAAAAGTTCTCACGGCGGTAGCGCGTCCGAGTCACGGAAAAGCTTATTCGATTCCCGTCGACTTGCCTAAATTTACCTGCCTGTATTTGGTGCGCGAACAGGAACCGACCAAGGAAAAGACGGCGGACAAGGAAAAACCCGCCTCGAAGAAAAAGACGGGCGGAAAAGCCAAAACCGAGAAGAAGTGAAAAATATGACGCGTTGCGTCAGGAGGATAAACAATATGCAAAGAAAGAAAGAATGCGTCGCAATGTTGCTTGCGGGCGGACAGGGCAGCCGGCTCTATGCGCTCACCAACAATATTGCAAAACCCGCGGTTGCCTTCGGCGCGAAATATCGGATCATCGATTTTCCGCTGAGTAACTGCATCAATTCGGGTATCGATACGGTCGGCGTGCTCACGCAGTACCAACCGCTCGAACTGAACGAATACATCGGGAACGGTCAGCCGTGGGATCTTGACCGTTCGTTCGGCGGCGTGCACATACTCTCTCCGTATCAGGCGAAGAAAAAATCGTCTTGGTTCGAGGGCACGGCAAACGCCATTTACCAAAACATGCAGTTCATGAAAAAGTACAATCCCGATTATGTGCTGATTCTGTCGGGCGACCATATTTATAAAATGGATTACGCCGCCATGATCAAAGCGCACAAAGCGACGGGGGCGGACTGCACGATCGCCGCGATCGAAGTTCCCATAAACGAGGCCTCGCGGTTCGGCATTCTCAATACCAATCCCGACGGATCAATCTACGAATTCGAGGAAAAACCCAAAGTGCCCAAAAGCAATCTTGCATCGATGGGGATTTACGTCTTTACGGCATCGAAGCTCTTCCGTTATCTCGAAGCGGACGAAAAAAATCCCGATTCGAGCAAGGACTTCGGAAAAGACGTGCTTCCCGCCATGCTGAACGCGGGGGAAAAGATGTATTCTTACCGCTTTAACGGCTATTGGAAAGACGTCGGCACGATTTCTTCGCTTTGGGAATCGAATATGGATCTGCTCGGAGAAGCGCCCGCGTTCGACGTAGGCGATCAGAATTGGAAGATCCATTCGCGCAACCCGCTTGCGCCGCCCGAATATATCGGGGAAACCGCCGTCGTCGATAATTCGCTCGTCGCGCTCGGCTGCGAAATCGAGGGCACGGTGATCAATTCCGTGCTGGCTACGGGCGTCGTCGTCGAACGCGGCGCGCTCGTCAAAGACAGCGTGATCATGGCGGATACGATCGTCAAGCAAAACGCGAAAGTGGAATATTCGATCATCGACGAAAACGTGAAGGTGGAAGAAAACGCCGTCGTCGGCAAACCGCGCGCAAAAGGCGTCGGTATTGCCGTTTTGGGAAGAGATATTACGATCGCAAGCGGCGCATGCGTCGCAGCCGGCGAGATTCTCGACAAGGATTACAAGGGGGAAAACAACAATGGCTAATCAAGCGGTAGGCGTCATTTTTTCCAATATTCACGACGAAAACATTCCCGAGCTTTCGAGAAAACGCACCATGGCGTCCATTCCCTTCGGCGGAAGATACCGTTTGATCGATTTTGCGCTTTCCAATTTGGTCAATTCGGGCATTACGACCGTCGGGATCGTGACGAAAAACAATTATCAATCGCTCATCGACCATTTGGGCAGCGGAAAGGATTGGGACCTTGCGCGCAAAGACGGCGGCATTATTTTGCTTCCGCCGTATTCGGACGACACCGACGTGCCTTATACGTCGCGTTTGGAAGCGTTAAAAGGAATCACGGGATTTCTGCACCGCAGAAAAGAGGATTACGTCGTCATTTCCGACTGCGACGGAATCTCCCGCATCGACATTGCCGACGTTCTGCGCTTTCACGAGGAACGGCAGGCAGATATCACGATGGTTTACCATGCCGAGAAAAACGTAAAATGCAAATATTTTATGACGCTCGAACCCGACGAAACGGGCCGCGTGAAATCGCTGCAAATCAACCCGAACAAAAGCGGCACGGTAAACCGTTATATCAACGTGATGATCATGAGCCGCGAATTCCTGCTCGGTACGATCCAAGACGCCGTAACGCGCGGACTGACGAGTTTCGGGCACGATATTCTCGCCAAAAACGTCGATACGCTGAAACTCTACGGTTACGCGTTTGAAGGTTATTATGCCGGCATCGATTCCATTCAGAGTTATTACGCCCATTCCATGGAATTGCTCGATAAAAACGTACGCAGCGAACTGTTCGCCGCACGCGATATTTATACGAAGGTACGCGACAGCGCACCCTCAAAATACATCGAAGGCGCAACGGTAAAAAATTCGCTCATATCGGACGGCTGCGTGATCGAAGGCACGGTGGAAAACTGTATTCTTTTCCGCGGCGTCAATATCGGCAAGGGGAGCGTTGTGCGCAATTCCATTATCATGCAGGATACCGTGATCGGCGCGAACGTCGAACTCGACTGCGTTATCACCGATAAAAACGCGGTGATCCGCGACCGCAGAAGGTTAGCGGGCTGCGAAGAGCTTCCGTATTTCATCGGAAAAGGCAGAATGATCTAAAAAAACGGTTACGCACGTTTGCGTATTAAAAAAGGGGTAAATAAATGAGTACAACCAAAAAATCCACGACGGCCAAAACGACGAAAGCCACACAATCCGCAGGCTCTGCACCCAAAACCGCAAAACAAAAAACGGTAAAACCCGAAACGCCCGTACAGGACGAAAAAGCGTTCGCGCAGGTCGTTCCCACGCCCACGGCTGTTCCCGTAAAAAAAGAAACGGAAATCAAGGTCGAGGCAAAAACGAAAATATTGTTCGTCGCGTCCGAAGCGGCGCCGTTTATCGCCACGGGCGGACTTGCCGAAGTGATCGGCTCGCTCTCCAAATACATTGCCAAGGACGAGGGGTACGACGTACGCGTGATCGTGCCGCTGTATCAAGACATTAAAAAGGATTACCGCAAAAACTTTAAGTTTATCGGCAATATCTTCGTTCCGCTTTCCTGGCGGAACCAATACTGCGGCATTTTTGAATATACGCTCGATAACGTGAAATATTACTTTGTCGATAACGAATATTACTTCAAGCGTCCAGGCTGCTACGGATATTACGACGACGGCGAACGGTTTGCCTTCTTCTGCCGCAGCGTTCTCGAAATCATGTCTTTCGTCGGATTTTATCCCGAAATCATGCACTGCCACGATTGGCAGGCGGCGCTTGCCGCGCTCTATCTCAAAACGATATACTGTTTCCGTCCCGAATATCAGTATATTCGCGCCTTGTTTACGATTCATAATATCGAATATCAAGGAAAATATTCGCTCGATATTTTGGAAGACCTGTTCGGTATTTCCAATCAATACCGTTATTTGGTGGAATATGACCGTTGCATCAACCTCATGAAAGGGGCGATCGAGTGCTGCGAACGTTTTTCCACCGTGTCGCCGACCTACGCGGGCGAAATCAAAGACGCGTATTACGCGCACGGGTTAGAGGCGATCATCCGCCGCAACGAGTTCAAGCTCTGCGGCATTCTCAACGGGATCGACCCCGATTATTACAATCCCGCAACCGATGCGGCGCTGTTTGCCAATTACAGCGCGGAGAATATCGCGCCAAAAGCGGTTTGCAAAGAGGAGTTGCAGCGCATGCTCAATCTCCCCGTCAAACCCAATACGCCCGTTATTGCGATGATCTCACGCCTTGTTTCGCATAAAGGACTCGACTTAGTGCGCGAGGTCGTCGAACAGGTACTGCGGCAAGACGTGCAATTCGTGCTCCTCGGCACGGGCGAATCGTATTACGAAAATTATTTCTCCGATCTTGCCCGCCGTTATCCCGGAAAAGTGGTTTCAATCATCTCGTTCAACGCCGATTTGTCCCGCAAAATCTATTCGGGCGCCGATCTGTTCTTAATGCCCTCAAAAAGCGAACCTTGCGGACTTTCGCAAATGATCGCGGCGCGTTACGGAACGGTGGCGATCGTACGGGAAACGGGCGGACTGAAAGACAGCATCACGCCGTACGGCGCGGGCGGAAACGGATTTACTTTCCGCGATTATAACGCGCAAGACATGCTTTACGTTATAAACGAGGCGCTCGAAGTATACCGCAATGAAAGCGAATGGGCGGCTCTGCGCAAAAAAGCCATGGAAACCGACTTCACGTGGGGAACATCGGCAAAATATTACGAGGGCTTGTATCGCGGTATCTTAAAATAAGACAATAATTTATAGATAGAAGGAACATAGTAAAAGGAATGTCAAACTTAACGGAAAACGAAGCAAAAAAGATGATTGCAGGCAAACTCACGCGCTACTTCGGCGTGAGCTTGCCCGAGGCGTCGCGCGAACAGATTTATAAAGCCGTCGTCATGAGCGTTCGGGATATCATGCTCGAAAAACGCCAGAAATTCCATTTGAAAGCGAAAGCCGCCAAATCGAAACGCGTTTATTATCTGTGCATGGAATTTTTGATGGGGCGCTCGCTGAAAAACAGCATTTACAACCTCGGGATCGCGGGTGCGATCGGCGGGGCGCTGAAATCGCTGCATCTTTCTCTCGACGATCTGTACGAAGAAGAACCCGACGCGGGGCTTGGCAACGGCGGTCTCGGCAGACTTGCCGCGTGCTTTTTAGACGGACTCGCCACGCAGAATTATCCCGCGATGGGCTTTTCGATCTGTTATCAATACGGATTGTTTAAGCAGAAAATCATCGACGGCTGGCAGATCGAAATGCCGGACGTATGGCTGCCGGGCGGCGAAGCATGGCTCACGCAGCGTTCGGACAAACAATTTATCGTGCGGTTCGACGGCGAACTCGAAGAAAAGTGGACCGACCACGGCATGGAAACCATCTACCACAACGCCAAAGAGGTCGAGGCGGTCGCGCTCGATATGATGGTTTCAGGCGCAAATTCCGAAGCCGTCAGCGTATTGCGTCTTTGGCGATCGCGCGCCGTGCAAAAGTTTGACATGCAGCTTTTTTCACAGGGCAACTACGATGAAGTCATGCGCGACGAAAGCGACGCCGAGCTTATCTCCAAAGTGCTTTATCCTTCCGATAACCATTACGAAGGCAAATCTCTGCGCTTAAAACAGCAATATTTTCTCGTATCGGCGTCTTTGCAATGTATCGTATCCGATCATAAACGCCGTTACGGGTCGCTTTCTTCGCTTGCTCAGCTCGCAGCGATCCATATCAACGATACGCACCCCGCACTTGCCATTCCCGAGTTGATGCGTATTTTGGTCGACGACAATTATTTTTCCTGGAACACGGCGTGGAATCTGACGACGGCGACGTGCGCTTATACCAATCATACCGTTCTTTCCGAGGCTTTGGAAACATGGGCGGAGGATCTGATTGCACGCAGACTGCCGCGTATTTACGGTATTCTCAAAGAAATTAACCGCCGTTTCTGCGAAGATCTTTGGGCAAAATATCCGGGTGATTGGAATAAAATTTCGCGCATGTCGGTGCTTTCGCACAACACGGTGCGCATGGCGAACCTGTGTATCGTCGGCTCGCATAGCGTAAACGGCGTTTCCGAACTGCACAGCGAGATCATTAAAGACAGTATTTTCCGCGATTTTTACGAATACACGCCCGCAAAATTCACAAACGTGACCAACGGGATCGCGCACAGACGTTGGCTGAATCAATCCAATCCCGAACTTTGCGCGTTGCTCGACGAATGTATCGGTACAGGATACGATAAAGACGCGTCAAAACTCGCCGATTTCAAGAAATTCGAGAACGACGAAAGCGTTTTGAAACGTCTTGACGAAATCAAAGCCGTGAAAAAACGCCAATTTGCGGATTATGCGAAACGCACGCAGGGAATCGTGATCGATCCGAACACGATATTCGACGTACAGGCGAAACGCATGCACGAATACAAACGCCAGCTGCTCAACGCGCTGCACGTTATTTCGGTTTACAATGCGCTGCGCGATAATCCCGATCTCGATATCGTGCCCAAAACGTATATTTTCGGCGCGAAAGCCGCTTCGGGATACGATATGGCAAAACAAATCATGAAACTGATCTGTTTTCTTGCCGAAGATATTCGCAAAAATCCCAAGATCAACGAGAAACTCAACGTTGTTTATATGGAAAACTATAATGTTACCATGTCGGAACTGCTCATGCCCGCAACCGAAATTTCCGAACAGATTTCGCTTGCAGGCAAGGAAGCGAGCGGCACGGGCAACATGAAATTCATGATAAACGGCGCGCTCACGATCGGTACGTTAGACGGAGCCAACGTTGAAATGGCGCAGCACGTCGGCGACGAAAACATTTTTATCTTCGGTCTGACCGCCGAAGAAGTAAAAGAAATTTGGCAAAACGGCTATAATTCGAGCGCGTATTACAATAAGGACTACAACATGCGCCGCGTGCTCGAATCGCTGATCGTCGGATTCAACGGCACGTCTTTTGCGGAAATCAGCAATTATCTGCTACGCCGCGCGCCCGTTGCCGATCCGTATATGTGCCTTGCCGATTATGAAAGTTATCTTAACACCCAAAACGCGCTTTCGGCGCTTTACCGCGATCAAAAATCGGAGTGGAACAGAAAATCGCTCAACAATATCGCCGCGGCGGGATATTTTGCGGCGGACAGAAGTATCCGCGAGTACGCGACGCGCATTTGGAATCTGAAACCCGTTAAATAACGTTCCTGCGGAGTAATAAAGCATGATTTATACCTATGATCCGCTCGACACGGCATGCAAAAGCATCACGGGCGCGTTTCCGTGTGGAAACGAAATCACATTCCGAATTTATAAAATCGATGGCGAAGAAGGCAGCTTCTCCGCCGAAAACTGTAATATGTGTCTTTGCCGTGACGGCGAACAGGGCGTTGTTTTCCCGATGCAAAAAACCGAAGAAGGTTTTGCGCTCACGCTTCGATTCGACCGTATCGGACTCTATTTTTACTATTTCAAAATAGGCGAATATTATCTCAGCTGCGGCGAAATGCGCAAAGGCGTGCTCGGCGACAAGCCGTGGAGCTGGCAACTCACCGTATACGATTCCGATTACAAAACGCCCGATTGGATCAAAGGCGGCATAATTTATCAAATTTTTCCCGACCGTTTTCACAAAGCGGGAGAATCCTGCCGTTCCATATCGGGTAAAATTCTTCGTTCGGACTGGGGCGGTACGCCGACTTTTCGCCCGAATATGTACGGCAAAGTACTAAATAACGACTTTTTCGGCGGAAATTTAGAAGGAATCAGGCAGAAATTAGACTATCTTGCCGATTTGGGCGTCACCGTTTTATATCTCAATCCCATTTTTGAAGCGTATTCCAATCACCGTTACGATACGGGCGATTATATGAAAATCGATCCGCTGCTCGGAACGCTTGAAGATTTCGACCGCTTGATTTCCGATGCGAATGCGCGCGGCATTCGCATTCTGCTCGACGGCGTGTTCAATCATACCGGCGACAACAGCCGATATTTCAATAAGTTCGGGAGTTACGACAGCGTGGGCGCATATCAATCAATCGACTCGCCTTATCATGATTGGTATTGCTTCCGCCGCTTTCCAGACGAATACGAAAGCTGGTGGGGCATCGAAACCATGCCCGCCGTCAACGAACGGTCCGATTCCTATCAAGAATTTATATTCGGCGAACAAGGCGTTTTGAAACACTGGTTGCGCCGCGGGATCAAAGGTTACCGCCTTGACGTTGCCGACGAGTTACCCGATTTTTTCCTGAAAAAATTGCGGAAAGCGGTAAAAGAAGAAAACAGCGACGCTGTGATTCTCGGCGAAGTTTGGGAAGATGCATCCAATAAAATCGCTTACGGCGTACGGAGAGAATATTTGCAGGGCGGCGAATTAGACGGCGTCATGAATTACCCGCTCAAAAACGCGATCATCGATTACGTTTTATCGGGCAATACAACGCAATTACGCGAAGTCATCGCCATGCTCATCGATCATTATCCCAAAGACGCGCTCGATTCTCTCATGAATATTTTAGGCACGCACGACACTTCGCGCATTTTAACCGTGTTGAGCGGAAAAACTTGTTACGATAAAGAACAGATGGCAACCGAACAACTGACCGACGCCGAAAAAGCGGCGGCAATGCAAAAGTTAAAAATGGCGGCAGTACTGCAATTTACGCTTCCCGGCGTTCCGAGCATTTATTACGGCGATGAAAACGGTATGGAAGGTTATATCGATCCGTTTTGCCGCAAGTGTTTCGATTGGGAACATTGCAATTATGATTTAACGGAATTTTATAAAACTTTGGGAAAAATCCGCACGCAATCTTTTAACGAGGTTTTCCGCGACGGCGTTTACAGCGAAGTTTTTGCGGACGGTTCTTGTTTGGTGTTTGAACGAAAACAGAAAAAACAATCGGCGTTCGTATTCGTCAATAATTCGGCGCGCGAATATAACGTATTGCTAAAAGGGCGGTATCGGGAATATCTCGCAGGCGGTATTTACGAAAAAAATATGCTGATTAAACCGTATTCTTACGGTATTCTTGCAAAAATTAAATAGTATGCGTGACATAATACGCATAAATTTTTATAAAAAATACCGAAAAATCAAGAGCGAAACGCGCCGAAAAACGTTCGCTTTTACAAAAAATCTTCAATAATTTATTACAATTTTTATGAAAAAGAAAAAAGTCGAATTGTGCTGTTTAATTGTGGATAACATGGGTCAAACTTTTGCAAAGCGTTCAAAAAATTCTTTTGAACGCTTATTTTACCCCGTTTTTTGCCTTATCTATTCGTAAAACCTGTGTTTTGCGAATAGATTGATATATTGCCCTATTTTATCCACAATCGAACGGATACGGAAAAACTTGACAAAATACCGCTGCGCTGTTATAATTTAACCATGAAAAAAAGTGCCGACTACTATCAACAACGCAGTCTTATCACGCTCGACCGTATCGACGCCCTGCTCGATGAGCTGCCTTTTTTCTGTGAGGATTTTTTGCGCGGCGTTGAAACGCGCACAAGTCCTTTAACGCGCTTGAATTACTGTTACGACCTGCGCATCTTTTTCGATTTTTTAATTAAAAAAAAGTTTCCGAAAAAAGACGTGCGCAGTTTGACGCTGGAAGATTTGGAATCCCTTACCGATACCGATATCGAAATATTTTTAAGCTATCTCTCCCACTACCGTTTCGGCGACAAACGACTTTCTTGCGACGAACACGCCAAAGCGCGCAAGCTCTCTACGATCCGTTCCCTCTTCAAATACTTTTTTAATAAGGGACTTATCGAAGTCAATAATCCTTCCAAAGTCGCCACGCCAAAAATTCACGAAAAAGAAATCATTCGGCTTGAAGGCGACGAAGTTTCCTCTCTTATCGATACGGCGGAAACAGGACAAGGCTTGTCGGGGCACGCAAGAGGTTATCACGAACAGACAAAAATCCGCGATACCGCGATCCTCACCCTCTTTCTGGGCACGGGAATCCGAATTTCCGAGCTTGTCGGGCTTAATAACGAAAGCATCGATTTCACCAATCATTCGTTCGTCGTTACGCGGAAAGGCGGCAACCATGCCATCTTGTATTTTTCCGACGAAGTCGCCGACGCGCTCGCCGCATATCTTGCAAAAAAGGAAGACGATCCCAAGATCCCTTCCGACGAACACGCCCTCTTTTTATCGCTGCAAAACCGCAGGATCACGGTGCGCGCCGTCGAAAATTTAGTAAAAAAATACGCGAGGATCGTATCCCCGCTCAAAAAAATAACGCCGCATAAACTCCGTTCTACGTACGGCACGGCGCTCTACCGCGAAACGGGCGACATTTATATCGTGGCGGACGTGCTCGGTCACAAAGACGTAAACACGACGCGCAAGCACTATGCCGCCATTACCGAAGACAACCGCCGCGCCGTCGCCGGAAAAGTAAAATTACATAAACCGAAAGACGACGAGGACGACTAATCCCCTTCCTCGTCGGAAATCACTTTCTCGATTTTGATCGTAGCGTAATCGCGGATATCCAGGCATTTTCCGCAATTCGTGCACGGTTTGGAAGGATCGAGGTCGCAGACTTCGCACTCCATGCAGCCGTCGCACTCTTTATCATCGTCAAAAACACATTTTTTACTTTCCATCATCTTATCTCCTACTGCTATTATAATACTTTTTTAGAAAATAACAACGGTTTTTACAAAATTTTCCGAAAAACATGAAACATTTGTTTGCAATTTTATTTTGATTGTGTTACAATAGAGAAAAGCGCATGCGAGGTGTACCATGAGAGATAAGAATAAAATGCAGGAAGTGTTCGACTTTATCAACCGTTTCAATGAAGAAAACGGCTTCCCCCCCACGGTACGCGAAATCTGCAAGGAGCTTGGCATTAAGAGCACCGCAACCGTATACGATTATATCAACGCGCTGCGCGATAAAGGTTATTTATCCAAAGCCGCCGGAAAGCGCCGCGCCGTTTCCGTTAAGAATTCCGACAGCGTACGCGTTCCGCTGATCGGTACGGTTACGGCAGGTCAGCCCATTCTCGCAACCGAGAATTACGAAGGCTCTTATTCCCTGCCCGCCGCAGAATTCCGCGGAAGCGACTTGTTTCTTTTGCGCGTACAGGGCGAAAGCATGATCGAAGCGGGAATTTACGACGGCGATAAAGTCGTCGTACAGAAACAGCAAACGGCGGAAAACGGCGAAATCGTCGTCGCCCTCTTCGATGACGGCATTTCGGAAGGCGCAACCGTGAAACGGTATTTCCGCCGCGACGGAAAACATATCCTTCACCCCGAAAACGCAGCTCTTTCCGATTTCGTTCTCGACGAAGTGACGATTTTGGGAAAAGTCGTGGGACTTTTGCGCAGTTATTAAATTTGCGCAGTTATTAAACTTTAACAACGAAAAACGGTTTACGTATCGTAAACCGTTTTTTTATAAATTCTGCAAATAAAAGACTTCTTCCCGCGTCAGTTTACGCGCCTGCCCTCTGTCTAAGCCCGTTAAACGAAGTTCGCCGATCATCACGCGTTTGAGAAAATCCACTTGTTTTCCGACCACTTCAAACATTTTTCGGATCTCGCGGTTTTTTCCCTCGGTCAAAACCACGTTTAACTTCGTAAAACTCTTATTCGTTTCCAAAATGCGTATTTTGCACTTCTTCGTCACGACGCCCCGTTCGATCTCCACGCCCGCGCGCAGGCGGTTCAATTCCTTTTCCGTAATGCCGCCCTCGATCCGCACCAAATACGTTTTGGGAATTTCGCTTTTGGGCGAAGTCAAACGAAAAGCGAGATCGCCGTCGTTCGTAAGGATCAACAAGCCTTCGGTATCGTAATCCAACCGCCCAACGGGCACAACGCGCGCCGACGACGAGGGCAAAAAATCCATCACCGTTTTGCGTCCTTTCTCGTCTTTTACGGTGCAGACGCAGCCCTTCGGCTTATTCAGCATATAATATTCGTATTTTACTTTGTGCGAAAGCATCTTGCCGTCGAGTTCCACAACGTCGGAAGGCAATACGTCGTCGCCCGCTTTCGCCGTTTTTCCGTTGATCGTGACGCGCCCTTCCGCAATGATTTCGTCGCTCCCGCGGCGCGAAGCCACGCCCTGCTCCGCGAGAAATTTATTGATGCGCATATGTTCCCTTCTTATGAATTCGTTACTCCTCTATCATATACAAATTCTGGGAAAAAAGCAAGTCATTTTTAAGATAGATTTTCAAAAGTACGAGCCCTTCGTCTGCGGCGCCCTGCGTTTCGTAGCGCACGAACGCGCGTTCGCTTTCGGTCAAGGGATAGGAAAACGGATTTTTCGCCGTCATTCCTTCAAATTTTTGCCCCTGTTCGCACAGCGTAACGGGCGTATAGCGCGAAAACGCCTCGTCGAGCAGCTCCGCGCTCCGCTCGTACATCTGCGGACTCGACAGCACGACGCATACCGCCCGCATGCCGCCGCGCTCCGCACTCGTCACAAGGCAACGCCCCGCGCGCACCGTGAACCCCGTTTTGACGCCTTCCGCGCCCTCGTATTCAAACAGCATTTTATTCTTGTTCTTCCAGCCGCGCGGCTCGTAAAAACGGCAGGAAACCACTTTGCGGAAGGTTTCGTTTTGCATGGCATGCGCGGAAATCAAAGCCAAATCGCGCGCCGTCGTATGGTGCCGTTCGTCGGGCAAGCCGTGCGGATTGACGAAAAAGCTGTGTTCCGCGCCCATGCGCTGCGCACGTCGATTCATCACGCGCGCAAACGCCGCTATGCTGCCGCTGTGGTGAAGCGCCAACGTTTCGGCGCAGTCGTTGCCCGAACGCAGCATCAGCCCGTAAAGCAGATCCTCCACCGTGTAAACGTCTCCCGCGCGCAAATACACGCTCGACCCTTCCACGCCTTCCGCTTCTTTGGGGATCACGACTTCCTCGCGCAAATCGCAATCCTCAATCGCAATGATCGCCGTCAGAATTTTCGTTGTGCTTGCCATAGGCAGCTCGGCGTCGGCATTCAACGCATGCAGAAAGCGCTTGGATGCAACGTCCACAACGCATTCACCTTTGGAATGCGCAGCGCCGTCCGCTTTTAAGGATAAACGGTGCAGCGCGTTCGGCGCGCACGCCAAGCAGAACGCGCAAACGAAATATAAAATTTTTTGAACGATTTTCTTCTTACTCACGGTTATTTTTAACAAGTTTGCCCACCAAGTCGCTTGCTTTTTCGATCAGTCCGTCGATCGGATCGTCGGTAACGCGCAAAAGTTTGCACTCCGTGCCGTCGTCGATCAAAAAGCCGCACGGCTTGATCGAAACGACCGTGCCCGCTCCGCCTGCGAAAGGATAGCACTCGTCCTCCTTGATTGCCTTTACTTCGCCGTATTCTCCTCCGCCCGACAAGTAACCCATCGTCACTTTCGTGAACGGAATGATCTGCATGCCGCTCGCCGAAACGACGGGCTTGCCGATCACCGTATTGACGTCGATCAAGCCCGTCAGTTGTTCGGCTGTTTTTTCGAGTATCGAGTCGATTTTTTTCTTCTTATCCAATTTATCCATGCCTCCAATAATTTTTTTGCGATTGCGATCGCAAGAACCAAACCGTTGAACATAACGCTCGTCTTCAAAGTGATCTTCAAACAGGCGTCTTCCCGCAAAAGCACGCTGTTTTTCAGCGACAAAAAGGGATAACGCGTTTGCAGATAAGCAAAGATGCCGCCGCTCAGCGATTGCAGCGCCGACGCCGTGAAGACGCTGTAAGGCGACGTCACCTTCCCCGTTTCCACGACTTGATGAAATTCCCAAAGCTGAAATCCCTGCGTAATTTCAAACATCTTTTTCGTATCGGACATCTTCGCAAAAGGAAGAAAAACCGCCTTTTTTTTGCTCAGATGCACGGCGGCGCCGTCGCGCGTCAACTGCGCATAGCCTCCGAACACTTTGAAAATACGATAAGCGCCGAGCGAAAACCACGCCCTGTTTTCAATCGGATCGATATAAGTTTCCAGCGTTACCAACACGGGAAAGAAAAAGAACAGCGTTCCGAAAAAAAACGAGTAAACGAAAAATTCGCCCATACCGTTAATATGAGCGAATTATTATAAATTATTTCCGTTATTATGAAATTTTCACCAAATCGCTGTCGTCCAATCCGCGCAGGAAATCGGGGATATCGTATCCGCCTCCGGCAAGCGGATCGCCCGTACCGTCGTCCTCTTCCTCGTTCTTCCCTTTCTTTTCGGTTTTCTCGGGTTGTTCCGCACCGTCGTCCACCTTTATTTCGCCGTATTCTTCGCGCGCGTACAGATAATTGTCTTTATCCTCTTCGTCGGGTCGAAGCGCCGCCATCAAAGCGTCGTAATCGGGCAGATCGGCAAGGGACGAAAGCTTGAAGCGTTTCAAAAACTCATCAGTCGTTGCAAACAGAACGGGATGACCCACGGCGTCTTTGCGTCCGCAGGCGTAGATGAGATTGAGATCGAGCAACGCGTTCACGGCATAATCGCTGTTCAAGCCGCGCAATAGTTCGATTTCGGTACGCGTTACGGGCTGTTTATAGGCAATGATCGCCGCGCACTCCAACAGCGTGCGCGTCAGTTCCTTTTCCCGAATGGGATTCAGAACGGCGGAAACAGCGTCTTTATAAACGGGATTGGTTCCGAGCTGCGCTTTTTTATTGAATTCCAATACGCGGATCCCGCTTTCTTCGTCATACTTTTTATGTAATTCCTTGATCGCTTTTTGTACTTCCCCGACGCTTACGCCGAGCTTGTCCGCAATATCGACAAGCGCCACCGCTTTGCCCGATGCAAAAAGTATCGCCTCAATCGTAGTTGTCAATGTCCCCAAGGGTTGCCTCCTCTTCTCTGTCGGGGTTCAGAGCGATGATAATTTCCCCGAACGTCGTTTCCTGCCGAACGCGCAAAAACTGATATTTCAACAGCTCCAACATTGCCTGAAACGTCGTGATCACTTCGGCTTTGGAATAATCCGCGGTGAACAGCGCCTCAAACGTCGTTTCTTCCTGCGCTTCCAGCGTTTCGAGTATAAACGTAATTTTTTGTTCGACCGTATAACTGTCGCGCGGGATCTCGCGTATTTCCGCCTCGGCGATTTTCCGTTCGCGTTTGAGCATCAAAGCGGAAAAAGCGGTAATAAGTCCGTCGAGCGTCAGCCCTTCGAGGTTGAACACCGTTTTCACTTCCCCGACGTCTTTATCCGGCTCTTTGAAGTAATACCCGATCGTTTCCAGCTCTTTGAGCTTTTTGCTCTCTTCTTTGATCATCTTGTATTCTTCGAGAGCGCGGATAAGGTTGGCTTTGTCCTCTTCGATTTCCGCTTCCAATTCCGGATCGTCCTGTAAGTTGGGAACGAGCGCTTGCGCTTTGATTTTCAGAATGGTCGCGGCAATGTTCAGATAGTCGCTCACTTTATCGACGTCGAGCGTTTCCAGCCCCTGCATATAGGCTAAAAACTGTTCCGTCACCTGCGAAACGAAGATATCTTTGATTTCGATCTCTTCTTTGTTGATCAGAAACAGCAACAAATCGAGCGGGCCTTCAAAATTATCGAGTTTCGTTGTATAATCGACGTTCGATTCAAAATTATCACGATTTACAGCCACGGAATAATCCTCCAATATATCTTTGTGCGCCAGGGCAACAAATTCCACAGCGCGACGATCGGATATCCGAAGATATTCGTTGCGAATTTCATGATCCAACCGAGAATATTAAACCAATCCGCTTGTTCCACGCCCGAACGCACAAGCGTATTGCAAAAGAAACTTTCGATGATGAGCGCAAGCAGAATATAATAACCGTATTTTCGAAGAAACGCAACCGCCTTATTCCAAGGCTTCGCCATTCCAAGGCTTCGCCAATGCGGAAAGGAAATTGAACCCGTCCAAAGGAAAAAACGGCAGCAGATTGAACACGCAGAACGACAAACTGTAAGAAAACAAACTGCGCGTAAAAATCAGTAAAAAAGACGTCAAAAGCGGTATTTCAGGGCAGAAATTGACCACAAGCATAAAAAACGGTAGCGAAAGAAACGCCGTAAGATAGTTCATGATCACGCCCGCCGTCGAAGTAAAAGCCAAACCGCGCCGATAATGCTTAAAATTATTCGGATTGATCGGAACGGGTTTCGCCCAGCCGAACCCCACGAACGTAAAGCAAAGCAATCCGACAAGATCGAAATGCCGCATGGGATTGAGCGTTAGCCGCTTGTTGAATTTCGGCGTCAGATCGCCGCACTTGTACGCGACAAACGCATGGGCGAATTCGTGCAAGGTCAGCACGATCACGACCGCGAAAAAGCTCGCTACAAGTTCGATAACGTAATTCATATACAAAAAATATTATATCAAATCATGCCGCAAAAAGCAAACATTTTCATAAACGTTTATCCCTTTGCAATGCGGTAACTTGCATCGATCCGCCCAAAAAGCTCGTCTTGCGGCACGCTGCCGTTCAAAATGACCGTCGCCCAGTGTTTTTTGTTCATGTGATAGCCCGCAAAATAGCGTTCGTTATCGATCAAAGCCGCAAGCTCCGCGGGATCGACGCGGAAATCGACGATTTCTTCCATAGCGTTTCCCGCAAGTCCGAGACGGTCGCGTTTTACGGTGAGCACGGCGGCGAACCACTTTTTATTATCGCTCCTGCGGAAAATAAAACAATCGGGCGTTTTTTCCCAAAGATATTCGGGCTGCGCCCCGTAAGCTGCTATTATATAATCGGTAAGCGCGCCCGTCTGCCGCTGCTTAAAATGCTCGGTTTCGTAACAGCGGTCGCAAACCTCCTGCAACGTCTCCCGATACGTCTGCCGCACTTGCGCGACAAACGCGCCGCAACAGTCCTCGACCAAATGCAGCACGTATTCTTCTCCGCCCGCAGTATCGATCAATTCGGTCGTGATGCAACCCGTTTCGTCTACGAACATACGAAGGAGAAACTGCTTGTCTAACAAGTCGGTTTCTTTCGCAAAGCCATTGCGCTCGGTCCGAAAACCGTTTTGAAGCAGCTTTTCGGGCACAAGCTTCTTGTTTTCAAAAACAATTTTTTCCATTGATCAACGTTTCAGATAGTCGGGCACGACGTCGTTGCGCGCAATGTCGGCATAGGTCTGCGGTTTCACGATATATTCGGCTTTTCCGTCCTTTACAAGTACGACGGGCGGAATCGGATTGCGGTTATAATTGCTTGCCATAGAATAATTATAAGCTCCCGTCGTGAGCACGGCAAGAATATCGCCCGTTTTCGCCTTCGGCAAATTCATGTTCACGCCGATGAGATCGCCGCTTTCGCAGCATTTTCCCGCAACCGAAACCAACTCGCAAGCTTTTTCCGCCGCGCGGTTCGCAAGAACGGGCGTATATTTCGACTGATACAGACAATACCGCGGATTATCGAACATTCCGCCGTCTACGGCAACGTATTTGCGCACGTTGGGAATTTCTTTGATCGCGCCGACGGTATAAAGCGTGATGCCCGCCTCGGCTACGATCGAACGTCCCGGCTCGATTACGACCGCGGGCTTTTTCAGCCCATACGCCGCGCAGTCCTTTTTCACCGTTTCGAGCAGCGCGCGCACATAATCGCAATAACCTTCCGGTTCGATTTTTTCGTCCTCGACGGTATACCACACGCCGAATCCGCCCCCGAAATTGAGAACGGACGCCTCGTAAGCAAATTTTTCTTTCATCTTTGCCGTGAAGGCGATCAGTTTTTGCGCAGCCAACACAAAAGACTGTTTTTCAAAAATCTGCGAACCGATATGGCAGTGAAACCCCGCCAAACGCAAATTCTTTTTCCCCAAAAGATATGCGATCATGTTCTCCGCCGCGCCGTCCTGTACCGAAAACCCGAATTTGGAATCGGGAGTTGCCGTTTGCACATAAGCATGCGTATGCGCTTCCACGCCGGGATTGACACGCACGAGAACGGTTTGCACGATGCCGCGCCGCGCGCAAGCCTCGTCAAGATAATCCGCCTCGCTGTAAGCATCGACGACGATCGTACCGACGCCGCAATCGAGCGCATAGTCGATTTCTTCGGGCAATTTATTATTGCCGTGCATGTAAATGCGCTCGGCGGGAAATCCCGCTTCGACCGCCGTATACAATTCGCCGCCCGAAACGACGTCCACGCCGATTTTCTCCTGCGCCGCGATCGCATAAATCGCCTTGCAGGAAAACGCCTTCGATGCATATAGAACCGTACCGTTCCCGTACTCGTTTGCAATCGTATCGCGGTAAACGCGCATCATCTTGCGAAGATACTGTTCGTCAAGAACATAAAGCGGCGTCGAAAATTGATCCGCCAACTCCACGCAATCCGCACCGCCGATTTCAAGATGTCCTTGCGCGTTCACTTTCAACGTATCTCTCGTGTGCATTTTAACCTCGCCGTATAAAATATAACGCTTTTATTATAGTGTTACGGCGGTATTTTGTCAAGAAAAAAGACATAATACATGTCGTTTTGCGTGTATTATGTCTTTCATATTACTATGCTAATTGTTGATTTTCTAAATTTCAATCAGTTCCATTTTCGCGCACCGTCGCGGTAAGCCTCCCACCAGGTATAGGATTTCGCTTCTTCCATCGCAATCAATTCCGTTTTACCGCTTTGCATGCCGTTCACGTATAACGTCGCATAGCCGACCAGATCGCCCGCCGCGACGGGAGCCTTGATTTGCTTGGGCAGATCGTATTCGATGGAAAATTCGCCGTTTTCCCCTTTCTTTTGGAATACGGTTAAATTTTCTTTCGCCGTAAGAGAAACCTCTTTTGTTTTACTGCCGTGCACGCTTATCGCGTTCTCGAGCTTTTCGCCCGCCTTTAACACAGGTTTGTTTTCGTAATGGTCGAAACAATAATTAAAACAATCGGATATGCTCTTGTTGCGGACTTTCGCACTCTCCGCGCCGATTATAACCGATACAACGCGCATGTCGCCGCGTTTTGCCGTAGCCGCCAAGCAAAAGCCCGCTTCATTCGTGAACCCCGTTTTTCCGCCGTCGCACCCTTCATACGCCCGAATGAGCTTATTGGTATTCGTCATCTGCGTCGTTCTGCCGTCGGGGTGGGCAAAATCCTCATTCCAAACCTTGCAGAATTCATAGTATTTATCATGCTTCAACAAGGCGCTCAGCATAACCGCAGCGTCTTTCGCGCAAGAATACTGCGGATCCTTGGGCAAGCCCGTACAATTCGCGAACAGCGTATTGTCCGCGCCGAGTTCGCGCGCCCGATCGTTCATGCGCTCCACAAAAGCATCTTCGCTTCCCGCCACTCTCTCCGAGAGTGCGACGCACGAATCGTTCGCCGAACATACCGCCACGCTGCGCATGAGATCTTCCGCCCGATAGCTCAGTCCCGTGTCTAAAAACACCTGCGAACCGCCCATGGAGGAAGCACGCTCGCTCACGCAAACCGCTTCATCGTACGAAAGCTCGCCGTTTTCTACCGCCTCAAACGTTAAAAGAAGCGTCATGATTTTACACATGCTCGCAATCGGCAGCCGCACCGTTTCGTTTTTCGCGTAAACGCAGGTCTGCGTTTCATAATCGCAAACATATGCCGATTTGCCGTTTACGGCAATCGTTTCTTCCGCGCTTACCGTAGCACGGTAACCGCCTATTCCCAAAGAAGTTCCCGCCGCAAGAATCGCGGCAACAATCAATGCACTTTTCATGCCGTCAGCATGTGCAGTCTTAAAAAAATTATGTCATATAATATTGCCGAGCGGATGAAACAGCGCCAACAGTAACACCGCCTCCAACAAACAAATCAGCAAAATCAACACGCCGAGCACGATAAAATCGCGCAATATTTCGATAAAATCGTGCTTACAAAAGGAAAAACGCGGCGCACGGTTCAGCGAAAATAAGATTGCGCAAAGCAAAACGGCATCGATAAGTAGATGCACGGGCAGATACAATATCCCGACAATGAGCGCGCCCGAAAGACGGTAAACGGTGAAAAAGATATACAGACTGCCGCCGAACGTATACGCGCGATAGACGAAAATAACCATCGGAACGGCAACCGCAAAGACATTCACGCCCGACGACAGCGCGAGCGCAAGCAAAAGAACGTGCCCCGCGCTCCGCTCGAAGAAGATCACGACCACGCTTCGTTCGGAATAACAAATGCGGTCCACGAATTTATCGCATAGATTATAATGATATCCGTAAATCGCCGGCGTTTTGATGAAGCACACCCCCAAAACGACAAAGCATGCAAAA
The DNA here is from genome assembly GCA_910586365.1 of uncultured Christensenella sp. GTDB lineage: Bacteria > Bacillota > Clostridia > Christensenellales > Borkfalkiaceae > Gallimonas. The sequence continues at coordinate 28,364 of CAJUGP010000004.1, read as the reverse complement.
ACTGCGCCGTAAACGATCAACGCGATTTTTTTCTCGCCGACGCGGCGCAAACAGTCACGGATAGGAAAAAGGTTCATATACCATGATATGAACCTTTGCGTTTCTTTATGAACTTATTTTCCCATCATATTCTCGATCGCAATGCCGTAACCCCTCGTCGGATCGTTTAAGAACACGTGCGTCACGGCTCCGATCAATTTGCCGTTCTGAATGATCGGACTGCCGCTCATGCCCTGCACAATGCCGCCCGTTTCGCTTATCAGCTTTTCGTCGGTCACTTTTATGACGAAATTCTTGTTTTCGCCGTTATTGGCGTCCACTTTTGCAATGTTGATCTCGTATTTCTGCGGACAAGTCCCGTCGATCGTCGAATAAATGATCGCCTTGCCAATCGTCGCTTCGGATACGGGCGCGATGTCCACCGCTTCGAGCCGCGATAAATCGTAATTTTTGGAAACCGTACCGTAAAGCCCCGTTTCGCAAACCCGATCGGCTTTTCCAAGCTCTTCCCCGATAAACAGCCCTTTGAGTTCGCCCGCCTTGCCGCGCACGCCCTTGTTCACGCCTACGATACTGCAAACGGTCACTTTGGGGTCGGATATATCGAGCGCGTTTCGATCCTCGTCGCAAACGGCATGCCCGAGCGACGCAAAACGAAGCGAATTTTTTTCGATATACGTTACCGTACCGATACCCGAAACCGTATCGCGAATCAAAACGCCGATCTTATAACGACTGCTTTTTTTGTCCTTCACGGGTGTGATCGGCACCTTCGCCGTATCCCCGTTCCGTCTGACGGTGAGCGTGACTTCTTTGCCCGCACTGCGTTCGAGTGCGGCATTCAAATCGTTAATGCTCTTTACCGCAATACCTTCCACGGCGCAGATGCAATCCCCGATCCGCAAGCCCGCTTTTTCCGCAGGACGGTAAACGCCGTCTTGCGCCACCACCTCGTTCAAACCGATGATCTCCGTACCGCCCGCCGAAAGATTGAATCCCGCGGTCATTCCGCCGATATAGTAATTACATTGCGTCGGCGCCGCCGACGCTTTCGATATCTTCGGCGCAGCCGTTCCGACAGCCGCTCCGCAAATCCCTGCGGCAAGAGCCGCAGTCAATAAAAATTTCAGCCTACGCATAACACCTCCGTGTGCCGAAGTTAATATGCGTAGGCATTTGATTTCTATACCCGTTTCTTAAATTGTTTTTTTATATTGCGCCGCAGACAACAATAGTTCTTCCGCGTGCTTGCGCGCAAACTCGCTTTCCGCCTGCCCGATCAAGCGAGCAACCTCGAAAACGCGTCTTTGTCCTTCGATCTCGTAAATATCCGTACAGGCGCGCCCGTTCCGTTCGATTTTCTCGATCAAAAACGATCGGTCGGCGCTCGCCGCAATCTGAGCGGAATGCGTAACGGCGATAATTTGCGAAAATTTTGCGATTTTCATAAACTTTTCCGCCACGACCCGCGCCGTATTTCCACTAATTCCCGCGTCGATTTCGTCAAAAAGATACGTTCCGACGCCCTCCCCGCCCGATAACTGCGCTTTGACCGCAAGCATAAAACGGCTCATTTCGCCGCCGCTGATGATTTTGCCAAGCTCTTTGGGCGGTTCGCCCGCATTGGCGGAAAAAAGATATTTCACGCCGCCGAGCCCATCCGCGCCCGTTTTTTCCGCATCGGCGCGATCGAACGGCTCGAAAGCGATCTCAAACCGCGCGGACGCGATATTGAGCGTTTTTAACTCTTCCGTTACGCGCGCACTGAACGTTTTTGCCGTTTGACGGCGCATTTCGTCCATTTCGCAGGCAAGATCATACAATTTATCTTCCGACTTCGACAACGAATTTGTCAGCATCTCATACCGTTCGCCGCTGTCCGAGAGCAATTCATACTCTTCTTTGGCGCGCAGCAAAAATCCCAATACCTCTTTTACCGTGCTGCCGTATTTTTTCTTGAGCGTTTTGATCTCGTCGTAACGCGTCTGCGCGCGCTGCGCTTCGCGCTCGTCGATATCCAATTCGTCCGCATAATTCTGCGCCGTATCGGCAATATCCGAAAGTTCGGCGACGGCATTTTCAAGCCGTTCCGCAAGCTGCGCATACCGTTCGTCGTAACGCGCAAGAGAACCGATCGACCTGCGCGCCACGCTCACCGCGTCCGCCGCGCCGCCGTCCGAGGTAATACAATTTTCCGCACCCGTCAAACCGCTTAAAATCTTTTCCGCGTTGGCGTAACGCGAAAGCAAGGCGGAAAGTTCTTCTTCCTCGCCCTCTTTCGGGGCGATTTTTTCGATTTCGTCGATTTGATAACGCAGTATCTCGATTCTCCGCTCACGTTCTTTCGCGTCGCCGCCAAGCTTTTTCAGATCGGACAAAATTGTGCGGCGATCCGCAAGCGCGGACGCAAGCAGCCGCTTTTTTTCGGCAAGAGACTCGCCCGCGATCTCATCGAGAAGCGCCAGCTGATTGCTTTCTTTTAACAAAGAAAAATGCTCGCTTTGCCCGTGCACCTCAACAAGATTGGCGGTTACGCGACGCAGCATCGCCGCCGTGACCGTATTTCCGTTGATTTTAAGCGATCCCTTTCCCTCCGCGCTCAAACGACGCGAAAGGATAAGCGTATCTTCCGATTCGATATCGAGCTCGTCGAGCAGCTCCGCTACGCGCGGCGATACGGGCGAAAACTCCGCCGTTACGCGGCACTCCGCCGCGCCCGTGCGCACCATTTCCCGATCGGCTTTCGCGCCCAACACGAAATCAATGCAATCGAGGATCACCGATTTGCCCGCGCCCGTTTCGCCCGAAAGAACGTTCAGACCGCCCGCAAACGTCAATTCGGCACGTTCGATCAAGGCGGCGTTTTGTATCGTGAGTTTCTGTAACATCATCTTAATTTATCTTTTGCGTTAATTTATGGAAGTAATCGGCTTTGTTCCGCGTTAAAAACAGCGCTTTGCGAGCGGATTTTTTCACGCTCAACTCGTCCCCTTCGCCCGCCTCGCCGAAAAAAACGCCGTCGGCATACAATAACAGCTTCGTCGAAGGCAGACAAAACCGCAATACGCTTTTATCGGGATACGCAATCGGACGACTCCGCATGGAAAACGCGCAAACGGGCGTCAACAAAAACGTTTCGCACTCCGGCGTCATTATACTGCCCCCCGCCGAAAGAGAGTACGCGGTCGAACCCGTCGGCGTGGCGACAATCAGCCCGTCCGCCGAAAAATCGCCCGCGTGACTGCCGTCGATCGTAACCGAAATCTTCACGACGTTGCTGTCGTGTCCGGGCGTAACGGCACGCACGAGCGCAAGCTCGTTCAAGCAATGCGCGCTTTTTCCGTTTAAGACGACTTCTATCATCGAACGTTCCAAGATTTGGGGACGATCTTCAAGCGCAAGGCGGACGGCTTGCTCCTGTTCGCCTCGCTCGAACTCGGTCAAAAAGCCCAAACGCCCGTAATTAACGCCCAATAACGGAATCCCCTTCGAGGAGGCGGCGCGCGCCGCACGCAAAACCGTGCCGTCGCCGCCAAGCACGATCATGCGGTCAGCCTCTTCGCCGTGATATTCGGGGCAGACAAAAACGGCATGTCCCGCCGCGACGACGGACTGCGCGATCTCTTCGCAAACCGTATACGGAACTTGCGTCCGATTGTAGCAAATACAAACTTTCATTTTCCTTATTATAATCGCCGCGCGCGCAAAAAGCAAGCCTTAATCCGAAATTTCAGCCGCATTACGCAAAAATACATCTTTGGGCATAGATTTCACGCGTTTTCGGAAAAAAATCACGTACTCGATATTTTTCTTCGCCACGACGGGCGCAGCGACGATATCCTGCGGGGATAGCGCCGTCTGTCCGCAAAAATCATAAAATTCCGAAAGCAATTCTTTATGACGCTTGAACGGCAAGATCCCGCTGCCGTTCAGCCCCTTTCCGCCGCATTCAAATTGCGGCTTAAACAACAAAAACGCCCGCCCGCCGTCAGGCAGAATTTCACACACGGCAGGCAAGATCAATCGCAGCGATATAAAACTCAGATCGCCCGTTACAAGCGTAATTTCTTCGGGGAAATCCTCTTTGGTAAGATAGCGCGCATTGGTCTTATCCATGACGGCGACGCGCGGATCGGCGGCGATTTTGTTATCGAGCAAGCTATCGCCCACGTCGACGCAATAAACTTTTTTAACCCCTCGCAGCAAAAGACAATGAGTAAAACCGCCCGTGCTCGCTCCCAGATCGGCGGCTATTTCATTCGCCACGCTTTGGCGGAAGAACGCAAGCGCTTTTTCAAGCTTTTTCCCGCCGCTCGAAACAAAGCGGTCTTCCCCGACAAGAAAGACAAGGTCTTTTTCATCCTCGATTTCGTCTTTGGGCTGCAACGGAACGCCGCCGCGCAAAATTAATCCTTCTTTGAGAATGTTCTGCGCTTTGGTGCGCGAACCGTATTTTTCCGCAAAAAATTTATCCGCGCGCATAAGCTTTCACGCATTCGTAAACAGCGTCCTCATCCAAACCGAATTCGCGCATCAAGCCTTCTACGCCGCCGTGCGGAATAAACGCATCGCCGTACCCGAAGCTTTTTACCGTTTTTCCGCTGACGCAGAGCAAGCGGCGGACGCTATCGCCCAATCCCCCGATCAACACGTTATCTTCCAACGTAATAAAAACTTGCGCCTTGCTGCCGAAAAGGTACTCCTGATCCAAAGGTTTTATAAACCGCGCGTTTACGAGCGTAAAGTCCGCGCCTTCTTTTCGGCAGCGTTTTAAGACCGATTGCGCGATCCGAATACACCTTTCCCCCGCCGCAAGCACTGTTATGCGTGACATACTACTATGTAAAACTTCAAATTTGCCAAATTCAATGTCTTTTATCTCGCCTTCGCAGCCCTCTTTCGGATAACGGATCGCAAGCGGCGAAGAATAATTCACGCTTTGGCGCAGCATCGAGCGAAATTCGCCGATGTCTTTCGGCACGGCAATCGTCAGATTGGGAATAAAAGAAAGATAAGAAAGATCGAATACGCCCTGATGCGTTTCCCCGTCCGCACCGGAAACGCCCGCCCGATCGATACAAAACGTTACGGGAAGATTTTGCCCGCACACGTCGTGAATGATTTCGTCGAAAGAACGCTGCAAAAACGTGGAATAAACGGCGTAATAGGGCTTTACCCCCTCCGCGGCAAGCGACGCACAGAGCACGCAGGCATGCTCTTCGCAAATCCCCAAATCGTAAGCCCGATCGGGATACTTTTCAAAAAACGAACGCAAGCCTAACCCGTCCGTCATCGCGGCAGTGACCGCAACGACGCGTTCGTCGCGTTCCGCCAACGCGCAAAGCTCTTCGCCGAGCGCTTTGGAATAATCTTTGCCGCCCGTCGGCAAAGAAATGCCGTGCGTGATCACGGGCGCATTCTCGCAAAAAGCATGCCCCTGCCCCTTGCGCGTCGTGATATGCAAAAGAACGCTGCCGTTTTTCAGCAGCGTTTTCGCCTCGTTCAGCGCGCCGATCATCTCTTCCAAATCGTTTCCGTTGCAAATTCCTTTATATTGCAAACCGAAACGCTCGAATAAATTCACGTCTTCGATCGGCGCCGCACCCTCTTTCAGCTCGTCGAGAATTTCGTGCGTGCCGCCCACGGTGGGCGAAATCGACATGCCGTTATCGTTGAGCAGAATCAGCACGTTCGTATTGAGTATTTTAATGCTGTTAAACGCCTCGTAAAGCAATCCGTTATTAAATGACCCGTCGCCGACAAGCGCGATCACGTTAAATTGCTCTTTCTTCAAATCGCGCGCCTTGGCGATCCCCAACGCCGCAGAAACCGCCGTTCCCGCATGCCCCGTTTCATAGCAGTCGCCTTCGTCGCGCTTCGGGAACCCCGAAAGTCCGCCGCGCTGCCGCAACGAAGAAAAACGCTCGGCTCTGCCCGTAAGCAATTTATGCGCATAGCACTGATGCCCGACGTCGAACACGATCTTGTCGTTCGGGAAATCGAACACGCGATGCAGCGCAACCGTCAGCTCCACAACGCCGAGGTTGGAAGACAAATGCCCGCCGCAAACGGTTACGGTGGAAATAATTTCCGATCGCAGCGCGTCGCACAATTCTTTTAATTGTTCGCAGGAAGCGCTTTTCAGCGCTTCGTTTGAAAAATTCTTCATATTTTTATTTCGTTCTGTCACGAACGCAATCGATCAAGCGATCGAAAAAACAGGCGTCGCCGTCAAAACCGCGCAAAGCTACGCGGCATTTATCCGCATACTCGTCGGCAAGAGCTTCCGCCCTCTCCAAGCCGAACACCTTAATGCAAGTGAGTTTATCCGCTCTTTTATCTTTTCCGAGCGTTTTGCCCGCTTCGTCGCTTTCGCCGTATTCGTCGATAAAATCGTCGGTCAACTGAAACAAAATGCCGAGATTTTCGCCGTATTCCGCCGCGATTTGTTCGTTTTTTTGCGCAATCGCGCACGCCATTTTCAATCCCGCCGCAATCAACGCGCCCGTTTTGCGCTTGTATACGGTGATAAGCTCCTCTTTTCCGAGCGATTTTCCCGTAAAAGAGATATCGTACGACTGTCCCGAAATCATTCCTTCGGCGCCGGCCGCCTCGCTCAGAATTTTCGCCGCGCGCAGATATTGTTCCCCGCGTACAGCTTCGCGCAACAACAGATCGAACGCGTAAGAAAGCAGCGCATCGCCTGCCAAAATCGCGTGCGCCTCACCGAACCGCTTATGACACGAAGGCTTTCCGCGGCGAAAATCGTCGTTGTCCATGGCGGGCAGGTCGTCGTGCACGAGCGAATAAGCATGTACGCATTCGAGCGCGACCGCAAACGCCGCTTCCCGTTCGTAATCGCAGCCGCACGCGTCCAACATCGCCGCAAACAGGACGGGACGTAGGCGTTTTCCGCCCGATTGCAGCGAATAACGCATGCTTTCCGTTAAAATATCGGGAGAAAAGCGCATTTCTTTGCACATTTTATCGAGCGCGTCCGTAAAAAACGCGAGATATTTTTCATAACCGACCGGCATACTCATTTGCATGATCTCCTTGCGCACGCAACCGTGTTTTTCAGCAGCATGGCGATCGTCATCGGACCCACACCGCCCGGAACGGGCGTGAGATACGAGGCTTTTTCCGCCACGTTTTCAAAATCAACGTCGCCGCACAATCCGTCCTCTGTGCGGTTCATGCCGACGTCGATCACGACCGCACCCTCTTTTACCATATCTTTCGTGATAAGCCGCGGCTTGCCGACCGCCGCGATCAGCACGTCCGCCCGCCGGCATTGTTCTTTCAAGTCCGCGGTTTTGGAATGGCATACCGTAACCGTCGCGTCCTCGTTGAGCAGAAGAAGCGCCATCGGTCTGCCGACGATACGGCTTCTTCCGACCACGACGGCGTGTTTTCCCGCCAAAGGAATGCGATAACGTTTGAGCAATTCCAACACGCCGAGCGGCGTGCAGGCAACCGTGCCGCGCTCGCCCAACGCAAGCGCGCCGACGTTTTCCGCGTGAAATCCGTCAACGTCCTTTTCGGGCGGGATGGCTTTGAGAATTTCCCCCTCGTCAAGCCCGCGCGGCAAGGGCAGCTGCACCAAAATGCCGTGCACGTTTTCATCCGCCGCAAGCCCTTCGACGAGCGAAAGCACTTGCTTTTGCGTCGCGTGCTCGGGCAGATAATGTGCGAACGAACGGATCCCCGTTTCCTCGCACCCCTTTATTTTATTTTTCACGTAGATCTGCGACGCAGGATCGTTTCCGACAAGCACCACCGCAAGACCGACTTTTTTCCCCGTTTGCGCTTCAAACCGTTCGGTTTCGGCTTTGAGTTCGGCGCGGACCGCCCGCGCAGTCGCCTTTCCGTCGATGAGCGTCATGAATTGATGATCCCCCCCAACACGCCGTTCACGAAATCGGCGGATTTCTCGGTCGAATATTTCCGTGCAAGCGTTGCCGCCTCGCTCACCGATACGACGGGCGGGATTTCATCGAAATAGTTGATTTCCGCAAGTGCGACAAGCATCAGCGCTTTGTCGACGGGATAAATACGCTCCTGCGCAAAGCCCTGCACTTTTTCGGCGATCACCGCCAAAAGCGTCTCGCGGTGCTCCGATACCGTGCAGTATAACCGTTCCGCAAACGCGCTCTCCTCTTCGGAAAGCTTCGCATTGCGGTATAATCCCGTGCGGAATCGTTCTTCCTGTTCCTGAAACAAACTTGCAAAAACGGCTTTGAACGCCGCCTCTCTCGCATCGCTTCTCATAAGTTCCTCGCATATGTAAATTCCCCTTCCGTTCGGAAAGGGAAATTTATGTTAATTTTGTCCGTCCGTCGGTTCGCCCTGCGCGTTTTCCGCCGCGTCCTGTCCGTTCCCAGCGCCCGCCGCGATTTCGTTTTCGGCTTTCGCCTCGGGGAACACCACGCTTTGCACGTGCACGTCGACCTTTGCGATTTTGTAATGCGTCATCGATTCGACCATTTGCTTGATCGTCTGCTGAATGCGATACGCCACCTCGGGAACGTTATAACCGTAACATACGATCACCGAAATGTCGACGAACACGCCGTCTTTTTCAAAATTCAGCTTGATCCCCTTACTCTTGGAGGGAACAAGCCTGATCCCTTCGGTTTCCTGCAAGCTCAGCACGACAATACCGCTCACAATATCGGAATTGTAAGTGATTTTACCCTTCTGTCCGTTCGTATTATTATACTTAATACTTGCCATAACATTCTCCTTGTTTGGAGCTATTATAGCACAGATTTTTGAAATTTACTACTGTTTTTCCGCAATTTCTCAACTTTCGGCGTAAACGGGCATGATAATGATGTTTCCGTCGCGTACTTTTTGCTCCACTTCGAGCGCATAGAAGATTTTCGTGACCATTTCGCCCGTAAGCTCGCTCGAATTGATAAAGACGTTTACGGAATCGGTTCCGATCGAAACGGCGGCGTCGGTGAAGCCCATCGCTTTGATGATGGATTCCATCACAAGCTCGTCTTCCATTACTTCGACAAGCTCCTGCTTTCTGGCAACGGCGGCAGCATATTCGTTCGTATCGACGCTGTAAGCCGCAATCACGGAGTCGAGCTGCACGAATTCTTCGCTGCGCTTGGTGCTGCGTTCGGTACGGTACGTCGTGAAATAGTTCGATTTGACGTTTGCGGACGCATTCACAGACGAACCCGTGCCGGCAAGCACAAAGTTGAAAATCGCCGTGACGGCAAGCAGCAGGACGAGCGTTGACATAAGTACGATCTTTTTGGTGTTAGACATGGTTTTATCTCCTTCCATTAATTTTTTTCCATTCATGCGGCATAGACGAGAACGCTCGATTGCACAACGCCGAGCGCGCTTGCGGCGACTTCGGTGATCCTAAGCCGCGTCAAGATCCCGTCCGTTCCCTCAAAAATCACAACGACGCTCGTTTCCTCTCCGTTCCGACCGATCATCACCGTCGCGTCGGTCACGCCGTCGATTTTTTCGAGCAGGGACGCCAGCCTTTTTTCCTCTTCCGTCGCCATATAGGCGTCGGAACGGATCGGTTCGCTCGCAAAGAACACTTTCCAAACGGCAAGCAGCAGCGCGAGCGCGGCAAGACAAATCAGAATGATTTTTACGGGCTTGCTTTTCACAAGATTTTTGATACCGTCGGCTTTCACGACACCTCCGTATCACAGCCGTATCTTTCCCGTAACGCCGCCGTGATTTTCTTCATAATATCTATATGCTCGTCCTCGGGGTATATTCCGAAATCTTTTATTTTGACACAGATTTTTTTCCGAACGGCAAAGCGATCGTCGGAATACTCCAACAAAACGTCCGCCGTAACGCCGTAATTCTCTTTCAAATAAGAAAGAATCGCGCGCTCGTCGCTCTCTTTGAGCAGTTTTCCGCACGTTTCAAGGTAGGATTCGTCTGCCGCGATCGACGAACGATCGGAAAAAGACGGCAATTCGCCTTTTACAAAAAAGGTGACGAAGGGCGCGACTAAAACGATTAAAACGACGAGCTTCATTCCGCCCTTTACGAATTTCCCCATTTTTCCTTCGGGCGCGACGATCGAAACGACGGCGGAGAGCAGCACCGCGCCCGCAATCGCCAAAACGTAAGCCTTCATTAAAAGATCACCCCCGTGGAACAGACCAGCAACAGCAGCGTCAGAAAATATAAAAATCCGATACAGAGCAGCCCTGCAAGGAAATACGAGCAATCCCCCGCCAAACGGGAAAGAAAGGGCGAAATCTTACCGCCGACCGGCTCGGTTGCCGCCGCGGCAAGGCGCAGAAACAGCTGAAACGCCGCGAACAAGATCACAGGACGCAGAAGCGTGCCGAACAGCAAAAACAGAGAAAACGAACCGACGGCGTTTTTAATGAGCGCACTGCCCGCCAAGACCAGATCCAACCCGCCCGAAAGAAAGCCGCCCACAATGGGCACCGACCCCGAAAGCACGTATTTTACCGCGCGCAGCGAAAGCCCGTCGTATTGCGCGGCGGCGATCCCCTGCACCGAAAGGAACAGGCTAAACAGCGTAAAGGTTAGCCCGATCAGCCATTTATTGATACTTTTGAAGAGATCGCCTAATTTTTCGGTGCGCACGTCGGGCGAAAGATTGCCCACGAATGCCAGCACGATGACGGCGATCGAGGAAGGCAGCACGACCGAAACGAACAATTCGACAATGGTTCCGCTCATAAAAACAAGCGCGGGACGGTATATCGCAGCCGACACCGAACCGCCGCTCGCCGCCATCAGCGTAAACAAGATCGGATAGACGATTTCCATTTGCCGCCGCATGTCTTCGATCGCGCCGAACCCCGCTTCCAAAACGCCGATAAGGCATGCGATCGTCACCGCGCCCACCGAAAGATAGCCGACAAAGTTTATTATGTCTGACATAGTACTATGTATAAAGCCGCTTTTTGCGGAATTCAGAATGCCGCAGAGCAATGCGACAGCCAAAATAACGGCAAAGGCGGGCAGCATCAATTTACATTCGTCCCACACCAAACCAAAAACCGAAGCGGCGAGCGACGAATAATCGAGCTTGAAATCGCCCGTGATCACGCTCATGAGCTTGTCTTTTACGTCGACCCCCTTCCAATCGGAAAGCGTTTCAAGATAAGCCTGCAACTCGCTCGTGTCGAGCGAATCCAACAAATCCTGTATGTTTTTCTGCAATTCTTCCATCGCCTTGTTTTCTTCCTCGCTTGCGGCGCTTGCTTGCACCGTTTGAGGAAGAAAGAAAATCAGCGCAAAAAGACAGAATAAAACAAGCAAGACGACTTTTCTTTTTCCGTATTTTTTGTTTCGGAAAACGGGCGGCAATATCATAAAAGCTCCAATAAACGGATCACCAAATCCAACACGCTTTCGATAATGGGAACAGCGAGCACGAGCACGACGATTTTACCGCAGAAAACGAGCTTGTCCGCCAAAGAATTCTGCCCGAAATCATTCAAAATGCCCGCGCTGAATTCCACCAAATAACCGATCCCCACCATTTTGAGAATGACTTTGACAAGCGAAGATTCGATCCCCGTTTTCTCCGCTATTTCGGAAAAAATAGAAAGCGTGCCTTTGAACGTTTCAAAGACAAACAACAGCAAAATCACGCTGCCCGCCACCGTGACCGCGAACGCCAACTCGGGTTTGGTACTTTTCAGCACGAGCGCGGCGACGGCAGTCACGAACGCGATCCCCACCAACTGAAAAATTTCCACGCTAATACACTCCGAAAATTTCGCGTATGGTCGCAAAGAGATCGCCGATCATTGTTACGGCAATCGTAAGCGCGATAACCAATCCCACGATGGAAACGACGGTGGAGATATCGTCGCGGTCGGATTTTTTGAGAATCTGGCAGACGACGGTGATGATGATGCCGATGGCGGCTAATTTGAAAATGACGGAAATATCCATTATACGATTAAAATTACTGCGGCAAGCCCCGCAAGCAGCCCGAGTTTCACATAGAGTTCGCCGCGCGATTTCGCTTCCTTTACGCCGTTTTCGCGTTTTTGCGTCAACGCGGCGGTCTGCGCCGAGAAATAGTTTTTTTGAGAAAGGGCGTCGCCCGTTCCGAGCATGGAAAAATAATTCGCGCATTCCGTTCGCTCTTCTTTGGTCAAATACTTATAAGCAGGCGCCGCGCCGTGCCCCTCCGCGCATGAACGCACCGTTTTTCCGAAGTCGCCCGTGTATTCGTAAGCCGAAAAAAACACGCCGAGCGGCTTGCGTTCGTAGTTCAGCTCATTAAGATACCGTTCATGAAACAAGCACATTTGCACATAAAATTCTTTGCGCGCGCGCCATTTCCCCGCCGCAAAATACCCCATGCCCGTGCCGAAC
>CAJUGP010000004.1:0-15991 GCA_910586365.1 uncultured Christensenella sp. | reverse complement strand
AATCTTAACACTCTTTCCCTACACGACGCTCTTCCGATCTGCCCGTGCCGAACGCCACAATGCAAATTGCCAACAAGGCTTTAATCCACATGCTCCGCCCCTTTGTAAATTGCCCCGATTTTCCCCAGCCCGTCCAAAACGGCGTAACAATCAAAAACCTTGTCGGGCACGTCCTCCGTTTTTTTGAGATGCGCGGACGCGATCACGGCGATTCCGCTTTCCACGGCACGCCGCACCGCAGCATAGTCCGCGGGGAGCAATTCGTCCGTCACGATCACGTCGGGGCGCATCGCGCGGATGCCCGCCGTAAACGCCGTATCTTTGTCGGCAAAGCGGATCACGTCGCAAGTCTGCCCCAAATCCCCCGCCGCAAGCTCGCCGCGCTCGTCGCTCACAAGCACGTTGAGCCGTGTTTTTTCGCAGATCAGGCGGCATAAATCGCGCAGCAGCGTCGTTTTCCCCTCTCCCGGCGGCGCCATAACGAGCAGCGAGCAGATGCCGTCCGAAAAGCAGCTGCAATACAATTCTTCCGCGCACCCCGTTATCGCATGCGGAACGCGGATACACAGCGAAGTGACGTCATGAACGGAAAGCGCCTGCGACCCTTCGTATACGTACGTACCGGCAATTCCGACGCGTTCTCCCTCGCTCCCCGTTACGAATCCGCGGCGAATCTGATTTTCCACCGCATAAACGGAATATCCGCTTGCGGAAAAAAGCGTATCTGCAATTTCTTTCTTTGTCGGGAAAATCGCCTTTTCCGCGTCGGAAACCACGCCGCGCTCGCCTAAATAACAAAACGATCCGCCGAGATTGACGCGCAACGGTTTGTCCGCGCGCACCCTCATTTCATACAGGCGATTGAGATTGACATAATCGACGGCGGCGCGCAGCCTCGGAGCAAGAAAGGATAACACACCTTAATCTATGCCGCTTGTCCGCACAATATGAAAGAACCCTGCGCAGAAACGCAGGGTTCTTCTTCTAAAATATCATTACTCGATCACAAAGACGTTTACGCTGTTATTTTTCAGCTCCGCGCACAGCGCGCCGTTTTGAAGCGCGATTTCGCGGAAAACAGGCTCGATATTCTGCTTTTTTCCCGATCGGATCCCGATTTCGTTGATCGCGGTAACGTCCTCGTGCCATAGCGTCGTCACGCGCGCCTTTGTTTTTTCCGCAAACCCGACCAGCTCCGCGCGCAGCTCCTCGTCTTTGCCCGATACGTTGACGACTTTCAAATAGATTTTTCCGTCCGCCCCGACCGTCGCGCTTTCAAAAATCCGCTCGTTTACTTTCCAAATGTTCTTATCGAGCACCTCGTGCCATGCGCCGTCTTTATAGATCGACGCGACGAACTTGTTTTTGGTATAAACAAGCTTCATTTTATTCCCTTCGGGGCTGTATCCGAGGAATTTATCTTTGCCCATCATCTCGCAGACGGTGCGCTTGAAATCGACGCGTTTATCGAAGGATACGTCATAACCCTTATGGTTTTTACCGTATTGGCAGCATATCGAGAATCCCGCGCTGTCCATCGTGCCCGCATCGCGCACGTCGTACAATCCCACGCCCGAAATAAAACTTTGCTCGCCCGAAAGTCTGCGGAACGAAACGATCACTTCGCAATCGGCGAACGCCTGCGCATCGTAATAATATCCGTTGAAGGCGTCGCTCTCCTCGATGATCAGCTCCCCGTTCTCGATATGTCCGCCGCGACAGTTGGGATACACCTTCCAACCACCCAACCCCTTTCGGAAATCGTGTTCGTATAACGTTTTGCCCGAAGAAAGCTCTTTTACGGTTACTTTGGAAACGGCGCTCGCCGTACGGTGTCCGCCGATGAGAAGTCCGCCCGCATTTTCGTCGTTCACGGCGGAAACGCCCGTAAGCGTGTAATCGCCCGTATTGGCGGCAAACATCTGCTGCACGTAATAATTGGGCGTGAGCATGACGTCGCGCGCGTTGAACCAAATCATATTGGGCGTCCAACGGTAATGGTACGACGACGCGAAAAGCGGCGCGTAACAGGTGAGTTTTACGACGTCGGAATTTCGCTCGCACCCCGTGAGGAACGCCGCTTCCGCCAACGCCGATTTCAGATTATTGTCGCCGTTGAGCCGTCCTCTTCCGTCGGACATTGTGTGCATGGCATATTCGCCCATGAACACTTTGGCGCCGTCCCGATCGTAACAATCATAGCGCTTTGTATTGTCGATAAACCACTCGTAGGAATTATAAACGTGTTCATCCACGATCATGTCCCGATACTTGCGGTTAATGATCTTCCACGATTCGTTGGAATCGGAAGGACGGATATCGACGCCGCACGTCGTCACGACCGTAATGTGAAAAAGCTCGAGAAGATCGGTCTGCCGTCCCTTATAAGGATATTGGCGCACACCCAACAGGCACGCCGCAAAATTATCGAAATACTCATAGCCCCAATTTTCATTCCCGATCCCGATATACTGCAAGCCGAAGGAAGCAGGATGCCCCATATCAGCGCGGACTTTCGCCCAATGCGCTTCGCGCTCGTCTGATGACGCCGTATCGCCGCAGGCAAAGAAAATCAAGTCGGCAACGTTGTCGATCACCTCTTTGCGGAACGCGTCCGTACCGGGGATCAAACGCTGATAACCAGTTTTGCGCTGTTCGCCCATGCGGATCTGGCACAGCAAGCCGCAATGCAGAACGGGCAGCGGCGCCATGTTCAAATCTTCGCAAAGTGCGAAATATTCGTAAAATCCGATCCCGTACGACTGCATATAGCGCCAAAGGTTCGGGATCTGTTTACGCGCTTCCAAAGGTCCGACCGTGTTCTTCCAGCGGTAAAGATAATCGAAGGAAACGTCCCCTTCGACGACGCACCCGCCGGGGAAACGCAAAAAGGAAGGATGGCAGTCTTTTAACGCCTGCACGATGCGCGGCGAAAGTTTTCCGTTACGGTATTTGTTCGGATCGCCCCACACGGTACGCGGCAAAAGCGAAACGTAATCGACGCCGATCTTTCCGTTTCCCTCGAACACGACGCAAAGACGCCCCATCGTTTCTTTTTGCGCAACAATCGAAGTCGAAACCTTGATCCAATCGCCGCCGTTTCCCGCGGGAACGGTAATTTCGCCGACCGTGGTATGTCTGCCGTGCGCGCCCTTGATAAAGATTTTCACAACGCCTTGAAACCCGAGCCG
The DNA here is from genome assembly GCA_910586365.1 of uncultured Christensenella sp. Lineage (GTDB taxonomy): Bacteria > Bacillota > Clostridia > Christensenellales > Borkfalkiaceae > Gallimonas. The sequence goes on along the minus strand of CAJUGP010000004.1, from coordinate 12,800 downwards.
TTTTATGAACATGGAAAAATCGTACGTTTCACCGTTTTCGACGGGCATGCCGTACATATCGTAGCCGCCGTTGGTGTAATAACCGGGATTTTCCAAATGATAGATCCCGCCCACGCTTAAAAGCAGATACGAAGGATTATTTTCATTCATTCCGCCCGTTTTGCAGATTTTTTTCGGACCCGCACCGTAAATATCCCAATAAAAGGAATTGGCTTTTCTCGCCTCGACCGCACTCTCGCAATTAAAATCGTCGTACGAAAAATATTCGTATTCAAACGAATTATTGATCACCATTTCGGCGTTCAGACCGCCGTCTGCCGCCTGATTGATGTCCTCGAAGAATAACCCGTACAAGTGTTTGGAAACGTCAACGCCCCTGTTTTTCGCGTCGATTGTAAAACGTACCATAATTTCTCCTGCTCCGTATTCCTTGGCGCGGTCAAATCCCGCATGCTCAGCCGTATTATAACAGCTAAATTGTATTTCGTCAATATTTTTCTAAAAAATTTTATAAAAAATTAAATAAAAAATGATACAAAAAAATCGGGGTCGGAAAACTCCGAACCCGATCGAAACTTTTTTATTGCGCGCCCTCGCGTTTCAACACGCCGACGACGGTTTTACCCATGATTTTAAGGTCCAATCCAACCGAGCAATGATCGACGTAATACAGTTCGTACTGCTGCCGCTCGCCGCTTTCGTACGTGCAGTTGCTTCTGCCGTTCGCCGCCCACCAACCGATCATTCCGGGCTTCACATTCAAGAGCCTGTCCGCATCGTCGCCGTATTTTTCTTCAAGCTCTTCCCTCATCAGCGGACGCGGACCGACGACCGAAATATCGCCGATAAAAATCGAAAACAAATTCGGCAGCTCGTCCAAACTCGTTTTTCTCAGAAAATTACCGAGTTTCGTGATGCGCGGATCGTGGTCGATTTTATATTCCTTTTTATACTGTTCGAGTTGTTCGGGCGTAAGCGATTCTTCCAACTTATCCGCATTCCGCTTCATGGTGCGAAACTTCGGAATCCAAATATCTCTGCCGTTCTTTCCGACACGTTTATGACAATAAAACACGCTTCCCCCGTCGCTGCACTTGACGCAAACAGCTAAAATCAAGAAAAGCCACGAAAGCAACAAAATCATCATGCCCGAAGAACAGATATCGAACGTGCGCTTTACGAAACGATAACCCAAACGTTTTTTCTGCACGCGAACTGCCGCTTGCGGACGCGCTTTTACGCGGGACGGCGGGCTTGTCCGCTCGCGCGGTTTATAACCTCCGTCGCTCGCCGAAACTTCCGTCTGCGCGATTTCAAAATATCCGTCATCCATTCCAAGTCTCCCTTTTAACTGTTGCAAAAGCAAACCGCAACCGCCTACGAGCCTTTTTACCAAGTATAAATATGCTTAAAATTATACACGCACTCTTATGTTATGTCAATCATTTCCCGTCATGTTTTTTTATTACATTATTAACCGTCCGACGCAATTTTAACCTTTTTTACGGTTTTCTTCCTCAAAATCCGCAAACGCACCCGAACGGTAAAACTTTTTCCAAAAAAAGAAACCCCCGTTCGGGGGCTTTTCTTTCTTATTAAACGCGGACTTCGCCGCTCTCTCCGAGTACCGACCGATACCGATCGAGAATCGGATCGATTTCGTTTTTGATAAATTCCACCGTTTGCAGGGGCGCGCGTCCCACAAACTTCTTGGCGTCCAAAATCTCGTCGAGTTTGTCGTGAACGACGGCAAACGCATTGTCTTTTTTGATACGGTCGATCAAATCGTTTTGTCCGCCCTCCTGCTTCACGTTTTTGCCCGCTTCCATGGAAAGAACGCGAATGCGTTCGTGCAGCTCCTGCCGACTTCCGCCCGCTTTCACGCACTCCATTAAAATATTCTCCGTCGCCATGAACGGCAGTTCCGCCGCGATATGTTTGGCGATCACCTTTTCGTATACGACAAGGCGGTCGGCAACGTTCATATAGATATTGAGAATGGCATCAACGGTTAAAAAGGACTGCGCAAGCACGATACGGCGGTTCGCCGAATCGTCGAGCGTGCGCTCGAACCACTGCGTGGACGCCGTGACGGCGGCATTCACGGGCAGCGAAAGCATGTAACGGCAAAGCGAGCCCATCCGTTCGCAGCGCATGGGATTGCGCTTGTACGCCATTGCGGAAGACCCGATCTGGCTTTTTTCAAACGGCTCTTCCACCTCTTTCATATTTTGCAAAATACGGATATCGTTCGAGAATTTATAGGCGCTCTGCGCGATCTGCGAGAGTACGCAAAGAACGTTGTAATCGAATTTTCTCGGATACGTTTGCCCCGTCACGCCGTAAACGCGTTCGTATCCCATCTTTTTCACGACCCGCCGCTCAAGCTCCTTGACTTTTTCTTCGTCGCCGTCGAAAAGCTCCAAAAAACTCGCCTGCGTTCCCGTTGTACCCTTCACGCCGCGCAAACGGAAATGCTCGTACAACCCGACCACGTTTTCGTAATCGAGCAGCAAATCCTGCAACCAAAGCGAAGCGCGCTTTCCGAGCGTCGTAAGCTGCGCGGGCTGCAAATGCGTAAACCCGAGCACGGGCAGATCTTTATATTTCAACGCAAAGTTTTTGAGTTTATCCATGACGTTGACGAGCTTGCGCACCACGATGTCCAACCCGTCTTTCATGACGATCAATTCGGAATTGCAATCGACAAAACAACTCGTCGCGCCGAGATGAATGATCGGCTCTGCCGATTTTGCCGCCGCGCCGAACGTTTTTACGTGCGCCATTACGTCGTGACGCACTTCTTTTTCATAACGGTCCGCAAGATCGAAATCGATTTGGTCCGCATGCGCCTTCATGTCGTCGACCTGCGCTTTCGTTACGGGCAGTCCCAGCTCCATTTCCGATTCCGCCAACGCGATCCAAAGTTTTCTCCATAATCCGATCCGCTTTTGATCGCCGAAATTCTCCTGCATCTCACGGCTCGCATAGCGCGTTCCGAGCGGGTTTTCGTATATCGTTTTGTCAGACATAATACTCTCCTAAACGTAAAAAACTCAAATTAAGATATTTTCTGCGGCTCGAGATACTGCTCGCCGAAGGTTTCCGCCGTTATTTTTGCGATTTTCTGCTCGGCAAGCGGTCTATCCCACGCGCCCGTTTGCGAACAGGCGATTTGGTCCACAACGCCCATTCCTTCCGTGACCATGCCGAAAGCGGCATATTTTCCGTCGAGATATTCGGAATCGGCATGCATGATAAAGAATTGCGAGCCAGCCGAATCGGGATGCTGCGCGCGCGCCATCGAGAGCACGCCCCGTTTATGGGAAAGCGCATTTTTATATCCGTTTTCGGAAAACTCCCCTTTGATCTTGTAGCCCGGTCCGCCCGAACCGCTCCCCGTCGGATCGCCGCCCTGAATGACGAAGCCGCGCACCACGCGGTGAAAAATCAGCCCGTCGTAAAAGCCTTTGTTTACGAGCGCAAGAAAATTATTAACCGTGTTCGGCGCATATTCGGGATAAAGCTCGGCTTTGATCACGCCGCCGTTTTGCATTTGTATCGTAATGATCGGATTACTCATTTTTTTCTCCTTCCTTCTCTTCTTGATATTTGATCAGTTCGACGCCCGCTTCCGCGAATAACCGTACGGAAAAATCGTCGGGATATCCTTCCTTAAAGATAACGCGTTTGATCCCCGCGTTAAGGATCATTTTCGCACAGATCACGCACGGTTGGTGCGTGCAGTACAGGGTCGCACCCGTAATGTCGGTACCGTAACGCGCCGCCTGAATGATCGCATTCTGTTCGGCATGCACGCCGTAACAGAGTTCCGCATGCGTTCCGCTCGGAATATTCATCTTCTGGCGCATGCACTCGCCCCTCTCGACGCAGGAAGAAATTCCCGCGGGCGCGCCGTTGTACCCCGTGGCGAGAACGCGCTTGTCTTTTACGATGATCGCGCCCACCTTTCTGCGATAACAGCTCGCCCAGCTTCCCACGCTTTCGGTCAGCTCCATAAACCGTTTTTCCCACTTATCCATAGTCAAATCTCCGCCCGCTCTTGTAACTTTCTTTCAATATTATACACGGAATCGGGCTTTGTGTCAATCTCTGCCGCAAGGCGCAGGAAAATTTTTCACAAAATTGAAAAATTTTTTATTTTCTGTTTGATATTCCCCCGTTTGCGTTTATAATATATAGGAACTCGGAACGCAGCCAAGCGTTCATAATTTTCAGGAGGAATTACATGAATATCAAACCTTTGTTCGACAAAGTGGTCGTGGAACCGGTCACGGTTGAAGAAAAGACGAAGAGCGGATTTTTTCTCCCCTCTTCCGCACAGGAAAAGCCCCAAACCTGCATCGTCGTCGCAGTCGGTCCGGGCGGCGTGATCGACGGCAAAGAAGTTACCATGCAGGTAAAAACCGGCGACAAGGTGCTTTGCTCCAAGTATTCGGGAACCGATTTCAAAGTCGACGGAAAAGAATTCACCATCATCAAACAAAGCGATATTCTCGCTATCGTAGAATAATTTAAGGAGATAAAAATCATGGCTAAACAGATCAAATACGCAGACGAAGCAAGAAAAGCGCTTGAAACGGGCGTAAACGTGCTTGCGGATACGGTAAAAATCACGCTCGGTCCGAAAGGCAGAAACGTCGTGCTCGACAAAAAATTCGGCGCGCCCCTCATCACCAACGACGGCGTGACGATCGCAAAAGAAATCGAACTGCCCGATCCGTTTGAAAACATGGGCGCTCAGCTCGTGAAAGAAGTTTCCACCAAGACGAACGACGTCGCAGGCGACGGCACCACGACCGCCGTACTGCTTGCACAGGCGATCATCCGCGAAGGCTTGAAAAACCTTGCCGCAGGCGCTAACCCCATTATCCTGCGCAAAGGCATCGACAAAGCGGTGAACACCGCCGTCGAGCAGCTCCGTTCGATTTCCAAAACCGTCGACGGAAAGAAAGCCATTTCGCAAGTCGCGTCCATTTCCGCGGGCGACGAAAACGTCGGTAAACTCATTGCGGACGCCATGGAAATCGTGGGAAAAGACGGCGTAATTACCGTGGAAGAAGGAAAATCCATGACGACCGAGCTTACCACCGTAGAAGGCATGCAGTTCGACAGAGGATACGCTTCCGCCTACATGGTTACGAATACCGATAAGATGGAAGCCGTGCTCGATTCCCCTTATATCCTCATCACCGACAAGAAGATTTCCAACTTGCAGGAAATTCTCCCCGTGATCGAACCGCTTGCCCAGCAAGGCGCAAGACTGCTGATCATTGCCGAGGACGTAGAAGGCGACGCGCTCGCCGCGCTCATCGTCAACAAGCTCAAAGGCGTGTTCAACTGCGTCGCGGTGAAAGCGCCCGGTTTCGGCGACAGAAGAAAAGCCATGCTCGAAGACATCGCCGTGTTGACGGGCGGCACGGTCATCTCCTCCGATCTCGGTTACGAATTCAAAGACGTCACGCCCGACATGCTCGGCAGAGCCAATCAGGTCAAAGTCGATAAAGACAACACGACGATCATCGACGGCGCGGGCGACAAAGAAGCCATTAAAGCGCGCGTTGCATCGATCAAATCGCAAATCGAAGTCACGACTTCCGATTACGACAAAGAAAAATTGCAGGAACGTCTTGCCAAGTTGGCGGGCGGCGTAGCGGTCATCAACGTCGGCGCGGCGACCGAGGTCGAAATGAAAGAGAAAAAGCTGCGCATCGACGACGCGCTTGCCGCAACCCGCGCGGCGGTAGAAGAAGGTTACGTTCCCGGCGGCGGCAGCGCGCTCCTCTCCTGCGTTCCCGTCTTGAAAAAGCTTGTCGCTTCCCTCTCGGGCGACGAAAGAACGGGCGCAAGCATCGTCATGAAGGCGTGCGAAGAACCCGTCCGTCAGATTTCCGCCAACGCAGGCGTCGACGGATCGGTCGTCGTTGATAAGATTTTGGCGAAAAAGTCCGCGAATTTCGGTTTCGACGCCTTGAAAAACGTTTACGTCGACATGGTGGAAAGCGGCATTATCGACCCCACCAAGGTTACACGCTCGGTATTGCAGAACGCCGCTTCGGTTGCGTCCACGCTACTCACGACCGAATCGATCGTTACCGATATTCCCACTCCGCCCGCTCCCGCAGCTCCCGCAGGCGGCGGCATGGACGGCATGTATTGATTGAATTCAATAACGAAAAAAGAGTTCCGAAAGGAACTCTTTTTTTAATGCTTGTATTTCAAATACGTTTCATATAACGCCCGACTGACCGTCCACAGCGGACGCCAACCGATCGATTTTAATTTTGAACAGTCGAGAACGGCATACCCTGCCGTAGAAACGCCGAGATTTTTTTGCGGATCGAAATCAAACACCACGTTTCTTCCCGCAAACGAGGCGATCAAGGCGGCATAATCGCCAAGCGTTTTCCCCTCGTCGTCTCCCGAAACGTTATACGCCTCGCCGTCGGCTCCTTCCAACAAAACCGCGATCATTCCCGAAACGGCGTCGGCTGCGTAACAATAGGAAAACCGTTGTTTCCCCGCGCTTTTCAGCACAATGTCTTCGCCGCGAACGGCTTTTTCGATAAATTGCGCGACCGCCTTCGTATCCTGCCGTTCCGTATATCCAAAGCAGCGGGCAAAGCGCGCGACCGTGCAATCCAAACCGAATTGCACGCGGTACGACTGTACTAAGCTTTCGCACAGGCGTTTGCTCTCATTATAGCCCGCCCGCGCCGTGTTGCAGTCGATTTTTCCGCAAAAATCTTCTTTCATCGGCACGCCGTCGCCGTCGCCGTAAATTTCCACGCTCGAGGCAAGCAAAAAACGCGATACCCCCCCCCGCGCACGGCAAAGCTCCAACAAATTCAAACAGCCGAGAAGATTTGTTTCAATCGTGCCGACGGGATCTTCGGCGTATTGCTTGGGGTGCGTATTCGATGCAAGATGGATGCAATAATCGCATGACTCTTCGATTTCAAACTTTTTTTTGACGTCCGCCGCACGGTAAATTACCGTTTCATCGCTGTTTTTCGGACTGCGGGAAAGGCATATCGCCCGAATATGCTGACCGAATTTGCAGTTCCTTTCCCGCAACACGTCGAGAAACAGAGAACCAATCAAACCCGTGCCGCCGCTTATCAAGATTGTTTTGCCGTTCAACCGATCCCACTTATACGGCAAGGAAGAAAGCGTTTTGATTTCCCTTTCATACATTCGGCTCATTTCAGCAAATTGTCCTTTTTCGCCATTATAAACGCTTTGAAAATATAAAAATCATCTTTTGTAGTCAGTTTTATATTTTTATCGGAACCCTTAGCAAAATACAAAGTTTCTCCAAGATCGCTCATCATCGTATTTACGTAAGAAGAACCTGAAATCCCGATTCTCTCCGAAAAAGCTCGATCGTAAGCCCAATGCAAGCGATCAAGACGATACGCCTGCGGCGTCGAAACGCGACGAACAGTTTCTCGCGGAATATACTTTTGGGTCGTTTTTTCATCGTGCACGAGAAAAATTTGCTCATTATAAGGCATCGAAGTAACGGCGTTTCCGCATCTATGACAAGTTTCAATGACATCATCAAGCACTTCTACGTCAACAAGCGGGCGAATTCCATCGTGAATAATCACGGTTGTATCGTCATCGTATTCCCCGTAAAGCGCATTTACACCGTTACGAATCGATTCTTGCGCCGTATTACCACCGTCGACCACTTTCAATAATTTCGTAATGCCGAATTGCCGTGCGAAACTTGTAAGAACATGTTGCCAGCCTTCGATACAGACAACAATAATACCGTCTATTTTGTCGCAATGTTGAAAATTTTCAAGCGTATAAATAATAACGGGTTTTTCAAGAACGGTTAAAAATTGTTTCGGAATCTCTTGCCCCATACGGTGCCCAGACCCACCCGCAATGATAAGCGCAATATTTTTCATGAGTGTTCCTTCTCGTATTTTGGATTTTTATAAACAATCGTTCCGTGACCGGAAATTTGCGGTATTTTCTTCGGCGGCGTCATATAATCCCCATAGCGCACGGTTAAACGCTTATCCCAATCGGAAATCGCCATAAACTTTCTGCCTGCAAATTCCACTTCGCAATAATGTTCAAAGCATTCCCTTTCCACGTAATCATGCGTCAAGCCCCAACCAACGTCAACTTTAGAACATTTTTCAAACGGATAATTTTTTGCAAGCGCTTGTAACTTCGCAGCGGCGCGTTTTCTTCCGTAGAATACAAAGGGAAGATAATACCAAAAGCCCAATATCCACGCGATGAATCCGAAACGACTGTTAAACGTGTACCATCTCGTCACCCCGATAACAAAATTATAGCGATCAACCTTCTTTTGCCAACGTCGAACTTGCTTTTCGGGCAGATCCGGAACGCCATCCACGGGAAAAATATCCAAAAAGAGATACGGCACTTCAAAATGACTGAAACAAGATGTTTTATAACGCGTATCCATAAGCTTCAAATAAGGATAATCCGCACCTCTGCCACGATCGCGCGACAACATAAAATGCGATGCAAACCTAATTTGACCCTCGTTAACAAGAGTTAGAAAACGCTCGTAATCCGAACGGGGCATGGAAACGTCAACGTCGTCGTCCCACGGAATAAACCCTTTGTGGCGCACCGCGCCGAGCAGCGTGCCGTAATCAAGCGAATAACGCAAATTATGCTCACGGCAAACGCGATCGAATTCGACTAAAATTTCAAAAAGCGCTGCGTGAATTTCACTCAAAGACAAAAATTGTTTTTTCAACGCCTATCCCTCACAAATCATTGCTTTTCACAATAGAAACCGCTATGCGAAGAGCATAACGGTTTTTTGCTTACTTCTTATTTTTCAATAGACGCTGAACGAATGCGGGAAGTTTTCTGTCTTTCTCTGCGGAAAGCGTTTCGTCCTCTTCCTCGATTTCGATCTCCTGCTCCGGTTCGGGATCGGGCGCAGGCGCGACAGGCTGCTGCGACGCTGCGGGCACAGCGGCGGCTTGTTCCTGCTGCTTTTGCGCCTGCATCTGAGAAAGAATGCTCGAATAGCGGGGAGTTGCGGATGATACGGTCTGCGGCTGCGGTGCGGGTGCGTTTTTATTGATCGCCCCGTCGTCCTCAGCCGCCGGCGGAAAACCCGTGGCGATCACCGTCACCTCCACCTCGTCGTTGTCGATGCCGGGGTCGATGCATGCGCCGACGATGATATTCGCCGAATAATGCACTACGCCGCGGATAAGGCTTGCCGCCGTCCTCACTTCGTTCAGCGTTAAATCGGGTCCGCCGACTACGTTGAATATAATACCCGTCGCGCCCTCGATCGTCGTATCGAGCAGCGGCGAATTGACGGCAAGGCGCAGCGCCTCCACCGTTCTGTTCTCGCCCTTGGCGACGCCGACGCCCATGTGCGCCATGCCCTTATCTTTAAGGATCGTTCTCACGTCGGCATAGTCGAGATTGATAAGAGCGGGCGTCACGATCAGTTCTGCGATCCCGCGGATACCCTGCATCAAAACTTCGTCCGCAACGCGAAGAGAATCTTGGAACGTCGCCGTGATCGGCACGACCTCGCTGATTTTTTCGTTGGGGATCACGATAAGCGTATCGACGAATTTTCTGAGATTCGCAATGCCTTCCATGGCGTTATCCATGCGGTGTTTTCCCTCGAAATCGAAGGGCTTGGTTACGACCGCGACGGTAAGTATTTTCTGTTCGCGCGCAATGCTTGCGATGACGGGTGCCGCGCCCGTTCCCGTACCGCCGCCCATACCCGCGGTAATAAATAAAATATCGGTATCCTTAATCGCTTTTTCAAGCTCCGCTTTGCTGTCCTCGGCGGAATCTCTGCCGATTTTGGGATCGGCACCCGCGCCCAGCCCTTTCGTGCGCTGCGCGCCGAGCTGAATTTTATGGGGAGCCAAATTGCATGCCAAAATCTGCGCGTCGGTATTGACGGCGATGTACTCCGCGCTCGAAATTCCCGCTTCGATCATGCGGTTGATCGCGTTGTTTCCCGCTCCGCCCACGCCGATCACGCGAATTTTTGCCTTTCCGTTGAGCGAACTCGTCTCGACGGGCGGCTGTTCGTCCCTTCCTCCGTTGTTGGGATAAATATCGTTATACATAATTAACCTCCAAATCCGCCGAAAAGACGGCTTAAAAATCTGCTTTTGTTATGATCGCGGCTTGCCATATCGGTCAAAGCCAGCTGAGTGCTCTTCGTCGGTTTATCGTAATATGGCTGCGAAGGGCACAGCTCTTCCGTAACGCGGTTAAGCCGCTTGCTCACATGATCCATCGCGCCGCGGATCTGCGTGATCCCCTCGCCCGAAATATAGAGCGGTTTATAATCGAGCTCGCGCCCCGCGCATTCTTCGACAAATCCGCTTACCGCCTCGCAAAGCTCGTCCAACCCTTCTTCCACCGTTTCCGTAAGCGCATCGGAATCGATAAAATACGATTCGCCCGCAAACTCGAACTCAAACCTGCCCGCGCCCTTTTTGGCGTATAGATTGGTCTTGCGCAACAGCTGCGCCGCCGCTTGATAAGGCATGGAGAACTTTTCCATAAGCCGCACGGCGATTTGTCCGCAGCCCGTCCAAAAAGACCGCTGCGCCAACACACCGTTCCCGAGCAAAACGCATACCGTTGAAGAGAGATATCCCGAATCGAGATAAAGCGCGTACTCGTCGCGCGTTTCCGACGGAATGAGATGAATCGCGCTCGCGTACTCCGTGGGCAGGAATTTCAAGGATATATTCATCGTGCCAAAGCACGATTCCATCGTTTCCGCAAAATAATCCGAGCAGTAAAAATAAGAAAGCAAGCCGCTCAGCTTGGCGGAAGTCAGCCCCACAGGGTCGATCACGCGGCGGTTGTCCGCCGTGATGTACACCATGCTCGTCGCCCGCATAAAACGGTATCCCTTGCGCTCTTCCCTGCCGTTTTCAAAAAGCATGTCCGTTTCGCGCTCGGTGATCCTGCGGCGTTTGGGAAAGCTGATCGTCCTGTCTTGGGGAACGACCTGCGTAAACGAACCGGGAACGCCCACATACACCTGCTTCAACCGCTCGCCGCAAGTCCGTTCCACGTCGGATACGAGCGAAAAAATGAGATCGGCAAGTTTGGTTTCGTTAAAAAACTTACCGTCCGCATATCCGTCGTACCGTTCGCTGCGTTCGGCTTTGAAAACGAACGTACCGTTTACGCCCCGCTCTCCGATAATCAAGGAAATATCGGAGGAACGCACGTCCAATATCGCCACGCTCTTGCGCCCCATACTTCCTCCTTTGTACTTCACCGAATTTACACCGTTCTATTATAGCAAACGGGAAGCAAACTGTCAAGAATTTTATAATAAAAAAGCGCTCCGAAGAGCGCTTTGCGATTTTAAGCCATCGGAACGAATTCGTCGGAATAGGAAACGTTCACCCCCGTTCCCGTAATCAAATCGTCCACCACGTCGATCACGCCTTTCACGCGCTGTTTATCGGTGAGCGAAAGATACTTTTCGACCGCCGCGGCGGCTTTTTCTTCCCCCGCCCTCGCGGGATTTTTGATGCTGAGCATCACCCCTTCACGCATGTAAAGATAAAAGAAATGGGTCCGCCCGTCGGAACTGAATTTTTTCAGCTCCGCGCGCAATACGTTCGCTCTGATCGAGCCGAGCGTTTCTTTCAGCGTATCGAACGCCGCAAACAGCTCCGCCGCATATTCGCCCTCGGCAGCCGTCCGTTCTTTGCAGACAAAGGAAAATCCTTCGAGCAAAATATTTTTATCGCCGTCAAGACGGTTGACGTTATCCGCCTTCTCGTAAAGATAGCGGCCTTCTTCGTCGAACACGGCAAAGCCGTTTTCCTGCCGCACGGCATACGTTTCCTTGCGCTCGCGCACCGTGAGCGACACGGCGGAAGGATATTTCTTTTCGATACGCTCCGCGCTCAGACAGGGGAATTGCTCCACCGTAGCCTTTACGTCGTTTAAGTCCAAAAACGTCGAACTCTTCCCGCGGTAACGCCCCAGCTTTTCGTTCAGCTGCGCGGATTCCGCCCGTCCTTCGGCGGAATATACGACGTATTCGGTCTGCACGTCGCTCACCGTAAACACGGCGTTGATGCCCGCCGCGATCACGGCGGCGAGCAAGACGAACGATACGATTGTCGACAGTAAAATTTTCTTTCTCATATGCGTTTCTTATGTAGGATTACACGCGCACTCTTCTGATATTCGCGCCTAAGGCTTTTAATTTCCCTTCAAAATCGTAATACCCGCGGTCGACGTGCGAAAGATCGAGCACCTGCGAAGCCCCTTCCGCGCCGAGCGCCGCCAAAACAAGCGCCGCGCCGCCGCGCAGATCGCCCGCCGTTACGCTTGCTCCGTGCAAGCGCGGCACGCCGCGCACGAACGCGCTCCTGCCCTTCACCTCGATATCCGCCCCCATTTTCTGCAATTCGGGCACGTATTTGAAACGCGTTTCAAACAGATTTTCGACGACGAGCGCGCCGCCCTCCGCGCAGCAATTCAGCGCCGTCGCCTGCGCCTGCAAATCGGTGGGAAAACCGGGGAACGGCATCGTCTCGATGCGGCGGTTGCATTTCAGACGGGTATTGCTTTCGATTCTTATTTTATCATTTTTCACTTGTATTTTGCAACCGTTTTCGCGTAATTTATGTAAAAGCAAGCCGATATTTTCGCCGCGCACGCCCGTAACCTCGATTTCGCCGCCGCAAATCGCGCAGGCAATGAGGAACGTACCCGCTTCGATGCGGTCTTTTACCGGCTTATACGTAACC